>DASRCF010000265.1:0-3611 GCA_035653255.1 Chloroflexota bacterium
GAGGCGCTTCTGGGGGTGGTTGGATCAGATTCGACGTCGGTGCCGGTGGGAAGGCGGCGGAGGCGAGCAGGTCGGGGCCGGCCCCGCCTCGGCGAGGAGTCCGGCCGCGTGGGGGAGGCGCTCCTGGAGCTGCTCCACCACCCGCTGGACTGGGTCCGCAGGGTACCGGCACCATGGCCCACATCGCTCGCCGGCGGGACTCGAGCAGCCCAGGTGAGGACGAGCCCGGTGCCCGGCGCGGGATGGTCAGCTTGAGGGTGCCTACCACGTGTCTCGGTGCTGTATGCGGGGGCCGTTGCAGGACTTGACCGGATGCCGCTCCGCTTGCCGCGCCCGGTGCCGCACCGCCAGTCCGCTTCTGCAACATAGCGCTGACCACACGGGGGTGGCGGCCACAGCACCTTGCGAACGCGGCGATGAATCTCAATGCCGAACGGCAAGGACATTGGCTGGTCTCCTGAGTGCAGTCGATGATCCACGAGGACCATTGGCGGATTCTGCCTTCGTCACCTGTGGCTGGCCGCTGCCGTTTCGACAAGGGAGGCCTCGCAGAGCCTGCTCCAACCGTAGGCTCCACCCGAACGTATGCGCCCATATACCACCTGCTGCGACTCCAGGACGGCGCGGGACGTCGTAGGAAATATCCCGCCATGGCAGGCAACGGTCTCACCATGCTATGCTTAGCAACAAGGATTAACACCTGATGGTGTCAAGGGGGTCGCTGCACGTACCCCAGCTAGGGGGCACCGGATCGCCTCTTCGACCGAGGGGTCGCCTTTGCTCCACCGATCGAATTCCACGACTCGGGTCGCACTATCTCCACCTGCGAATCATGGAAGTACGATCAAGTCAGGACCATCCGGAACATACATTCTCAACAAGAGCTGATTCGTTCTTCATCCATGCCGCATAAGTTCAACATCGATAATCTCGTGGTAGAACCGCTACGCACACGGCTTTCACGTACATTGAGTCGCCCAATTGTTGCAGATGTACAGATTCCTTACATCAGCGTGATCGTTCCCGCTGTCTGTGCCATTGCGTTTGGATTGATCCTGTATCTGGGTCGCACCATGGACTTCTTCTACGACGAATGGGAGTTCGTTTTGACAGCTCCCTACTGGTCATGGTTTGACTATTTCAAACCACACAATGAACACTGGTCAACCGTGCCTAAGCTAGTATACAAGGCGTTGTCAGTGCTCATTGGTGCCCGGAGCTATCTGCCGTACTTGGCAGTGCTCGAGTTCATGCATGTTTGTGTTGCGTACCTATTGTTCCTAATGATTCGCCGGCGGGCTGGGGACCTGTGGGCTGGGGCTGCATGTGGGCTGCTTCTATTTCTTGGACGTGGGTTCGAAAATATTCTTTGGGCCTTTCAGATTGGATTCCTAGGTTCAGTTGCGTTTGGGCTGCTGGCGATTTTACTTTTGGAACAATCGCGTTCCTACTGGCGGCAACTCATTCTAGTTGGGTTGGCGCTACTGGTGTCGATGGCATCCTCGGATATTGGCGTAGCCTTTTATGTCGTAGTAGCGGTAGAGCTATTCATCGACTCGCGGAGACGGCATTTCTTGGCGGCTTTGGTCGTACCTGGTCTCGCCTTTGGCGTTTGGTGGCTGCTAATCGGCCAGAAGAATGCAGCCCATGATCATTTGTTGAGCGCGGCGGCTTTCGGCAGCCTCGTGAGCTACGTACCAGTCGGTATTGGATCTGCAGTAGCAGGCACTGTAGGTCTCAGTTCGAATTGGTCCTTGATCGGTTTTGCAGCTCTCGCTGCTCTGATGACGTTGCGCTACCGTGCCCTGGGTGCTCAAGGCTTGGGGATGTCCGCAGGGTTGGTAGCGCAGTATGTGCTCGCTGGCCTCGCCAGAGGTGCAACTCTGGGCACTCAGCAAGCTAGCTCGTCACGCTATGTCTATGTGGGAGCTGTATTCGTTTTGTTGATATGTAGTTTGCTATTGAAGGATTTGCCATGGCGAGGCTGGTGGCGACCGTTGCTGGTGCTGCTCGGGGTGGTGGTTTTTTTGCATGGAGCCTCGCAGCTAGTGATAGCTGCACAGCAGCGCCAGGGCATGTTTATGGTTGAGAGAGCGGAGCTGGAGGCTGTCTGGCTGGTGCGGAGTGATCCGGATGTGGATCGATCGGCTCGCATAGACCGGATACTGATGCCTACGGTGAAGGTAGGGCCGTACGTCGATGCCCGGAAGACAGTCGGCAGTGACTTGCCGAACATCACTTTTGAGCAATTGCGGCAATTGCCGTCGGCGCCGGTGAATGAGGCTTTGAGAAACGTGTTGCCTTTGCGAGTGAATCACGTGTCGTCGACGTTCTCTGGACAAGGTTGCATTCCAATTGGACAGCAAGGTCGTGTCGATGGCGATTGGGCCGGCGGGACGAGGTTGATGCTCAAGGAAGCATACCCGGCTTCGGTGCAGTTGACCCATTGGTATGATGGAATGCCACCTGGCACTCCGGATGTCGTGGCGGAAATGTGGCCGAACAGCGCGTTGGAGATTGTGCTGCCGCGTTTGCCGGAACATGGCAGGTGGCGTCTCCGCATCCAGGTACCAGCAGGCGATCCGGCAGAGGTGTGCTCGGTAGGTGAGTGAACGAGAGTCGTGATCGGAGTGAGGTTGTTGTCGAAACGGCTGATAGTATACGGTGCTCCGGTCGTCGGGTGGGTGCCGCCGGGTGGTTGGACTGACGTCCGTTGTGCCGGAGAGGTGCCGACGGCCGCCGGTCGCGGACGGCGGCCGATGGGGTCGGCAGAGCGGGGATAGGGATCGATCCTCGGATGCACGGGACAGGGCGATCGTGGAAACCCTGCATCCCTCCTCCCGATGCCGACGGCGCCACCTGTGGGCGGCGGCCCGGGAGGCGCTGGCGGCCTCGGCGACAGCCGCGACCGACCAGCCGCTGAGGATGCGGCCGACCCAGAGCTGGCGACCGTAACGGTTGGGGCGAGGCGAGCACGCGCTGAGTGCGGAGGCTGGCACAGCGCCCGGGCCTCGAGGGGATCGGCCCCCACCGGTCTCGGAGCTGAACCGGATGGTGGAGGTCGTCATCTCCCGGCCGTTGGACGCCAGCCCCCCTACCGACGTTTGGATCGACGCCCTGGGGCAGCGCTGTCGGGAGGAGAGCCGGGTGGGCGGCCGCCGCCATCGCCAGGGGTGCGAACCAAGATGGGCGCCACGAGATCCCGGACGGTGCTCACGGCCGAGGATGGGGCCAACTGGACCAGCTCCCTGCCGCCGGACGGACCCAGCAGCGGGGGCGAGCCGGTCGTCGGCTCACCTGGGCCACGAGCGCGCCATCGGGGCCGTGCTCCCCAGGGCCGGCCGGCGGCGCTGCCGAGCCCACCTCCTCGCCCGTTCACCGGGTGCCCGGATCGGCCCCGGACCACGGACCCCGGTCCGCTCGGCCTTCGATCAGACCACCGCCGAGGCGGTACCGGCCAGCACCGGAGAGTGGTGGAGCAGCTCCAGGAGCGCCTCCCCCACGCGGCCGGACTCCTCGCCGAGGCGGGGCCGGCCCCGACCTGCTCGCCTCCGCCGCCTTCCCACCGGCACCGACGTCGAATCTGATCCAACCACCCCCAGAAGCGCCTC
>DASRCF010000266.1:0-14651 GCA_035653255.1 Chloroflexota bacterium
TCGACCTGACATTGATCCTGAAATCAGCGTGTTTGCGGGAGGTCGCCGCTGCAGGAGCGGCAGCACCTCGGCGATGCTGGGCGTTCGAGGGTGTTGGGATTGGGCAGCGGAAGCCAACGCCGGGTCGGCAGGTCAGAACGGGCACCTTTACGACGACGAGGTAGGAGACCTTAGATGAACGATGTCGATACCACTCTCAATCTGGTTCGAGTCAATGGCCGCGCACTAGCCTGTCAGATCAGAGGCGGCGGTCGGCCGCTGGTCATGCTTCACGGCGGGTTCGGATCTCTTGAAATGTTTGGAGCCAACGTTGATCTCCTCGCGCAGGACTACAAGATCATTGGAGTCGACCTGCACTCACACGGGCGCACTCCTGCCATCGACGAGCCGATGCGGTTCGAGACGATGGCGGACGACATCGCCGCCCTGATCCGTGAGCTAGGAGAAACCAGCGCTGCTGTGCTTGGCTTCTCACTTGGCGGGAGTGTCGCCCTGCGCACGGCGATCCAGCATTCGGATGTAGTTGATCACCTGATCCTGGTGTCGACCCCCTTCAGGCGCAGTGGCTGGCATTCGGAAATGACCACGTCCATGGACGCGATGGGCCCTGAGTTTGCCGAGCAGATGAAGCAAACGCCCCTCTTCACTCAGTACGAGGCAATTGCGCCCCGAGTTGAGGATTGGCCGGTCTTGGTACGCCGGCTTACCGACCTGATGAAGGTCGACTACGACTGGTCCGACGAAGTGGCCCAACTCAGCATGCCGACACTGTTGATCGTCGGCGACTCCGATGGTTTGCCTCCTGCACACGCGGTCGAGTTCTTCGGGCTGCTCGGTGGTGGACTCCATGATGCAAACTGGGATCGTTCGGGAATGACAGCGCACCGCTTGGCCGTGATCCCAGGCGCTACTCATTACGACATCAACGGGCTGCCCGACGTCGCGCGCGTGGTCAAAATGTTCCTCGGCTGAGCTCTACTGAGTCGCGCCCGGCAACGACCTAACGGTGGGGCGAGGATGCCCCTCGATGAACCGTGAGCGCTGATCGAGTCATACTCGGCGGGAGGGTGCGGCCACTCGGCGTGGTGCGAAGCTACCCGCGACGCTCTACCGTGTCCGCTCCCCGATGGCGTGGAACACCTGACGGAGCGTGCTGCGGAAGGTGAAGTCCCATCCGAGTGCTTCCAGGCGGCGCCGCAGGTCGTCTGGCTCGAGGTAGATCTTCGCGATTCGGTATGACCGCCCGTCGGCGAGGCTGCGTCTGGCGACGACGTCTTGCCCGCCTGCCCAGTCTTCCTGCTCTCTGGTGGTCGACGCCGCGTGCTCGTCAACGAAGAACACCAGGCCGCCGGGCGCCAGCGCGGCGTCCACGGTTCGCCAGAAGGGCTCAAACTGGCTTGCCGGCACGTGAGAGAGCCAGAACGCGAAGAAGATGAAGTCGTAGCTCCGATCCGGAACCCAGGTAAAAAGGTTGGCGGCAACATACCGGACGTTTCCGCTTGTGACTCGCCGGCGGTTGATGTCGAGCATGGCCTGTGAGGCATCGACCGCAGTCACGGAGGTCGCCGTGCGGGCCAGATTCCGTGTCCACCACCCCGTGCCGCAGGCAAGCTCCAGAACATCGCCGCGTGGCGCCAGGTGCTCGAGGGCAGACTGTGCCTCGAGAATGTCCTGCCCCTGGGGGTCCTCGTTAGCTGCGGTGTCGGCGTAGCTCCCTGCCAGCTCGAGCTGCCGGTCGTACTCGTCCGCGCGCGCCTCGTAGTAGTCGATTTGCTCCTGCACCAGAGAGTGCACGCTCGGGTCGGTCGGGGGCGTTCCGCCGACCGGGCTCACGGCCAGACCGTGAGGGCGACACCCGGCTGGCATCGGACCGGTAACGGGCCCGGCGCGTCGCGCGAGAACCTGCGTTCGACGCCGGCTGCCGCGTAGGCGGCTAGGCGCTCCTTCAGCGGCCAGTCGACGCGCCGTGGCCGGAGGGTGATCGTCTCGCCGAGGTCGACGATCGCGTACGCCGGTCGAGAATCGGCGTCGTTCGAGCCATTGACCGCTCCCACGCTCATGAGCGTGGCAGCGCCGACGCGGCGCACATACTGCGTATGGATGTGGCCGTACACCAGTAGCCGCGCTTCCGCCTCATCGACCATGCGCCGGGCGACCTTCTCATCCGCGTCCGGAAGCACGACGTCCTCGGTGCTCCAGGGCGTCGCATGGACCAGCACCACCGATCCGAAGTCGAACGGGCCGCGGACGATGGACAGCGGCAGTCGGTGCAGGTAGTCGATGCGCTCGGGCCCGAGACGGTCGACTGCCCACAGCGCATGGGGGATCAGTGAATCCGGCGTTGTCGGGTGGGTGGCTTCGCTAGGTCGAAGCGCCTCCTCAGGCGGGGCACCATCCGCCAGCCGGACGAGCAGGTCGTCGGCATTCCCGCGGACGGCTGCCCAGCCTCGCTCACGGATCAGGTCGACCACCTCCGCCGGCTGCGCCCCACCCTGGGCGAGGTCCCCGCCCACGAGCACCTCGTCGACGGATTCGGAGGCTTCGAGGTCCGCTGTCACCTTCTGAAGGGCGACCAGATCGCCGTGCGGATCAGACACAACCGCGATTCGCCATGGGATAGGGCGCCGGCGACTTCGCTCATTAGCGGTCACGGCGAAACTCGTGCGAGAGGTCGATCACCATCGCGCCGGCCGACACGATCTTCAGACTCCATTCCTCGTGACCGCAATTGCGACTACATTATGTCTCACAACGCCCGGCATACCATGAACGCTCACCCGGCCCGTGGCCGGCTCAAGGCACCCCGTTCTCGACCCTCAAGAACTCCGACAGGAGCTCCCTTGCGCACGCCGGGGGGGCGATACACCGTTGTGGATTGGAGGGGCCTCTCGTACCGTACGCGCCGGAAGTGAGTGGCGGATCTGCCCCCCAAGGCGCGTCTGTAGGCGCGGAGTTTGGGTGCTCACCGGCAGCCGCGCAGCGATGTCGGACTGGCGATGGCCGTTGACAAAAGTCGCCTTGGGTTCACCCACCTGTGGCCAGCGCGAGAAGGGTATTGATCGCAGTTTCGAACGGGCGGGTACTGCGTTGCGCCTGGGCGAGTAGAAGCCCTCCTTGGAGCGTGGCCAGCAGAGTTGTGGCGAGGTCGTCCGGGTCGATGTCGGGCGGAAGTTTGCCGTCGGCATGAAGGGATCTCAGGCCATCACCGATGGCGGCCGCCCACTGATCGAACCCGGCCGCGATGAGCGCTCGTGCCTCGGGGTCACACTCGGCGAGTTGACCAACGAGCGAGCCAAGTTGGCAGCCGCCCTTTGCTTGGGTGCGTTTCGCTGCCGTGATCACCATCTTCTGCCACGCTTCGACTCCGTTCGCGCTGCTGAGCGCCTGCCGGTTGCGACTGACGATGGCATCGGCTTGGTAGTCGATGACCGCCTGCACGAGCTCGTTCTTATCAGGGAAGTAGTGGTACATCTGAGAGCCGCTGACTTCCGCCGCTACCCTGACGTCGTCCAAGGTGGTGCCCGCCACTCCGCGCTCATGAATCAGGGCGGCAGCTTCCTCCACTATTCGTGAACGGGTGCGTGCTCCCTTTGGGGTGAGCTTGGGTCGGTCATTCGTCTCGCTGACCATATCCCGATCTTAACAGGGAATGTGGGTTTGACAACCCAGTTCCGAATGGTAGAGTGGGTGGCGCAACCCATTTTAGAGCGAGAGGATTCCCCCAACGCATGAACGACCTAACAGGCACGACAGTCCCAGTGACCAACAACTACGGAGCATCCACATGAGCGCGTACGTCATTGTTGAATTCACAGTTAAAGATCCGGATGTTTATCGGGAGGAATACGCCGGTAGCGCCGGAAAGACCGCAATCGAGCGCGGAGCCGAGGTTCTCGCCAGCAGTAACTGGGAGATTCTCGATGGCGATCCCACGCACTCGTCAGGGGTGATCGTGCGGTTTCCGGACCGTAAGACGGCCCTCCAGTGGTACAACTCGCCTGAATATCAGCAGCTGATCGAAGTCCGAGCTATCGCAATGGATGCCCGTTTCAGCTTGCTCGATGGTCTCCCGGCGTCAGCAGAACGTGAGAGGCAATCCGCGTGAGCACATCCTCAGGAAAGACGGTGCTCATCACCGGCGCCAATGTCGGGATCGGCAAGGATGTGGCCCGGCAGCTCGCTCTACGCCCCGAGATCGGCCGCATCTATCTCGGTTGTCGGAGCCGAGACCGAGCCGCGACGGCAAAGGTCGATCTGGAAGCCGTCACTGGCCGAAACATCTTCGACATCATACTCATGGACGTCGCCGATCTGGGTTCGGTCCGCGCTGCCCTGGCTGCCATCGACGGGTCGCTCGATGCGCTGGTCATGAACGCCGGTGTAATCGGCAACAAGTCCTTGATGGACTTGACCACCGAGGGGGTCACCAAACTGTTCGCAACGAACGTTCTCGGTCACGCCGTTCTCCTCGAAGGGCTCCTAACCCACGACCGACTTGACGAGGTAGCCGTGTTCGTCGCCAGTGAAGCGGCCAGGGGAATTCCGAAGCTGAGGTTCAAACGGCCCACCTTTGTGTCTACCTCCACGGATGAGCTAACTACCGTTATCAACGGCAGCTATTTCGCGAACAGGAAGTATGATCGGAACCTCGCGTTCGGTCAGGTGAAGTACATCGGTGCCTTATGGATGGCACACCTGGCTCGCCAATACCCCGACCTGCGCTTCGTCACCGTGAGCCCCGGCAACACCATGGGCACCGAAGCCGCCAACGGGGCAGCGCTACCGCTGCGCTTTGCGGCCAAACACATCATGCCCCACCTCGGTATTTCTCACGACCTTGAAGTGGGCGCGCAGCGAATCGTGGACGGTGTCATCGATTCGACTCTGTCGAGTGGCGTGTTCTATGCCAGCGCGGCCAACAAGTTGACCGGTCCCCTGATCGACCAAGCGGAGGTCTTTCCCGACTTGGCCAATCCGTCATTTCAGGACCACGCCAACGAGGCCATCCACCGCTTTATCTCGTAACGACGTTTGCCCAACCCGCCGACAGTCTTCCACAAAGCCCCAGTTTTGACGACCTAACGGGTATCGCTTATCGCTTGCACGAAACAGCTGCGCATCACAGCCTGACCGCGTATCGGCACTGATTTCATCCCGGAGGTGATCGTGGCGGAGATTGGAACGGGACCCTACAGACCAACCCAAGTCGTCAGATAATCGCCGGCCCAAGAGTGCCCTCGGTTTGGCAGCGCACGGGAACGTTCTCTGGTTGTTGCACGTCCATTTTGGCGCGGAGACTGGCGGGAGCGGTGGGACCCGAACCCACGACCGTCGGTTTAGAAGTTCGAGTTGGCACTGTCCACGGTGCTCCGTTGGCGTCTCTTGGTGGCGCGGAACCTCGTCTGAGCGCCTCATTCTTCGAGCCCGGACCGCCTTGGATGACCGCGGACTTTGCCTTTTGCTACATTGTTTGCTACACGAAGCTGAGCAAGCCATCGTGGGGTACGACGTGGGAGGAGCAGCTCCTACCTAGGCGATAGGTCGATGCGCAGGTCCTTAGTCAGCTGCTCGCGTCTTTCCTCGGGGAGCGACTCAAACCGGGCGAGCAGGTCGCTCTGGTTCGACTGGCCCAGGACGAGTCGGTAGAGGGCCAGCGAACGTTTGAGTCGGTTGAGCTGTATCACGTCTCGGCTGAGCGGGAGCGCGGGCACGTATCGCTCAATCCTGGCGTCACCGGCCTCCGTCATCCAGTAGGGCACGAGGTCGTTCGCTCCCTCACTCCTGCCCTCTCGAGCCGCTTCGAACATTGCCTGCCATGGGTCGTGGCCGCCGGTGGTAAAGGCCGTGGCTCCGTGCATCTGCGCGACGTTCTTGCGCACGGCGTGACCCTTGTATCGGTAGACGCGTCCCTCACGCTGCTCAAGGTCGACCGGATTCGCAGGCAGATTCCAGTGCACGACGGCATGGCAGTACAAGTGGAAGTCAAGACCCTCCTGGCCCACTGAGGTAGTGACGAGCACGAACGGCCAGAACGGGGAGTTGAACGCAGCTCGAACCGTCTGGGTGCGTTGGGGGGCCGCGCTGTCGTCGGCCTGGCGCTTGGAGCTGTAGCGGTGCGCATACCTGGCTCGGATGCTCAGGAAGGGGAGATGGTCAGAGCCGTCGATCGGCGGGGTATCGAAGCGGTGGGGGACGGATTTTATCGTCAGCGCAGCGTAGGCTTCGTCCGCCATCTTCTGAATCCCCGAGGGTGTCGCCAGTTCATTGGAACCCGAGAGTATTTCGGTCTCGCCGCGGAGCAGCCCCAAGTGTTCTCGCAGCACGTGAAAGTACTCATCCAAAACGGCCTGCAGGCAGCCGTCCAGGCAGTACTTCAGGACCTGTTTCCAGTAGACGTCCGCGTGCGAAAGGTGGCCCTGCAGCATGGCAGTGGTTTCGGGGGTGTTGAACAGGCTGCGAAAACCCCACGCGACCCGCGCCGCGCCGTCGCGCAACTGTCCATCCACCAGTCGCGCGTCGCCGCCGCTGACTCGGGAGAATGCGCGGAGCGCGCACACCGCCGGACCCGCAACAGCAAGACGGGCCAGAACCTGAGCTAGGTCTTCCGGCCGCGGTCCGAGGCCCAACTCCGCCAGTCCTTCCAATCCGCCCAACCCGACCCTGCGAGCAAATGCAACGGCCTCCTCGAAGGCTCCGTCTGTGGGCGCCGGCTTGCCGTCGCCGACCGGGCGCCACGCAGAGCTGCCTACCTCCCGCAGCCAGGTATTTCCGTCCCGTTCCCCGGTGTCGAGAAGGAGCGGAGCTATCCAGTACCAGCGCTCGTCCGGCAAGAGTCCTTCTGTTCGTCCTTCAGGGGGAAGAACTCTGTCCAGGGCCTTTTGGATCCTGGCCATGACCTCGGCGCAAATGTGCTCGGCGTCCGGGGCGCTACCATTCGCGTTGAGGGATTCGGCGATGCGCCAGGGATCGCCGATCCGAGCCAGGAAGGAGCTGGGATAGATGAGACAGAACGCCGACAGGCTTCCGACTTCGGCCGCTCGCGAGCCTTGATTGCCGCGTTCGCTACGCGTCGGCTTTCGACGGCTGAAGCGGAGCAGGGCGCTCGTTTGCCGCCGGCCGTCGGCGTCGTACTTCCACTGCCTTCGAACGGAACGGAGAATTAGGCCGTCGGCGCGGTAGCTGAGCAGCGGAGCAATGCTCTGCGGCACGACGTTCCACGCCGAGAAGACCAGCCGCTTGGTGAAGCGGGCGAAACGATCGTCGTCGAAGGGGTAGCCTAGCCGGTAATAGCTGAGGCTCGGCGGCAGCCAGAGGAGCCGCCATTGCCCGGCGTCCAGGCTGTCTCCGGACAGCCATCGGAGCCGCGCATTCGCCGGCTTCACCGGCCGGTACTCGCGTACGCCCGCGAATCCGTCCAGCGCCGCGGCGTTGAGGAGTGAGAGCAGCACAACCGAGCGCTCAGGGTCCGCCAGTGCCTTCTTCAACTCCGTTTTGAGCTTGTACCCTTCCATGGTATTGAGAAGGTACGGCGCCGACTTCCAGTACTCGACGACATCACCGGCCTGCAGGAAGCGGCTGACCTGCGACGTTGCCACGTACGTCCCCAGGTCGCCCAACTCGAGTGGCGTCACCGTGACCCCGCCCCCAGATACCATCTCGCGCCCTCCTTGCCCGCCAGCTGGCCGCTCGGTCCTGCACATCACCCGGCTCAGGCCGCGCTGAACGTCGCACTTGAGGCGCTCCAACTCCCCCAGGTCGACCGCCTCGACGTTGTTGAGTGCCTGGCCGAAAGCCGCCAGGGTATCTTCAAAGCGACGGACCTGATTCGGTTTCCGTTCCATCAGAAACCGGGTGGTGAGGAGGAAGTCCGTGTAGTGATCCTCCCGGAGTTGACCGTCCTCAGCCTCATCAGGAAGTGTGTACATCTTGTAGGGCGTGGCCGAGAGCAGCAGCACCTTCGCGTCCCGCTGGTCGAACAGGGCCTTCGCGAGCTCGCGTGGCTGGCCCTCACCGGCCAGCAGGTGACGGAATCGCTGGAACTCGTCGAGGATGATGAGATCCGGCTTCAAGGCGTCGACGCAGCTCCGAGCCAGTAGGTAGCGTAGGTCGCCAATCATGGATGCCCGCTCCGACCATGTCGGATAACTGCGCACAGTCTCGCAGCGAGCAGCCAGCTCGTCGAACCGCTTTCGAATCTCCGGCTGCTCGGATAGGGCTCTGGCGAATGCCTCCCCCAAGCTCTCGCCCGTAGCGTCTCCATCTCTACCGAGCTGGTACGGATTTCCTTCCACCTGGTTGCGGAAGGTCTCCTCGCGCCACGTGGTGCCCTGCAGCAATCGATAGACGCCCCGTCGCGGATGGCGCCGCCAGCCCCAGGCGTGCCGGAGCAGCCAGAACAGAAGCACTCTTTCGTTCGCCTTGCCGGGCCGATTCCCCGGTTCAAAGGATGTCCCTGGCGTGAGCGAGATGAAGTTCAGTCCCTGAGACTGGATGCTCTGGAGGTGTCTCGGTAGCAGGGTGATTCGGTCGGGAAGGTTGTACTCCGATCCCTGTCCAATACGCAATCGTGCAATATTCTGGCGGGCGATGTCGGCGTTCGAACAGACGTAGATCACGTCGATTCGCTGCCGTCCAAACTCCTGTTGGAGGTGCGCGATGGCCGTGGCGACAACACCCCTCGCCACCAGGGTTTTCCCAAGCCCGACCTCGTCAGCGACCAAAAACCGGTCAACCCGGTCTCGGTCCTTGTATAGCCGCCGAAACACGTGGTCTACCGTCTTCCGCTGAAAATCTTTGAGCCCGGCCAAGACCGGACGGGGGTCGAACAGGTTCTCGTCCATTAAGAAATCGCCCTCCGCGCCGCCCAGATCGGCTGCCAGACGTCGCCCCAGCCTTCGGGCAGAAGTTGCAGCCCGTCCTCGGTGCCGGCCAGATCTCGCAAAATCAATTCGACGCGGTCGAGGCGCTCCGGCTCCTGGGCAAGCGCTCGAAGCAACAGCTCGAGCAGACCGGCTGGCTGTGGCCTCCAGGGCTGCGGGCGCGGACCCTCCCATTGCCCGGTTAGCAGGTCCACGCCTGTCGCGGACGCCCCCACCTCAAGCGGATCCAGCGACAGCATGAGGAGCGCCGTAAAGTCTTTTTTGCCGAGCGACTCCAGCAGCCGGCCCTGCCTGTTCTCGGGCATGCCGGTCATCTGAGCGTTTACCACGAAGGTTGCCTCAACTGACGTGTCCCCCTCAGACTTCATCGCTCGAATGGCGAAGAAGGCCGTTAGGCTTTCAAAGGCAACTGGGCCGAATCCGGCAACGGCGAAGTCTCCCCTGACTTGAGGGGCTTGGGCGGCCGCCCGGCCGAGTGTCAGCGGCCAAACCTGCGCTGCCGTGCCTTCGAGGAGGGATGCCAATTCTTGGCCGTCCTGAGCGGATTCTCCGTCGATGACGAGTTCGATACCAAACGAGCCCTCCTCCCCGACAGTCACGACGCCGCGAAAGCATCGGCTGGCCAGCCGCCGGCATTCGGTGTCGAGAGCCTCGCGAAGCTTCTGCTCCAGGGACTTCTCGGTCCGCTGCTCCGGTGGTATGAAGTTATCGAGGAGCTCCCGAAGGCCGCTCGGCTGCTCGCTTGTGCCCATGATCGCTTCGAATCCCACACGCTGCTTCTGGCCGGTCAGCTCCACAAGGAATTCGACATTGCCTTCGAACGCCGGATGGGTCGCGTTAGACGACCCGGTCCAGACGGTGGCCGTCTTCCCGAGATCGGCGACGTACAGCTTGGCGTGGAGTCCCCGGAGGCTGGCCCCGGGCTGTTCTGCCAGGATGTTGAGTGACCAGACTGAGAAGTCACCCTCGTCCCTGTCCGAGACCTCAGCGTTATCGGTCTCTTCGGTCTTGAGCACCAGCAATTCACCGAACTTCTGCAACATGCGCGGGTCGCCATCTGCGAGGGATTCGGATCTTGAAACGAGCGTGGCCGATCGAGTCTGGGGGGTCATGCGGCTGAACTGGTCCAGCTTGTCCGCTGTGAGGAAGGGCGAAACGACGAGGAGCCGATCGGCCTTGTCAGGAAACGGCCAACCTCCAAGGCCCGGCCCCAACGGCCGGAGTCGAACGGAGTCGAACCCGTCCGGCGGGTCGAAGCGGACCCTGGATAGATCGTCGGCAAACCGGTCAATCGCGCCCGCGCGGTCGACAGGAAGAGGTTGTCGACACAATCGGGACAAGCTTCGGACGAACCGACTCAGGCCGTCGTCGACAACGTCTTCGCTTTCTTCCCCATCGAGAACGACGGCTGTGTCCCAGGTGCGGGCGCCTGTGAGATTGCGGCTGAGGCAGACCAGCCGGTAGTGGGCGGCGCCCTCCCGGCTCCTGAAGCGGATAGCCCAGACCTTGGGGTGGAAGATGCCGCATTCCAAAACCACCTCGTGGATCCACGGTTCCAGATAGGCGAACAGGGTCCGCGACTCTTGTGCGGAAATGCCTCCCGCCTGGCAGAAGATGTCGATGTTATTGGCGTGCCGGCGAGCCGTGTCGAGGAGGACGACCGCGTCGGCCGAAGGCCCCCGCTCCGGGTCGTCACCGAACCCGGCCAGTGTCAGTCCCGCGGGTACCAGGAATGCTGAACCCAGGTCCAGGCAGTATGTTGTTCCGACGGCCCTGTCGAGATCGAACCCCGCGGGGGGCTGGAGCAGGGCGGAGAGGGGCATCGGGCTGGCTGGGTCAAGCATCGTCGGGAATCCGGTCCGCTCGTCGCAAGCTACCCTGGATGTCGCCGACTATCCGCCGCACGTTGGGCCACCGGTAAGTCTGCCGGCCGAGCCCGGACGGGCCGTCCCACAGGTCCAGGGCGCGCTGGTCGGTCAGGCGAGCTCTGCCGGGCTTCAGGTTCCTCTCCCGGGCTTGTATCTCCCGGTGCACCCCCACGTCGTCGACAAAGCCCACGGGATCCCGTCGGACGGAGGCGATCAGGGCCTGCACGAACCTCCGAGTCGGGTCCGAGACCCGCGGCCGCTTAATCGCCACCGTGCGCCAGAACTCCGGCATGTCCCAGGACTGAAGGTCAGTCGACTGCGCCACCGCCCGCATGGCCCACACTCCGAGCTGGTGCCGGAGATCTTCTTCCTGCGAGGCGCGCTTCTTCGTCGCGATCAAGAGCTGGTAGAGCAGTACGGCGCCCTCCGCAACTAATGAGAACAGTTCGGCATGGACAAGCTGCCACCGGAGACGGGCGGGAAAGTCGGTCTGGTCGGGGTGAAGCCATGGGAACTCGATCCGGTCGATACGCGACCGGCTGCGAAGACAGTGGGCAAGAAGCGTCTCCCCCCTCGGAACGTCGGTCATACGTCGCACCAGGTAGTCCGCCTCGTGTCGGGTCAGTTTGAAGCAGGCCTTCCGCAGGAATATGTCTGGCGCCTTCGGGAGTCCCGGATCCCACCCCCGGAGGCGCGACTCGGCAATGACATCCCCGTCGTCCGCCCTGACGGCCGCCCCGGCCTCGCGCACTTGCTGTTTGACCGCGTAGTATCCGCTCAGCCCCCGAGGAAACTGCCAGATGCCATACGTCGCCAAGGCCGTCCAGTACACATCTGCTGCGGGCCGCTTCAGCGCTTCGCCAGCTTGGATTCCAATGACACCCTGTGCTTCACCTTCTCCTCCGTTCACCAGTGCTTGGGCCAGCTGAGCCTGGTACTTGCTGGCGCGCTGCGCGGCCTCGGCGTAACCCGATGCCTCCCGTTCAGCCCTTTGGTGGATCCACGGCACGAACAGAAGGTAGCGCGCCCGCGTCTGGATGGTGGTGATACCAGGAAAGAAGAGGTCTGAAAAGCTGTCCCGTATTGTGCCGAACCCCAGCTCGTCGAGCACGCCCCTCTCCCGGAACTGGTCGATGATGGCTTGCATCCTCGCCCGTTCCTGCTCCGAATAGGCCAGCCAGCTAATGGAAGACATCGTCGAGGCCCGCGTGCCCAGGAGTCAGGCGACGCGAATGCCGACGCTGTTCGAGTCGATGCCGCAGGCATGCAGGACTCGTTTGACTCGTTCGCACGTGTCCTTAGTATTGAAGCCTGTCTCGACCCAGATGCCCTCATCTACCTGCTTGGGATTCCGTGGCAGATCGTGAGCGTCGGCTGACAGAAACTTCTCGCCCCCCGGTCTGCTGGGCAGACCAGATTTGACCGCGGCGGCAAAAGCGGTTGGATTTGCGTCCAAGGCAGTGCGGCAAGCACTCACAAGCACCTCGTACCAATAGCGGACCGGATATGCCGCGCCATTGATACGCACCTCGACCGGCCGACGATGCGAAAACTCAGCAGTGAGTGGCAGGTAGCGTTCGTCCACGGCCGGGGCGCTCTGTGGAGGCACCTGACCGGCTGCCGCCGACGATCGGGGCGAGCCCGCCTCGCCGCGCACCGCCGGCACTCCGGCGCCCCACGATTGCATCTCAATCATGCCCACATGACTGTAGAGGGCTTGCCACAGATTGCGGCTCTTTCCCATCTGTGTGGGGCTGCGTCCCAGCTCCTGATACGAATCCTTGGCGATGCGCATAAGCTCTGGCGCCGTCACTTCCCAGAGGCTGCGGACGTTTTCGAACCCGTTTCTCCACTGATAGCCCTCGCCGGTGTCCTCGACCGTCCACCGAAACGCTCCAAGTATTGGATAGAGAGCTGACGTCAATAGACGCCACTTGCTCTTGGTCTCGGTGAACGGGAACCAAAACTCTCCACGGCGCGCCTCCTCGACAAACTTGAAGGCACCCGCGCGTCCGCCTGCGCTTTCGTTCCACCGGTCTCGGGCGGTGCTACGAATCTCATCGTGGAGCCGGAAAATGTCCTTGAGTATCGGTCGCAGCTTCTGGTAACTCTCGGGGTTTTTCTCGTACAAGTCGAGTGCTGCAGCCTTTCGCGAATAGGCAGTGATTGGGTAATCCGTGCCTCGGTTTGGAAACAGGCCAATGTTGAAAAGCGTCAGAATGCTGACCACGTCGCGACCGTCCAAGTCGCCCCTCTCGTTTTCCTTCCAGGCGATGGCCTTGGCATACGGCTCACCGGCAATCACACCCTTGATCCAGTCGAACTGCCCTTGCAGGTTGTCCAGGCTCATGGGTTGTACCTGCATGCCCGTGTTGAGTCCGCCCGCAATTTCGTACACCAGCGCCGACGGGACTCGCGTCAGAATTTCGATCTTGACGAATTGGTCCTCGGGAAGCAGCTCGTCGGCCCGATGCTTTTGCAGAATCTCATAGGTATGCCTGCCGTCCACCATGCCGTCCCCGCGGTCGAAGACAACCGAGTATTCGTTATCGGCTGAACCGCGGACAACTTCCTTCGCTATGAGCGTGATGCCCTTATTCTTCATGTGGAAGTAGCCGGGCTCGCCCTCCTCACCGAGAAGGCTTCTCTCGACTTCGCGATAAACCGCCCGATTGATGTTCGGGATACGCGGGTTCGGGTCGTCAGGAATTCCCGGAGGAATGTCCTTTACCCGGACATAAAAAATATGCCGGTCACTGCCCTCGTGGACAGGATCGGCCATGCGGCGAGCTCGCGAGGTAACGAACGGTACGACTGATGCCATACAGGCACCTCCTTGGCTTTGGTAGCTCTCGCCGAGGCGACAACTCCGCGCTGTGCGCTCTCCGAGCGCCAACCTCTGCTTATACCATAAGCCTCGTTCGTGCCCGGGGGGTCTCTGACTACCGAGTGACCGACTGGATGACGGTCGCCCCGAGGGCAATCAGGTTCTGCGTTGCCACGCTTTCGAATGTCACTAGTCGCTTGCCATTCGCGACCAGCACCGTGCAGAGAGCTTCTGTCTTGCCACCGGGAGACGCGTACGGAACGAGGACAGAGTCCGACATTTCAGCCACGAACATATTCCGCTGGTAAGCGGTTGCCGTTGTTGGCCGCACGACAGACCTAGAGAATGGGGAGATGCATTCCGCCAGTCCCGCATCAATTGCTGATCGGACGTCTGCGGGGAGTCGCTGTGGCGCGCCGCGGGCGAGAACGAGCACAAACGGCAGGCGAAGGTCGAGCAGAATCCGAAGGCACTCGCGCTCGACAGGAGAGTGGAATCCGCTCACGATGCAGTCGCCTTCCTTCTGCAGGTTGCGGAAGTAGTCATGTGTCGCCAGAATGATCGCTCCAGGACAACGCGACGAACAGATGAGACCGAGGGTCAGCGACCTAACTCCGCCTCGGCCCGAGTCCGGTGCGATCCCTTGGCCGTACTTCTTTGGCAGGAAGGAACCCGTGTCATTCCTGGATTCTGTACTTGACGTCGTAGTTCTGTACGAGGTCCAACTCTTCAGCACTCAGCCCGAACAGTGGAGCGAGTGCCGCATCGGCCTCGTCTATCAGGGGCTTCGACCGGGAGGCTGACATCTCCATGTATTCGATAGCGTGGCCCTGTTTTGTCCGAATCTGCATCGGCGTCGAGTTTTCAGCCAAGTTTTCCGACAGTCGTTGGCAAAGCGAGCGCCAACTGACTTCCTGCCAACTGGTCGGCACTGGGAACCTCCGGATAATCCCGTCGTTAATGTGTTCCGTGTCCGAGACCAGGCTGTAATGCCAGTAGAAAAGGCTGGAGTTCAGCAAGACGAAGGCAAATGCCGCCTCGTCCGCCCCGGGGAAGATCAGTGAGCGCCAGTGATCG
>DASRCF010000267.1:0-8794 GCA_035653255.1 Chloroflexota bacterium
CGGCAGGACACCGCCGGGCTTCTGGATGTCATGCGCGGAATGCAGCAGCGCGGACGCATCCTGCTCCCGCAATCCGACCTGGCTCCGGAGGCCCTGGCGAATGGTCTCGAGGACCTGGGCTTCGACATTACCCGCGTCGTCGCCTACCGGACCTGTGGGCGCGCTGGGGGCGTGCGCAGGGCACGTGAACTGATCCGGAACGGCGATGCGACGGTGGTGGTGATCACGAGCCCTTCGGCCCTGCGGGCGGTCGTCGAGGGTGACCCAGCTGTGAGTGAGGGCCTTGCCCGGCTCGCGCTTGTCGCCATCGGTCCACAAACGGCCGCCGCCATCGAGAAAACGGGTTATCCGCGTCCATTCGTGGCCCGAACGCCCGCAGCCGATGACCTCGCCCGCGCCATCGCCGAGGCCGTGTCCTAGGAAGGACGACGGCGTGATCGGGAGAAAGTTCCTGAGGCTGATCGAGGCTTCAGTGCGGTTCTCCCTCGAACCCTCGCGCGTCTATCGGCTGTTGAACCAGTCCCACCAGCGTCGGTAGCCCTGCATCTGACGTTCCCGAATCACATCCAAGGCGGCTTCGTGATTCGAGTCGTCAAAGTAGGCGCAGGTGTACGAGGTGGCTGCCCGGTATTCGGCGTGAACCCGACAGATGCTATTAGCCCAGAAGGGGCAGTGGCGGCAGGTCTTGTTCTGCCAGGGGAAGTGCTCCTGCCGGGTCAGGTCTGTTTCGGTCTTGTAGTAGCCGGCGTCGTATGCCTCCTTGAGCCGCACCAGCCACTCCGACTCCAGTTGGGTCGAGCCCTTTGCAACCACGCTGCATAACCTCTGTGCCCTTCGGCAGGCAGAAAGCGTGCCACGCCCTGAGGAACCGAAGCCGTGAGCGGGTTAGCGGCCGGAGGCGACGCTGAACATCGGGGCGGATCGGAATCGATCGTCGGCGGCGACAGCGGCGAGGGCACGGTCGATGCGGGAAATGGCTTCTCGGGCCTCCTCCTCGCACATGATGAGCGGAGGCAGCAGGCGGATGGCACTCTGGCCCGAGCCTAGAATCCATAGGCGCTCCTGGCGCACGCAGCGCTCCACCACCGCATCGCGGAGGGCGGTGGCCGGCCGGCGCGAGGCCTTGTCTTCCACCAGCTCCATGCCCAGCATCAGGCCCTGGCCACGCACGTCGCCGATGCATTCGTACTGCTCTTGCAGCTCTCTCAAGCCAGACAGGAGGATCTCGCCCATGGCCTCCGCGTTCTCACGGAGCCGGCGCTCCTCGATCGTCTTCAGGATGAAGAGGGAGGCGAGGGCGGTTCGAGGCTCAGCGGAAAAGGTCTCGGAGTGCCGGCTTGGCCGCCCGAAGAGTGGGGCGCGGCCGATGATGGCGCCCAGAGGATGACCGCCCCCTAGCGCCTTTGCCGTGGCGATGATGTCGGGCTCGACGCCGGCATGCTCGACCGACCACCAGCGGCCGCTGCGACCGAGACCCGTCTGCACCTCGTCCGCGATCAGCAGGGCATGGTAGTCGTCGGCTATCCGTCGCAGGCCCTGGAGGAATTCGGGCGGAGCCACGATAATGCCGCCCTCGCCCACGATCGGCTCGACCACGATGCCGGCGATGTCGGTGCCTTCGACCTCGATGGCATACCGCAGCTCCTCGAGCGCGCGCTGAGCCGCTTCCGCCGGCCCGTCAGTTCCGCTGCGGTAGGTGTAGGCATAGGCGGTGCGGACCACCGGGAGAGCCTGCGGAAAGCCCTCACGATGGATCGACTTGCTGGCGGTGAGGGCCAGGGCATAGCCGGTACGTCCATGGAAGGCCGGCCGAAAGGCGACGAAGCGCTGCCTGCCGGTGATGTCTATTGCCGCTTTGACCGCCGACTCGATGGCTCGCCCGCCACTCGTGGTGAAGAAGACCTGCTTGGGGAACCGCCCGGGCGTGATCTCGATCAGCCTTTCCGCAAGGAGCGTCTGTGGGATGTTATCGAAGTCCTGACCCGGAAGCTCGGAGATGACGTCGTGGACGGACTCCTCGAAGTCGATCAGATCGGGCGGCCTCCAACCCAAGGCGTGAACCGCTACCCCCGCCGTGACGTCCAGGTACTCGTTGCCTTCGAGATCGTAGATGAAGAGCCCATGCCCGCGGGTGTGGTCGATGACCGGGTAGACATCGCGATCCTGCGTCGAGGTCGCAATCACGCGCGAGGCGCGCTCGGCCCAATAGGGGCTGGATTCGGGAACCGTGTCCAGGTGGGACACCAGCCGACGCAGGATCTCGACGTGGCTCGCTTCCATCTAACTCACCTCACAAAGAAATAGAATAATTGCCTTCTGCACGTGCAGCCGGCTTTCTGCCTGATCGAAGATGACAGAGTGCTCCCCATAGGCAACGGCGGCCGACACCTCATCGCCCACATGTTGCGGAAGGCAATGCATGAAGATATAGTCGGGATTGGCATGGGCGACCAGGGCCTCGTTGATCTGATAGGGGCGCAGCACTTCCATGCGTTCTTGGCGCTCGGCCTCCTGTCCCATGGATACCCACACGTCGGTATAGACGACGTCCGCCCCCTTAACGGCCTCGACAGGATCGTCGTGGACGGAAACCCTGGCGCCCGTCTCCTCTGCGTTGCTACGAGCCAGATCGGTGAACTCGCGGTCCGGCTGCAGCGAGGGTGGCGCCGCCAGCCTGATGTTGGCGCCCACACGAGTGCAGGCCAGCATCAACGAATTGGCCACATTGTTGGCGGCGTCGCCGACATAAGCCACCGTGGCGCCGCCGAGACGACCGAGATGGTCCCGGATGGTGAGAAGATCCGAGGTTGTCTGCGCCGGGTGCTCGCGGTCGCTCAGCCCGTTGATCACGGGGACCGAGGCGCATTGGGCCAGCTCGACCACCGTGGCGTGCTGATTGACGCGAGCCATCAAAATGTCGCCGTAACGTGATACCACCTGGGCCGTATCGCGGATGGATTCACCTCGCGAGAGCTGCGAGGATTCACGGTCCAGGTAAACGGCGTGACCTCCGAGCTGGGTCATGCCGATCTCGAAGGAGAGTCTGGTACGCGTCGAGGCCTTCTCGAAGAACATGACCATCGACCGGCCGTGAAGGCGGTCCGAAAGGGGATGGTCGCGGAGATCCTGAGCCAGATCGAGGATGCTGTGGATCTCGTCTCGGGAAAGGTCGTTCTGGCTCAGTAGGTGACGCGCGATGGCCTCCGTGGGGCTCCGAACCGCGGGATTCTATCATTGGGCTGCATTCCGTCTCACTCGCTGGGGCCTCTGGCCGCACTCCATTGAGGCGCGACCACACTCGGACCCCGTATTCCGGCTTTTCGGAGCAGCAGATACCAGACACCAAGTCCTGCCGTACCGCCGTGGTCGCCTTCGGAGGCAACGCAATATGTCGCTCCGATCAGGCGGGATCATTCGGCGAGCAGATGCAGAACGTCGCCGGCATGAGCAGGGCCCTTGCAAGGCTCGTCGCCGGCGGAGTGCGCGTGGTCGTTACCCACGGAAACGGGCCCCAGGTCGGCAAGATTGCCTTGCAACAGGATCTCTGCGCCGACAGGATTCCACCCATGCCCTTCGATGCCTCCGGAGCGATGTCCGAAGGCCTCATCGGGTACATGCTCCAACAGTCGTTGACCAACCGGCTGTCGGAGGAGAACATTTCCACTCCTTGCGTGACGGTAGTGACCCAGGTGGTGGTCGATCCTGATGACCCGGCCTTTGGACGGCCCACGAAGCCGGTGGGAGACTTCTATACTGCCCGTCAGGCGCGCGAGATCGAGCAAGAGCGGGGATGGACGATGGTGGAGGATGCTGGACGCGGTTTCCGCCGGGTGGTTCCGTCCCCGAAGCCTCGAGACATCGTCGAGTGGCCTGCCGTCAGGACGCTGGTCGACTCCGGCGCACTCGTGATTGCCGCCGGAGGTGGAGGTGTGCCCGTTATTCGGGTCAGAGAGAACGGAGTGACCCAGCTTCGCGGGGTAGAAGCGGTGATCGACAAGGATCGGGCCTCGGCCCTCGTGGGCCGTCTGATCGGCGCCGATACACTCGCTCTGCTCACCGACGTCGATCGGGTCGCGGTGGGCTACGGTACCGAGGAGGAGCGGTGGCTGGACCGTGTCAGTTTGGAGGAGATGAAGGGATATCTCGACGCCGGTGAGTTTCCCCCGGGTAGCATGGGCCCCAAGGTCGAATCGGCGATCAGTTTCTTGGAAAGCGGCGGCTCGCGCGCGATCATCACCTCTACCCGACGAATGGTTGAGGCCATCACCCAGGGAGGGGGTACCGAGGTACTCGCGGAGCGTGCCGCGGCCTCGTCCCAGCTGTTAGGAGCATGATCATGGACGCGGCAGCTATCCAAGAGGTGCTTCCGCATCGCTTCCCGTTCTTGCTGGTCGACCGGATAACCGAGATCGAGGAGGGGCGGCGGGCAGTCGGCCTCAAGGCGGTCAGCCTCACCGATGTCTACCTGCAGGGACACTTTCCCGGCTTTCCCGTTATGCCCGGAGTGCTGATCGTCGAAGCCATTGCCCAGGTAGGTGGAGTGGCGCTGCTGAGTGATCCTCGCTACCGCGGACGGCAGCCGTTCCTGACGGGGATAGACAACTTCCGCTTCCGCCGTCAGGTGGTGCCTGGAGATCTTCTCCAGATGGAGGTGATCTTGACCGCTATGCGGTCGAGCTTCGGCAAGGGGCACGGGATCGCACTCGTCGGCGATGAGCTGGCCGCCGAGGGCGACGTACTGTTTGCCATCGGCGATCGGACTGGAGATGGTCGCTAGCACGGATTGGAACATGCTCCGGATTCTACGGCCAGCCACGCGGCGGCTTGTGCTGGCACTTCTCTACGCTGCTTTGTTCATGGCTGGAGCGGCGTCCCGAATGCTGGGACGGTTTGAGAGCGGCGCTAGTCGTGAGGCACCGTCCCGGATTCGCCTGATACGAGTCGATCTGCTGGGCGATGTGGTCATGTCGCTGGTTGGCGCCCGTCTCATCAAGCACCGGTTCCCCAAGGCGCATCTTTCGATGGTCACCTTGCCGCAGACAGCTCCGGTAGCGAGGATGTCCCCCGATGTCGATCAGGTCATCGAGATCGATACCAACAGGATTCGATCGGTAAGAGCCTGGCTTCGCCGAGAGACGTATGTGGACCTGTCACGCGCCTGGCATGACCTCCGGCGCGAAAGACTAGACATAACGTACAGTCTCTACGGCAGGACGGCCAGCTTGCTCAGCTTCCTGGGTAGGTCTCGGGCGCTCGTCGGCTACGCCGACGAGGCGTATCCACAGCTCCTCAGTCGAGCGGTACGTCATGGACGATGGTCACTGCGGCGGCGGCAGCCGGACACCGAATTCACGCGTCGGCTGGTGGCGGAAGACGGGGAACTCTCAATCGAGGACCATGCGCCCAGTCTCACCGTGACGCCGGAGGCTCGGGCTCGCGCCTCGGGGCTGCTCGGGAGGATTGGAATCGGGAATTCGGTGTTCGCCGTCTTCCATCCGGGATCGAGCTATGGTGACGCCAAACGGTGGCCCGCCCAGCACTTCGCCGAGCTGGCCGTTCGCCTGGAGGCTGACGGCATCAAGACGGTCCTTGTGGGATCGCGTGCCGAGCAATCACTGGCGGCGCAAATCGAGAACACAAGCCCTGCCCGGTCCCTGGCCGGCCACACGGATATCGAAGAGCTGGCAGCGCTTCTCAGCCGCGCGAGCGTCGTCGTCAGCGGGGACAGCGGGCCGCTCCATCTTGCCACGGCTCTCGGCATCCCGGCAGTCGCAGTGTACGGCCCGACCGATCCGTCGATCAATGGACCAATCGCCTGGAAGGGTCAGGCGGTGACGGTGCTGCGGCGAGACCTGGCCTGTTCACCCTGCTACTCGGTGCGAGTTCGGGCCGGGTGTCCACTTCGCGACCCCATTTGCATGCGCCTGGTCTCGCCGGATGAGGTGTATTCGGCCGCACGTGCCATTCTCCAGGGTAACGGTGCGATGACGGGAAGATCGTCGCCGTGCACCTCGGCCTCTCCGTAGAATGAGCGAACGCCCTGCAAGAGTCTCACACCTGGCGATCGGTTGCCCGATCGTGAGTCTGACCGCTCTTTAATGCGAGGCGGTGACGCCGTTTCCAAGGGCGTGCTCCATCGCCCGCCGGCTGATCACGGTGGCCAGATGGAGCTTGTATTCCTTCGACGCCTGAAGTTCCGGGGTTGGGTCGAGCCCATCGGCAGCGAGATCGCATGCGGCGCGCAGGATTGTTACCGTCGGCTCGGCCCCCTCCAGCATTTCCTCGGCTCGGCGGGCCCTCTGGGGAACGGGGGCTACGTTGGCGAGCGCCAGTCTCACCGACCGGAGGCGCCCGTCTTCGAGCACTCCCGTGAACGCGGCGCCGACGATGGCCCAGTCGCACAGGCGCAGGCGGAACTTCTCGTAGTACTGTCTCACGTTGGGCTCGATGGGAAACGTCAGCTTGGTCACGATCTCGTCGGGCTCCAGCGGCGTGGTGAAGATGTCCTGGAAGAAGTCCTCTGCCGGCCAGGAACGCTCGCCACGGGGCGAGGTGGCATGGATGGTTGCCTGTAAGACGCACACCAACGCAGGCATGTCTCCCGCAGGGTCGGCATGCACGACGGCGCCGCCTATCGTTCCGCGGTTACGAACCTGCGCATCTCCGATCAAGGGCACCGCCTGGCTGAGCAACGGCAGATCTCTGGCGACGACGTCGGAGTCCTCGACATCCACGTACCGGGTCATGGCTCCGATCTCGATGCGGTCCTCTACCCTTCGGATGAATCGCAGATCCTCGAGCCGGCGAAGGTCGACCAACAGAGACGGCGTGGCGAGCCGGAGCTTCATGAGCGGCAACAGGCTGTGGCCTCCCGCCAGCACCTTCCCATCGTCACCCCGAGAGGCCAGTAGCTCCAGAGCCTCCGGGAGAGCGGGCGGAGCCGAGTAGTCGAAGGGCGCCGTGATCACTCCGCCACCACCGGCGGCTGCTCGCGCATCGTCTCGGCCGCTGCCTGGACCGCCCTGATGATGTTCACGTAGCCGGTACAGCGGCAGAGGTTGCCCTCGAGTCCGCGCTTGATGTCGTCGATCGACGGATCAGGCTTTCGGCGCAGCAGCTCGACCGCGGCGAGAATCATCCCCGGTGTGCAGAAGCCGCATTGGAGGGCGTGGTGCTCCCAGAACGCATCCTGCACCGGATGAAGATTATCGATGCTGCCGATCCCCTCGATGGTGGTGACCTTCTGACCGTCGGCCTGGACCGCCAGCAGAGTGCACGACTTGACCGCCTCACCGTTGAGCAGGACCGTGCAGGAGCCGCAGCTGGTGGTATCGCACCCAATATGAGTGCCGGTGAGCCCGGCATTCCGGCGGATGAAGTGCACCAGCAGGAGGCGTGGCTCGACGTCGGCGGCGTGAGGCTCGCCGTTGATGGTGAGCGAGATGCGCATCGCTCGATTGTACGAGGGGTACACCACCACTTATGTTGGATTCGATGATGGAGTAACTACATCGCTAGAATTGTCCGTGTCAAAGGTGAGCAGCGGCCCGGGCTCCTATCCTGTGCTCACGTATGCGGTTACGGCGCTGCTCCTGGCGGCGCTGGCGGTCATGATTGTTGTGCTCGGGATCATGGTCGGGCTGTTTGGTGTCTGATCAACCCTCAAAGGTGAACGAGTGGCCACGGCGATAGCGACGGACCAGTCCCCTCTGACCCGCGAAGATCTGGTCGCCATGTACTACTACATGGTCCTGACCAGAACTCTCGAAGATCGCGTCCGCAATCTCTATCTCCAGGGCAAGCTGGTAGGCGCGGTGTACCGAAGCATGGGCCAAGAGGGCACCGCTGTGGCTACCGCCTATGCGCTGGAGCCCGCTGACTACGTGGCCCCGCTGATCCGGGACCTGGGAGCCTCCGTGGTGCGCGGCGTGCCGCTGGAGAAGATCTTCGCGCAATGGCTGGGCCGGGTCACCGGGCCGAGTCGGGGACGTGACGGAAACCTACACTTCGGCTACATGGAGAAGGGTGTTCTGGCGCCGGTGAGCATGCTCGGCGTCACGATACCTCTCTGCGCCGGCGTTGCTCTGGCCGCCAAACAACGGGGCGAGTACCGTGTGTCGATGGCATACATCGGCGACGGTGGAACCAACACGGGAGACTTCCACGAGGGTCTCAACTTCGCCGCCACGCTGCGGCTTCCCATGATCCTGATCGTGGAAAACAACGGCTACGCGTACTCCACGCCCACTTCGAAACAGTTCGCCGTTCGCGACCTGGCAGTCAGGGCGCAAGCGTACGGCATACCGGGAGAGATCGTCGACGGAAACGACGTCATCGAGGTCTACAACGTCACCAAGCGCGCGGTCCTGCGAGCCAGGTCAGGTCAGGGCCCGACGTTGATCGAGGCCAAGACGTTCCGCATGCGCGGCCACGCCGAGCATGACGACGCCTCCTACGTACCCACCAATCTGGTGGAAGAGTGGCAGCGTCGCGATCCCATCGCGAAGCTGGCCGCCCACATGGAGGAGAAGGGCCTCTGGCGCGAGGGAGAGAAGCAAGCGGTCGAGGGGCGCATCAAGCGGGAGCTGGATGAGGCTGTGGCGGGCGCTGAAGCCGCGGCCCACCCTGACGGAGGAACACAGGCGGCGGGCACCTATGCCTCCCCCTCCGTAGGTACCGACGACCCGAGCGGGGATCGAGGTGGCTGAACCCCGACCCATCGGACAGTGGAGATAGCACCCCGCAGCAGCCTAGACTCTCGACGCTTCCCTCTGTCGGACAGGTTCTTGGGATC
>DASRCF010000268.1:0-6736 GCA_035653255.1 Chloroflexota bacterium
AAACGCCGCTCCGGTACACGCCGGAACACCGGCTCCCACACGTCGCGGCATCACTACACCAGTTACACAGATCCACAAACGGCCTTCGCCGGCCTGCCTCAGCTCCCTGGCGGAATGAAGCGTGGATGTGACGAGCGATACCTGCGGGCGGCAATGAAGGACGGTGTACGACACTACTACAGAACCTGCAAACCACCGCACAAGCCGAAAAAGAAACAACCGCGCGGCTATTGGGCAACGTACCTCACGACGGCGTACTGCCTGACCGGTACCACCGCCTCGGGAACCTGGACAACATGGGGAACGGTCGCTGCGACCCTCCCCTTTGGAACCCGGCTCTACATACCGGGATACGGAAACGGAACAGTTCTTGATCGTGGTGGAGCTGTCGGACCCGGACACGTCGATCTGTACATGCCCAGCTGTACTGAAGCCATCGATTGGGGCGTCAGGACAGAGAACATCGAAATCTTTTACTAGCCGCGTTCGGGGTTGGCGCCGCCTACGGGCGAAGACAATCGGACGGAGAGGGGCCGGGGAGCAATCCCCGGCTCTTCGTAGTTTCGAGTTTCGAGTTTCGGGTTTCGGGTTTCGGGTTTCCACTTTCGAGTTTCGGGTTTTGACTTTGGAGTTTCTATTCCCAGTTTCGACGTCGAGGTTCGACGTACAAAGACTCTTGTTTCAGGTGAAGCGTTTAGGAGCGCCATTTTGACTTTCTCCTTCCACCGGGTTCATGGCTGACGACTTCGTAGACCAGGTACGCATCACGGTGGCCGGCGGAAACGGCGGCAACGGCTCCGTTCACTTCCGACGGGAGAAGTTCGTACCGATGGGAGGCCCGGATGGAGGGGATGGGGGCAATGGCGGGAGCGTCATCCTTGTCGGCGATCGGAGCCTCAACACGCTGTACGGCTTCCGTCACAAGCGTAGCTTCGCCGCTCCGTCGGGACAGCCCGGGGGGTCGAGCCGCCGTCATGGCAAGGCGGGAACCGATCTCGAGGTGCCCGTACCCGTGGGTACACTGGTGGTCGACGACGACTCGGCTGAGATGATCGCCGACATCAGCAGCGATCGGGCGACTGCGGTAGTCGCCCGGGGCGGGAAGGGCGGGCTGGGCAACATCCACTTTGCCAGCTCGACCCATCAGGCTCCAGGCTTTGCCGAGAAGGGTGAGCCCGGACAGGAGCGGCGGCTCCGGCTCGACCTCAAGCTGCTGGCGGACGTGTCCATCGTCGGCCTGCCCAATGCGGGCAAGTCGACCCTCCTGGCAAGCATGAGCTCGGCCCGGCCGAAGATCGCGGACTACCCGTTCACGACCCTCTCGCCCAACCTCGGGGTGGTGGCGCTCGACGACTTCTCCTTCGTCGCCGCTGACGTTCCGGGACTGATCGAGGGCGCTCACGAGGGCCGCGGACTCGGCCACCGGTTCCTTCGACACGTCGAACGGAGCCGCGTGCTGGTCCGGCTCGTCGACGCCTCGTCACCCGATCCCGTCGCCGACTTCGATCTCGTGTCCGCCGAGCTTTCCGCCTATGACTCGTCCCTCCTTGACCGGCCCCAGATCGCGGCCCTCAACAAGATCGACCTCATACCGCGAGAGCTCGTCGACGAGTTGTCACGCCGTCTGTCGGCTCGCGGCCTGACCGTCGTGCCGGTATCGGCAGTGACGCGTGAGGGCTTGTCCCGCCTGATCGGAGCCATCCGTACGCAGCTCGAACAGAGCGGCATCCGGCCGGCGGCGCCTGAGCAGGAGGACGAGGTTTACGTTTTTCGTGCCCGGGAAGATCCTGACGCATTCTCGGTCGAACGCAAGCGCGGAACATTCACCGTCAGCGGCCGGAGCGTGGAGCGGCTGGTCACCATGACCGACCTCGAGTCAGCCGAGGCGGTGGACCACCTTCAGCGGCGCCTCAAGCGGCTGGGTGTTATCTCGGCCCTCGAAGCCGGAGGAGTCCGTGCCGGCAACAAGGTCCGGATCGGCGACGTTGAGCTGATCTGGGAAGGAGAGCTCGAGCCGGGAGTAGCTACACCCGCTTCGCGAACAGCTCCGCGAAGTCGCCGTCGAAACACCCGAGGAACTCGTGCATATCGAGAACGTCATCCGAACTGACGGGTGGCAGCGCCTCGAGCCGCTTGCGTTCGGATGGAGTCACTTCGCCGGGATGCGTCTGCACGCCGCTCTTGAGTGACACCCAGAACATCTGCTGCGTATGACAGTGCGAGCAACGGGCCGAAACGACCCACAGCTTCTCCTGACGGGCCACGAAGCTGAACCCGTCACGGCGGAACCGCTGCCGGCAGTTGGTGCAGCGGTGAGTACTGAGTAGTTGACGGAGCAGGCGCTCCTGGGGAGTGTCCATGTCAGGCGTCGGGATGACGCTCACCCTCCTGGAATAACTGATTGACGAAGTCCCGGTAAACCTCCAGCTTGTCGTCAGACTCGCTGGGGAGGGTGTGGGCGGCGGCATCCAGAACGTCTTCGTCGACATAGATAGGAGCTTTGGCGCGGATGGCCAGGCCGATGGCGTCGCTCGGTCTGGCGTCGATGTCGACGCGCTCTCCATCAGCACGAGTGACTCCGATCTTGGCATAGTACACGTCGTCGCTCAGCTCCGTGATGTTGATGTCGGACACCGAGGCGCCGAGCTCGTCGACGAAGGACTTGAGCAGGTCGACGGTAAGGGGACGCTTCGGTTTCTGCTCCTGCAGCTCGAGCGCGATCGCGTTCGACTCCTGAGTGCCAACCCAGATCAGCAGGTACCGATCGATCTTGGCGTCCTTGAGGATGACGACGCGCTGGCCATTGGCCAGATTGATGCGCACGCTCTCGACGACGACGGGAATCATCATGCTTCGGAGTGCCCTCGAACCCTCCTGGATTCTGGCCCCATTGTACACTTGGCCCTCCGTATTCCCCCTCGTGCGGACGCGTATGCCGCATGATAAGCGCGTCCCTCGTGGGTGAATACCTATGCAATTTGACATCTTTTTCGCCTGGCATACTGAAGGCGCATCGGGTTGACAACGAGCATCCACGATTGGTAGTTTGGTGTGCGGCCCGCTTTTCGGGCCGCCTTTCACGTGCTCGGGTGAAGCGCCCGGCGTGCCCTTGCCATGAGCTCCAACTCCCGAATCAGAGGGTCTTCATGCCTTACGCCATCGTTCGAACCGGCGGCCGACAGTTCCGTGTCGAGCCTGGCCAGAGCGTGGACATCGAGCTCCTGGAAGCCGCACCCGGGGATCAGGTCGAGTTCCGCGAGGTATTGATGGTGGGCGGCGAGGGTGGCGTCACGTATGGCCGTCCGCTGGTCGAGGGCGCCAAGGTCGTCGCTCAGGTTGTCGAGGAGCGAAAGGGGCCGAAGCTCATCATCTTCAAGTACAAGCCCAAGACTCGCTACCGTCGTAAGACGGGACATCGACAGAGATTCACTCGGGTTTCAATCACGGAGATCGTCGCCTAGGCGACGGGGGAATTCACACATGGCACACAAAAAGGGCGTCGGCTCATCGAAGAACGGCCGCGACAGCAACCCGCAGTATCTGGGAATCAAGCGCGGCGACGGCTGCATGGTTCGGGCCGGGACGATTCTTGTTCGCCAGCGGGGAACGAGGGTGCGACCCGGTGTCAACGTGGGCCTCGGCAATGACTTCACCATCTTTGCCAAAATCGACGGCACCGTACGCTATCGGTCTACCGCCCACCGGCCGTCGACCGTGAGTGTTCTTCCGGTCGAGGCTGCGCAGGGAGCAGCGCCGGCGAGCTAACCGCGGCTCGACCTCATCCCTGTCCGGGGCTGTAGCTCAGCTGGAAGAGCGCTTGAATCGCACTCAAGAGGTCAGGGGTTCGAATCCCCTCAGCTCCACCAATTTCCGGGCTCCAAGCCGGTGGGCACATGCATGGGTGATCCCGCCCGCGGGGGACCGCGGCCGCCGGTGCGGGAACGCACCCTCTGATCGCCGTTCCTCTACAATCAGTGGCGTCGACGGGGGACACATGAACGAGCGCTCTTTGCATGTCGGGTTGGTCGACACCTTCGCGGCCCAGTCATTCGGGGAGCCGGGGCAGCGGACATTTCGGGTGTTTGCCACCACCCACTCGGGTGAGGTCAGCGTGTGGATGGAGAAGGAGCAGCTCGTAGTTCTGGGCGAGGCCATCGGCGAGATGCTGCAGAAGGTGCCTGACTCCCAGGGATTATCGCCTGCCTCGACCGCCTCCACGGCCACGATATCCGGCGAGGTTGCGGCCAGAGCCGGCTCGCTGGCTCTGACATATGACGAAGCACAGGACGGCTTCGTCTTTGAGGCCGCAAATCTACAGGATGCCACCCTGCGGGTCCAGTCCCTAAGCTTCCTGCTCGATCGCCATCAACTGGCGGCAGCGGACGACGAGATCCAGGACATCGTTGCCGCCAGCCGCCCGCGCTGCACCATGTGTGGCCAGCCGCTTACGGATCCGGCTCACTTCTGCCCGCCCTCAAACGGGCACGCCCGCGTACAAGCCCCGAGCTAGAGACACCGACTTCCTGGGCGCCTCCGCGGCTTTGGCGAGGGATACCCGCTATGCAGCTATTCGCTGCACCTTACAGAGGAGGTTGTCCAGGTCAAACGGCTTGGATACAGTGGCCGTGATCCAGGGGCTGGCCTCTGCCTCCTGAAGCAGCTTGTGGGAGGCCGACATAGCGATGATGGGCACGGAGCAGCGGCGGAGTATCGCGGGAGCCAACTCCAAGCCGTTATGCTCCTCCGGTAGCATGAGGTCCAGCAGGACGATATCGGGATGTTGGCGGTCGAGAGTCTCGAGCGCCGCTCGTGAAGAATCAACCATGGTGACCGCGAACCCTTCGTCGGTAAGGCCCTCGGTGAGGATATTCTGGATGTATTCTTCATCCTCGACGATGAGGATAGACCGCCGCGTTGAAGACGTTCTGGAGGAGGCCTTCATCGACTCATGCATCATCGGCTCGACCTCTCGGCCGTTCTCCTTGCAAGACATGTGCCGCTTTGACAGTTTGACCACCGACGATGGACGGTGAAGGTGGATACTGAACCCAAGAATCTGATATTCGATGCCGACGACACTCTCTGGCAGAACAACGTCTACTTCATTGAAGCCACAGAGGCGTTCCTCGATGCCATGGAGGCACACCATCTTGATCGCTCCGTCGTTCGGAGGGAGCTTGCGGCCGCCGAAGCGATTGCCGTCAAACGGTACGGCTACGGTACGGAGGGCTTTACTACCTGCTTGGTGGAGACAGCGAAGTCCCTTGCTCCGGAGATTAGCGAGCAGGCGTTGGAGGACATACGAGCCCTCGGCCGGGCCATTTCGGGGCGCGAGACTCTTGAGCTGTTGCCTGGAGTGGAAGCCGCACTGGAGCACCTGTCAGGGCACCATCGCCTGTTTCTCCTGACCAAGGGCGAGGATCGTGAGCAACGCGGGAAGCTCGAGCGCTCGACCCTGGGGCGCTTCTTTTGTGACGTCGAGGTCGTTCGCGAAAAGGATGTCGAGGCTTACCGGTCCCTCATCAAACGTCTGCAGCTGGAGACGGACCACACCTGGATGATCGGCAACAGTCCCCGATCCGACATCAATCCTGCCTTGGCTGCGGGCCTCAACGCCGTGCTCATCCCTCACCCTCAAACCTGGGAGCTGGAGCTGGAGGAGATCGAGCATCCGGGCTCGAAGCGGTTGGCGATCGTCGATTCGTTCACCGATCTCATCGATCTGTTCATTTCTCCGGCGGGACCCGGTTGAGCCCGTCAGGCACAACCGCAAGAGTGGTGGCCCGCTCGGATGTCGGGTTTGAGCTCAGAACGTCCTGTGGGAGTTGGCCGCCTCGCTGTGATGCCGTGGCCCGTCGACAGGCCAGTCTGCCTGCAGCATTACCTGATCGACGAAGCACCAGCCCCAATCCTCACGAGGCTCGAAGGAGGTCATGATCGGATGGCTGGTGTCGTGGAAGTGCTTCGTGGCGTGCCTGTTCGGTGAGTCGTCGCAACAACCTACATGGCCGCACTCCATGCAGAGCCGCAAATGAACCCAGCGGTCGCCCGCCTGCAGACACTCCTGGCAGCCATCGGTTCCAGCCCTCACCTCGTGTACATGATCCCCGTGTGTGCACGTCTGGTCCATATCGGATCTCCTTTCGCCGTCCTCTCTATGCTCGCCTGCTGGAAGTCTGCTATCGTGCGTGGTACGGCTTCCCAATGTTCAGCGCTCTCGAAAGGCTCACCGTTTGATCAGGCTTGAGCTGATGAAGGCCTGGTTCGACCACGTCCATGACCGGCGGAGTCAGATCGCCAATACTCTGGCGGCGCCGTGGTTTGGGCGGGAGGCCGAGGTGTGGTGCGGTCGCGCCAGCTCGAACATCATCTGCCAGGTTATGGTCGAGGGCAGCACCTACTTCCTCCGCTGCAATCACGAGTCGGAGCGTACCGCCGCCGACTACATGGCGGAGATGGCGTTCGTCGAGTATCTGGCCGATCGGAACGTGAGCGTCGCACGACCGGTCCGGTCGAGGCATGATGCGATTGTCGAGAGCATGGAGACCGAGCTCGGCCTGTTCCATGCCGTGGTGGTCGAGGAGGCGGCGGGAGAGGAACGCGATCTCGACCAGCTCACATCGACCGACTATGGCACCTGGGGCGCAACCATGGCCGAGCTTCACGCTGCCGCCGCCGGCCACGAGCGCGGCGGACGCCCGGACTGGAGAAAGCATCTGCGGTTCGCGCAGGAAAC
>DASRCF010000269.1:0-7737 GCA_035653255.1 Chloroflexota bacterium
AGGAGATGTGACGGATCCCGCCGACGTGGACCGCATGGTGAGGGTAACCGTGGAGGAATTCGGCCGGCTCGACGTGCTGGTTGCCAATGCCGGCGGCCCACCCGCGAAGCCGTTCGAGTCGACCTCCGACGAGGAGTGGGCACGCGCCTTCGAGCTCAACCTCCTAAGCACCGTCCGGCTGATTCGGTCGGCGTTACCGCACCTTGAGGCCGGGAGCAGCATCATCACCATCTCGTCCATCTCCGTGAAGCAGCCCGTTTCGGGTCTCGTCTTGTCGAACTCCTTGCGGCCGGGAGGGATCGGACTGATCAAGACTTTGGCTGACGAGCTGGGTGCGCGAGGAATCCGGTTGAACAACATTCTGCCGGGGATGATTGCCACCGACCGAGCGATTGATCTGGCTGAATCGAGGGCTAAGGGCGAGGGCAAGACGGCCGAGGAAATCATGAAGGCGACGGCGGAGGCCATTCCGCTGCGACGCTATGGCTCCCCGGACGAGATCGCCGACCTGGCCGTCTTTCTTGCTTCCGATGCCGCCTCGTACATCACCGGTACATCCATACTCTGTGATGGCGGCCTCTATCGAGGGCTGTTTTGAACCGGGTACGCGGGTTTCAGGGCATCCGAGCCCTTTGCTGAAATCTTGAAGTCAAGAACGGCCGCGTGGACCGGGATCGCCGCGCTCGGCGACGTCCTCATCCTGATCCTCTTCGCAGCGATCGGCCGTCTGAGTCATCACCGCTCGATGGCCTCACCGGTTGAGGATGTGCTCGTCACGGCCCTGCCGTTTCTGGCCGGATGGGCCGCGGGAGCGGGGCTCGGAGGGGGCTACTCGGCGGTGATCTGGACGCGCCGCCGGGTGATGCTGAGCCGCACCGCCCGTTCCTGGATCACCGGCGGCCTGATCGCGCTCGTCATCCGCTCGTTTCTGGAACGGAGGGTCGTCCCGCTCAGCTTTGCCGCCGTCGTACTGACGTTCAATCTCGTGCTGCTGTCGGCTTGGCGCCTGGCGCTCGGAATCATCCGATCCCGTGTCGAACCCTGATGCGGCCGACCACATGGAAACCAGGGACAGTCAGTCATTTGCCGGCGCTCTTCGAGGGGCCGTCGTTGTCTCCCAATCTTCGAAAGCCGCCGCTTGGACGTTCTCCGCTCGACCCTTCGACCTCGCCTCTCAGACCTTAGACTTTCGACGTTCGACTATCTAAACAGGTCGCGCTCGCGCGGCCGTTGTAGGTCGGCAGCCTTGCCGGCTCCGGCCACGTCAAGACCGCGAACGATCACGGCCGGTATTCCCTGGGCAGCCTGGCCCATGAGCAGCGAAGCGGCCGAAGCAACCTCATCGGCCTGGCCGACGGTGGTGTGCTGAAGCTCGTAGCCGTGACGGTCAGGGTCTCCCCGAAGGTCCGACAATACGGTGAGGCCGGCGGCGCCGATTGCCACTCCCACGGTGCCTTCACGCCAGGCACGACCATGGCTGTCGGAGATAATGACCGCGACCGAGCGATCGGTTGCAATCTGAATCCGGTCACGAATCAAACGGGCCGATCGGTCCGGATCTAGCGGCAGCAGCAAGACGGTTTCCCGTCCCGAGTCCTGCTGCACGTTGGACCGGTCGATGCCCGCGTTAGCGCAGACCCAGCCGCGCCGATCCTCGACGATCAGGGCCCCGGGCCTCACTCGAAGCACCTCCCGGGACTCTTCGAGAACCAGCTGAACCATGCGTGGATCCTTCTCCGCCTCTTGCGCGAGCCTCACCGCCTCCTCCGACGGCGTGACCGTGTCCAGGGCGACCATTCTGCCCTCGGCTTTCGACACGATCTTCTGCGCGATCACGAGGATATCACCCTCTTCGAGCCTGGCGTGCTGCGAGATGAGCTGGGCGACGTCGTCACCCGGCCGGATCTCCGGTAGCCCAATCACGGGGATTAGCCGGAGCTCCAGCTGGCCACGCTGCTCCCGGATTACGGCGTCTCGCGTACCGGGTTCGCCGCCACGCCGTACTCAACCAGCGAGCGCCACTCGTCGACGCCGATCCGATGGAAGTCGAGCCGGGGATAGTTCGCCTTCCAGGTAAAGCCGTCGACCATGAGCAAGATCAGATCGCTCTCCGGGTCCAGCTTCGTGAGGCGAGCGGGCTCGCCCGACCGGCTGGCGCCGGGCTCATCCGGCGCGCTCTCCTCCGGCGCGATACCCACGTCGAACTGTTCCGTCGGTCCGAGGGTCGAAGCGATTTCTCGAGCCACGTCCATCAGGCCCTCGTCGGTCCAATGCTCCATCGGCACGAACACCCGACAGCTCCCATACATGGGCGATCCGACCTGAGAGGAGATGTAGATGGGCGAGGCCTTGAACGGAACCGGAGAGAGCTTGCCGGCGAGCGACAGCTTCCAGGCCATGTCGAAGGCTTCCATCCTACCCCCACCTGTCTATGACGAATGATACCGAGCCGGAAGGTGCGGGCTCGAGCGCCGCTCGTACCATTCTCTCCCACGCCGGGCTGCATGTCTGAGAATGGACCACATGCGAATCTGCTCGCTCCTTCCCAGTGCGACCGAGATCGTCTGCACCCTCGGCCTCTTCGAGGATCTGGTTGGAGTCACCCATGAGTGCGACTTTCCGCCGGAAGTGGCCGCGCTGCCGGCGGTGACCTCGAGCGTGATGGAGACCGGCGACATGGCCAGCCGTGACATCGACCAGGCGATTCGGGAGGCGCTGCGGAATCTCAGCACGATATACCGCCTCGATCGGCCTCTTCTGGAGCGACTCAAACCTGATCTCATCCTCACCCAGGAGCTGTGTGAGGTATGCGCGGTTTCGTTCGATCGAGTCCAGCAGGCGGCGGCCGACCTACTGCCGGAAACCGAAGTGCTCTCGCTCGAGCCCCAAGCCCTGGACGGGATCCTGGACACGATCAATGAGGTAGGAGGTCGCTGTGGCGCCGAAGAGGCGGCACAGCGTGTCGTCGGCGAGTTTCAAGCTCGGATCGACCCTGTCAGCCGTCGATTCGAGCAGTCGGGCTTGCGCCGGCCTCGAGTGGCGATGATTGAATGGCTCGATCCCGTCTTCCTTGGCGGGCATTGGGTTCCGGATATGGTGGCAGCCGCCGGCGGCGAGGACGTTCTGGGTGAGCCGGGCGCCCGGAGCCGCCAGGTCGAGTGGCCGGAGGTCGCTCAGACGGAGCCCGAGGTAATCGTCCTGATGCCCTGCGGGATGTCTCTGGACAGGACCGTCGACGAGTTTCGGCGCACAATCCTCCCGGAGCTGTGGGACGATATGCCGGCCGTGCATTCGGGCCAGGTCTATGCCGTCGACGGCTCCTCGTACTTCAACCGTCCCGGCCCTCGCGTGATCGACGGGATCGAAATCCTTGGCCGTATCCTGCACCCCAGCCTGTTCGGACCACCTCACCCCTCCGAAGCGCAGCGGCTCGCATTGGGGCCGGCCTCGGTGGCACGCCGGAACCGTAGGTAGGGCCGCCAAGACCGGAGGGCACCCGGGTGCGTGTCCTCGGACCTCTGGTTGTAGTGCAGCCGACGCAGCAGGGCGGCTACCCCGGTCTCGGGGGTTGAACCTGTGCGGCAGTGCGTCCGGGCACACTCGTGTCCTCGCATGCCCCTACACGCGGCCGGCAGGGCGCAAACGGGTGCCGTTCCCACCTGGAACCTCGAGTGTCGAAACCGGGTGCGTGCCAAGGCAGCGGAAGCAAGAGGGCGCCTACCCCGGTCTCGGAGGTTGAAGCTGTGCGGCAGTGCGTGCGGGCACACTCGTGACCTCGCATGCCCCTACACGCGGCCGGCCGGGCGCAAACGGGTGCCGTTCCCGAGTGGAACCTCGAGCGTCGAAACCGGGTGCGTGCCAAGGCAGCGGAAGCAGGAGGGCGCCTACCCCGGTCTCGGGGGTTGAACCTGTGCGGCAGTGCGTCCGGGCACACTCGTGACCTCGCATGCCCCTACACGCGGCCGGCTGGGCGCAAACGGGTGCCGTTCCCGACTGGAACCTCGACCGTCGAAACCCGGCGCGTGTCGAGGGGACGGTAGCGGGAGAGGCACAAAGTTGCGGCTCTGTAACGAAGGCAACGACATCGTAACGGGAGCAGGAAGATTTTCGCGGTTACAGTGATTGCATGCGCCGGACTCACACGCGGCCTCCGCACGGTAATACCTCTCCCGTACGGAACCATCGCCTTCTGACGGCTGCTCTCCTGCTTGGCTCAATCATGGGAAGCGTCATCGCCTCCGACCTCGGCGGCTATGGCTCGGGGGCGCTGACGCCGTACCAGGCAATCCTGGTCCTCGGTCTCTCAATAGCGGTCCTGGCCTCGCAGCGGTTCCCGGTTCAGGTCCATGTGCGAGGACGTGTGTCCTTCACCAACGTTCCGCTGTACCTCATGGCTGTCTTCCTTCCCCCGACGGTTGCTGGACTCGCTGCGTTCGTAAGTACGGGAGCAGGCGCCTACTGGAACACCCGACGACCACGAAAGTCGATTCTCTATTCCGTTGTTTATGGGGCCCGATGGAATCTCTTTGTCCTGTGCGCAAGCACAGTCGGTCACTCCGGTCTTCACGGCTCAATTGGTCGCTCTTCCATCCTGCTCTTGTCGTCCGCACTCATCATGTGGATGGGTGACGCCCTCACGACTCCCTTGGTGGTGGGAGCTGTTGGCGGAGAGTCGTACTGGAGCGTCGTAGCAGAGGGCTTTCGACTGACGGCGGTTATGGAGATTTGCCAATACCTGGTTGCAGTACTCGGCGCCGCCGCAGCCATTGCTCTACCGTGGTCGCCCGTGCTGCTCGTGGTGCCGGTCTCGCTGCTATATCTCAACACCAAACGCACCAACGAGCTCCAACGCAGCACGAGCAAACTGCTGGAGAATCTCGCCGACGCGGTCGACCTTCGGGACGCCAATACGGGGGGACACTCAAGACGCGTGACCGAGCACGTCAGGTCCGTACTGCCAGTGCTGGAAGTATCGGGCCCCGAGTTGGACATGATCGTGAGTGCAGCCCGGGTACACGACATCGGAAAGATCGGCGTTCCGGACAGCGTCTTGAAGAAAGCCGGGACTTTGACGTCGGAGGAGCGAGGTTTGATGGAGGGCCATGCAGCCGCCGGTGCCCAACTCCTCGCGCGTCATGAAGACTTCCGTCGCGGCTGCGATGTCGTACGTCATCACCACGAGGCGTGGGACGGCAGCGGCTATCCGGACGGATTAAGTGGGTACGACATTCCCTTTGGAGCGCGAGTGCTGGCGGTGGCGGATAGTTACGACGCCATGACAAGCGACCGCCCCTACCGTCGAGGCATGAGCCACGCGCAGGCAGCCGCAATTCTGCAACAGGGGAGAGGACGGCAATGGGATGCGGCGGTGGTGGATGCCTTCCTATCAACCCTCTCAGCGGCTGTAGCTGAACACGCTGGAGGGCGATCATCCGCCAACCCATCTGGAGCACCGACCGCTGCTACCGCAGCGTAATTCGCGCATCCATCCGGCTGATCGCCATCTGCGCCACAAGGCCGAACAAGGCTACACCCGTCTCCGTGTTTGACCACACTCCGATATGGCTCCGGTGCGCGGGGGGCGCGGGCATTCTCCTGGCGTCGGCTGGCCCTACACACGGTTCCGTGCTCCACAACAGCGTTGCGCTCACGGGTTCAAAGAGACAGGAGACAGGCTGGTCGGGTCGCCACGCCAACGTCAATCACCGTTGAACGTTGAACGTTTTGAGCCCGGCGCTCCTAGCGACCTCTCATCCAGGCGGCACGAGTAAGCGTGCGCAGAAGGATCGAAGTGTCGAGGATAAACCCCTTGTGCTTGACATAAAACAGATCGTAGCGCAGCTTGGCGAGGGCATCCTCGACGGAAGCACCATAGGGATAGTTGAGCTGAGCCCAACCCGTCAGGCCCGGACGGACGCTGTACCGCGCCCGATACAACGGGATGGCCGTCTCCAGGTCGCGGTCGAACTGCGGCCGTTCGGGACGGGGGCCGACGAGGCTCATGTCGCCCTTGACGACCAGGAAGAGCTGCGGCAGCTCGTCCAGATGCGTCTTGCGGAGCCAGCGTCCCACCCGGGTAACTCTGGGATCAGAGTGTGAGGCCCAGATCGCTTCTCCCGGCCGCTCCGCATCGGTTCTCATGGTCCGGAACTTGACAATCTGGAAGGGCTGGCCGTGGAGCCCGATACGCTCCTGACGGTGAAACACCGGCCCACTCGACGTGAGCTTGACCAGCAGGGCGGTGATTGCGGTCACGGGAAGGGTCAAGACGATGGCGGCGCCGCCGAACAGCATGTCCATCAGCCGCTTCACCGCTACGGATATGCCCCCACCCGTTCGACCCAGCTGGACGGCCCCGAACCAATGCGGGGCCATGAACTCCACCGGCACCTGTCCCGTAACTTCCTCATAGATCAGCGGCATGGGGGAGACCGCGATGCTGTGCTCGTAGCACGCGCCCAGGCTCTCGAGGAGTGCCTCTGAGGGCGGCTGATTGATGGCGAGGACGACCTCCTCGACCCGCTGCTCGGAGACGATAGGCCACATCGCCGAGGCATCCCCGATAACCGGAACTCCGTCAATGTGGCTGCCCGGCTTTTGGGGGCTGTCGTCCAGGATCCCCGCCACGGCGATGCCGTGGCCATGATGGCGCTCAATGGCCCTCAGGAGCGTCGCTGCTGCCGCGCCCGAACCCACCACCAGAATCCGGCGCTGAAAGTGCACGGCGCCCAGAAAGCGGATATAGGCGGCACGCCAGAGCCCCACCAGAAGCGGAGCGGCTAGGACCAGGATGAGAATCTTCGACCGGCTGATGACGAACGGGTAAGCAATGAAGATGATCGTGAGGCTCAGCCCGAACAATGTTGCCGTCCGCACCAAACTGACGAAGCACTGGCGGCTGCGAGCCGCGGTCGAGAGGTCGTAGAGACCCATGATCTGGCCGATAAACACCCAGATAGCGGCCAGTGGCACTGCGATTCCGGGAAAGCTTCCCGGACCGTGCCGATCCCAGGAGAGTGCCAGACCGATGAGCAGGATCACAGCGGTGTCCATGACCAGCAGCAGCAAACGCCGCTCCGAGATGGCCAGGGAGGGCCGGCTGTGAGCAGTCCAAGGCCGCAGAGCCTGGGGCCCGGGGGGCACCCATGGCGCGAGCGGCGTTTCCATCACACCGGAAACAACGGCCTCATCCGGCTGTGCCGCCGCTGCCCGCTCCGCTTGCACGCCTCGTCCTCCCGATCCTCTTCTTCAGCCTGTCGTTTGAGTTAGCGAAAGTAGAGAATTCCCGACCCGGCGTCCCCAGTCACATCATGAATATGACATGACTAACTCGCCTCTGATGGTAGCAAACGGCAACAGGATTTACGGAAATGGGCGTGATATAACCCATAAGCATGGGATATGGAGACCAGATGGGACGAATAGCGGTGATTGGCGCCGGCTACGTCGGGCTGACGACGGGGGTCTGCTTCGCGCATCTGGGGCACACGGTGGCAGTGATCGACGTCGACGCGGAGAAGATCGGCCGCCTTCGTGCGGGTGAGGTGCCGATCTTCGAGCCGGGTCTCCAAGAGATGATCGGCGACAACGCAGCCGCCGGACGGCTCCGGTTCTTCTCCGACTATGAGGCGGGTCTCGACCGAGCTGAGTTCGTGTTCATCGCGGTGGGTACTCCGACCGCCGCGGACGGGCGTTCGGCGGACATGCGCTACGTCCATGCTGCGGCGCAGGGTATCG
>DASRCF010000270.1:0-15976 GCA_035653255.1 Chloroflexota bacterium
GCAACGCTTTAGTCCCACCTTGCAGACCGCCATGCCGGAGGAGACACACTTCCACGCTCCCGTGGCGCCTCGTCGGCGGTGGCGGACCCGGCTGCGGTGGTGGGGTCGGCGCCACCGAGAAGGGAATCGGGCTCGTACGCCTGCCGCCCTGGGGCGGCTGGCCATCACCATTCTGGGCGGCAGCTGACCGGCACCGTCAAGGCCCGGGCGGCCACTCGTGGCCACCCTCGGCTGCGCCGACCTTGACTGCGCCTCCCGGCGCCGGCGAACGAAGCCGAAGTTGACGACAGCGGGCCGGCCTTCGCCGCATAGAAGTTCCGCTCGCAAGCGCACTGGCAAGGCGGCCGGCAACGTCACCGGCAACGGGTGGGGCGCACCTTGCCGGCATGCTCACCATCGGGCGGCTCGGCCGCGGCCAGGAGACCTACTACCTCGAGAAGGTCGCCCACGGCGTGGAGGACTACTACACGCTCTCGGGCGAGCCGGCCGGCGAGTGGCTCGGGATCGGCGCCGAGGAGCTCGGGCTGTCCGGAGTGGTCGAGGACCACGACCTGCATGAGGTCCTGCTGGGTTACAACCCCTCCAACCGCTGGGCCCTCGTCCCCGGCGCCGGCGACCCCGAGCGCCGGCCGGGCTTCGACCTGACCTTCAGCGCCCCCAAGGGGGTGAGCCTCCTCGCCCTCGTAGGGCCCGAGGAGGTGCGGGCTCCCGCGCTGGCCGCCCATCGTGACGCCGTGGTCCAGGCGATGGACTACCTCGAGCGCCACGCCGCCTGGCTCCGCCGGGGTGCCGGCGGGAGAGATCACATCCGGGCGTCGGGCTTCGTGGCCGCCGCCTTCCTGCACCGCTCGTCACGGGCCGCCGATCCACAGCTGCACACCCACGTACTCGTGGCCAACCTCGGCCATGCCGCCGACGGCCGCTGGAGCGCCCTTTTCGGCCGGGTCCTGTACCGGGAGGCCCGCACGGCCGGCTTCCTCTACCAGGCCGCCCTCCGCGAGAACCTGACCCGCGCCCTCGGCCTCGATTGGCACCCGGTCGTCCGGGGCATGGCAGAGCCGACCGGGATCGAGGCGGCGGTGCTGCGGTCCTTCTCGTCCCGTCGGGTCGAGATCGAGGAAGCCATGGATGAGCGGGGCACCACCTCATCCCGGTCCGCCCAGGTGGCCGCCTACCGGACTAGGGATGCCAAAGGCAATCTCGAGATCGACGACCTGCCCACCCAGTGGCGCGCTCGGGCAGCCGAGATCGGATTCGATCCGGACCGCCTCGGGGCAATCGTTGGTCCGGGCCGTACCGCGGGCCTGCGGCTCGCCGACCACGAAGCCGAGCTCCTGGGGCCGATGGGCCTCACTGCCCACGCCAGCAGCTTCGACCGCCCTGCGGTGCTCCGGGCCCTGGCCGAGCGGGCTGCGGGTGGCGCCTCTGTCACTGAGTTGGAGAAGGCGACGGATTCCCTGCTCGAGCGGCCGGAGCTTGTCGAGCTGTCCCCGCTGCCCGATCTCCCCGAGGGGCGCCGATGGTCCACACGGGAGCTGGTCGACCTCGAGGACCGTCTGATTACTCGGGCTATCGAGAGGAGTGCCACAACCGCCGCCCCGTCGGGCGCCCTGCAACGGGCGCTGGCCGAGCGCCCGGCGCTTGATGACGAGCAGCGCGCCCTCGTCCAGGCGCTGGTGGCTACCGACGGCGTCGCCGTCGTCATCGGGCCGGCCGGAACGGGCAAGACCTATGCCCTCGACGCAGCCCGGGCCGCCTGGCAGGGGAGCGGCCGCCACGTCGTCGGCGTGGCGCTGGCGGGCCGCGCCGCCGTGGAGCTGTCGACCGGGGCCGGGATCCCGGCCACGACACTGGCTCGCTTCCTCGCCGACGTCGAGCCGGCCGGCGGGGAACTGCCGCGCCGGTCCGTGATCGTCCTCGACGAGGCCGGCATGGTCGGCACCCGCCAGCTCGCCCGCCTCTTCGCCGTCGCCGAACGGGACCGGGCCCAGCTGGTGCTGGTCGGGGATCACCGCCAGCTCCCCGAGATCGAGGCCGGGGGCGTACTCGGCGGGCTGGCCGGCCGGGCCGACGTCCTTCCTCTGTCAGCCAACCGGCGCCAGGAGGACGCATGGGAGCGGGTGGCACTGGCCGAGTTGCGCGCCGGGGATGTCGGCCTGGCCGTCAACGCCTACTCGGCCAACGGTCGCATCACGTATGCAGACACCGCCGCCGGCGCCCGGTCCGCCATGGTCACCCGGTGGTTCGAGGCCCGTTCTGCTGGCGCCCGGACGCTCATGCTCGCCGTCCATCGGTCCGACGTAGAGGAGCTGAACGCCCGGGCTCGGGTGGCCCTGCGGGAGGCCGGCCTGCTTGGGCCCGACGAGCTGGTGGTTGGGGGGCGCCGCTTCGCCGCCGGGGATGAGGTGATGTCGCTCCGCAACGACCACCAGCTCGGGTTGGTCAACGGGGTGAGGGCCCGGGTGACCGGCATCGACCGGGTCGGTTTGGCCCTCGAGATCGAGGTCGCCGGGGGTCCCAGGGCGGCCGTCCCTCGGGCCTACCTGGAGGCCGGGCATCTCGGTTACGGCTACGCCAGCACCATCCACAAGGCGCAGGGACTGACCGTCGACCGGGCGTTCCTGCTGGGTGGTGATGCCCTCTATCGCGAGGCCGGCTACGTCGGGCTCTCCCGCGCCCGCCAGCGCACGGAGGTGTTCCTGGTGGCCGGCCCGGCGGATCCCGAACTCATGCACGGTCGGAGCAAATGGGAGCAAACTGACCCCGTGGGCGAGCTGCTCTGGGCGCTGCGCCAGTCCCGGGCGCAGGAGCTGGCCATCGACGGCTTGGGCCGCGGCCCGGAGCGGGATCGCCTGGCCCCGGAGCACGAGCCGGAGCTGGGGCGGGGCCGGTGACCACCATTTCCGGGAACGGCTCCCAGCCGCCGCCCGAGGAGGGGACCGTGGCCGTAGCCGCGCCGGCGGCACCGGCACCGCCGCCGAGGATCGACTGGCTGGGCCTGTACGTCGGCTACGTCAATGCGGGTCCCGTCACCGCCGGGCCGGAGAACTCTCTCCTCGTGCTCGGGCCACCCCGGTCGGGCAAGACGTCATCGGTCGTGGTGCCCAACGCGCTCGTGGCACCGGGCGCGGTGGTCAGCACGTCGACCAAGACCGACGTCCTGGCCCTGACTGCGCCGACACGACGGGCCCGGGGAACGTGCTGGCTGTTCGATCCTGGCGCTTCGGTGGGACCGGTGGCCGGCACCACCCCGCTGCGCTGGTCGCCGGTGAGCGGATGCGAACAGTGGGACATCGCCGTCGGTACGGCCCACGCCTTGGTCAGCGCCACCCGTACCGACCGGGACTTCCTCGACTCCACCTACTGGCGGGAGCGCGCCGAGTCCCTGCTGGCGCCGCTGCTTCACGCCGCCGCCCTCGTCGGCCTCGACATCGGCTGGGTCCTGCGCTGGGTGCTTCGCCGCGACGTGCGGGAGGCCGCAGCCACCGTTGCTACTCACGGCAGCCCCGTTGCCGGCGACGTGCTCGAGAACATCATGGGCGCCGAGGAGCGGGAGCGCTCCGGCGTGTTCTCAACGGCCGCCAATGTCCTCTCCGCTTACCGGTCCGAAGCTGCCGTGGAGGCGGCCCGGGAGCCGAACTTCGACCCGTGGTCCTTCGTTCGGTCGAGCGACACGATCTATATATGCGCGCCGGGCTCCGATCAGGACCAACTGGCGCCGCTGGTGGTGGCGCTGCTTGATCAGATCAAGCGAGCGATCTATGCGCGTGAGCACGGGTGGCCACCGGTCGTGTGGCTACTCGACGAGCTGGCGAACATCGCTCCACTCCCCGACCTGCCCAAGATCGTCAGCGAGGGAGGCGGCCAGGGTCTGGTGACGCTGGCCTGCCTTCAGGATCTCTCCCAGGCGCGCACCCGGTGGGGTGCAGCCGCTGACGGATTCCTCTCGTTGTTCCGCCAGAAGCTCGTGCTGCCGGGCATCGCCGACGGTCAGACCCTCGAACTGATCAGCCGGCTCGCGGGGGAGATGGACGTCCGGGTGCAGTCGGTGACCCGGCCGGCCGGTCTTCCGATCCTCTGGCCGAAGGGTGCGCACCGGTCGGTCAGCACCTCGGTGCGCCGGCAGCGCCGTCTTCCTGTCGACGAGGTGTCCCGGGGTCGGCCGGGCTGGGGGCTGTACATCTCCGCAGGGCAGATGCCGGGCTGGGTCGCGTTGACACCGTGGTGGTCCGCGCCCTGGAACCTTGCCGCGGACGGCAGCAGATCAGCCTGACCCGCGCAGCTCCCGCCGGAGGCGCCGGTAGGTGGTGCCAACTGGCCCGGCGTCTGCCTGCTCGCCGAGGACGCCTCGGACGTCGGTCCATGCGCGCTCGAAGCGGGCCGAATCGCGTGTGGCTGCTGCTATACGAAGCCGATCCTCATGGAGCATCTCCTCTGCGGGAGACGCAAGAAGTCCTTGGCCCGCTGCCCACTCCGCAGTGGCGTCATCGTTGACTGCAAGGGCGCGCTCCACCAAGTCGTGAGCGGTCTCGACTATTGCCGCCGTCATCTTGGAAGCCCATAACTCGGTGAACACCCAGCCATAGGAGTCAGCCTTGATCCCGGAGAACGGTGGTCCGGCCACAAGCGCGAGCGCGTCTGACAGCTTGCCGGCCGGATTGTCCGTCGTTCGGACTTCGGCCAACAGCGACCGGAAGACGTCCCAGTCACACTCAACGCCGGAGGACATCAAGTATCCGCCGGTAGCCGTCGCGTCTGGGAGCGCATCTGGGCCCAAACAGCGTCGAAGGCGTGAGGCGGTCTGGTGGACGGCGTCTGGGTCTCGTTCTCGAGCGAGTAAGTCGTCCCGGGGAGGCCAGAGAGCCTCGACCAACTCCTCGGCGGAGCGGGGTCTGTCCCGATGGAGAGCCAGGTACACCGCCAACTCCTTGACGATCCGTCGATCGGGCTGGACGGCGCAACCCAGTTCCACCGGGCCGAGCACGGCGACATATGGCTCGGCGAGGGCACACCGGGTCGTCGAGAATGTACGGTTCGGTGCGGTGGTGGTCACCACGTCTTGGCCTCCCGGCTCTCGGGGGCCTACGACGGGAGACACAGGGGCTGCTCGCTCTGTCCCGCTGTCGCTCGGCATGGGGCCGCGTAGATCAATGACGGACGGGGACGGCAGCTCAGCCGATCGAGCCTGAGCTGGCTGAGTTGCACCTACTCGATCCCGAGCGGGTCCCGCAGCCGGTCGGCTAGGAGCGGCCCAGCCCGGCAGCCCGAGGGGAGCGAGAAGCCTCTCCCAGACGTCCTGCGCGGGGGTCGATGGCGGATGGCGCCGCCCACGCCGGTTGGCTAGGAGCCTCCTTGCCACGACGACTACCGCGGTCACAACGGCGGCCAGATAGACGAGGCCGACAATCGTGTCACTGAGCGTTGAGCCGCTCGACCGGGTGGCTGCTGCCAGCATGTCCTCTCCGGCGCCAACCTAATTGGCCGCGGGGTTTGTGCGCTTTTGGGTGATGTCGCGCCTTGGGTGAATGGACGTGGGTCGATTCCTCCGGCACCCCTAGCCCCCGTGTGGTAGCGATGGAATCCGATGCCCCGGAACCCAAGTGGGCAACGAGGTTCTGCAGGCGGCTGAGCAACGCGCCGACAATCGGCGAACGGGGACGGTCGCGCGCCGGTCGTTCGATATGAAAGTGGTGAACAGGAGCTGGAAATCCCGTACGTACCGTGCGTACCGATCGAGTGGGGCGTACTGTACAAACTGGGCGTACAGCGCGTTCAATGCGCGCACTGCGCCAAGCCCGTACCAGGCGCGCAGGACGCTCTGTACGCACTGAGCGTACAGCACGATCCGCGCGCTCGGTGCGCCACCGACGTAGCCTTGCTATGCGATGTGGCCCATAACGACGACCGAGGTTGCTCGGGTCCTGGGGGTAAGCGCTGCCAATCTCCGGCGCTGGATACGCCAAGGGAAGTTCGAGCATCTGGAGGGCATGTCCAACGAACGGCGGCCCGGGACCTTTCAAGACCAGCGCCGGTTTACAAGAGCTTGGGTCGAAGCTGCGGCGAAGGAGCTGCAGGTCGACCCAGACTTCTCCAAGCTAGAGGGCACCCAGTGATGCACCCACCCCTCCGGAAGGGTTGCCGTCGTCGAGCCTTAAGGGCCCGCCGTGAGCGCTGACGCCTACCAGAGGATCGCCTCGCGGGCCCTGGACGCGATCTCTGATAGTGAACTACGAGTCGGTATCGGCCGATTGTTCGAGATTGCCCAGGAGGAGGTGAATCGCGGGGCCACGAACCTAGTAATCCTCACCGCGCGCCGATTGGCCTGCCTCTATCAGCTGTTGACCCAACAAGGAATGCCTGAGTTGAGCGGCTGCGATGTCGTCTCGGATCGCTACCTTGATGCGAATCCTTCGCGCGATTGGGCGGACGCTCGGGTCTTGCTGCTCGACGATTCGGTCGTTGTAGGAACAACCCTCGTCCGGCTCCACGACGAACTTGCGTCCCGGATCAAAGATCCGAGTGCCATCCGTTGTCGGTCCGTCTGCCTGGATAAAGAGCAAAAGGCCGACTTCCTTATCGAAGGTCTCGACTTCAAGGCGCTATATGAGAGGTCGGCCGAGGAGGTCCGTCGCTTCTCCACGGAATCCGTCATTGCTTTGTTCCGTAATCAGGTTCCCTTCTTCAGCGACTTTCCGGTAACACGCCCAATACAGCTGACCGAAGATGCCTGGATTTCCTGGCTCGCAAATTTTGACTGGCATGTTGCTGACGTGACCGCTCCCTTGCTTGATGATCACCGGTGTCAGGCATTGGCGCACATCCCTACGAGCAGTGCTTTCGAGGCCCTGCTCTCTCGAGTAGTGCCCGAGGCCTCGGAGCTAGTCGACACATTCAAGATTCGCTCCTATGCGAGACAGTCGGAAGAGGAGCTAGCAGTCGTACTGGTTCCGATAGCCATGCTTGCGCCCTGCACTCCCTCTATCCTCGATCGCGCCTTGGAGGCAATCGCTACCTCCATTCGCGGAGACCAGCCGCGCTTGGGTATCGGATGGCAGGAGTGGGAGCCGGTCGCCAAGCATCGTCTAATCCAGATCTACATATCGACATGTGTATTGGCCGATGTCTGGTCGTCGCTCGCAGAGACCGCTGGCCTCGGGAAGCTATCGGTCGAGTCTCTCGATTCTTTGCCTGCGGCTTTGTATTTCGGCGAGGCAGCAAAAGGACTTACTCAGGCGTTTGAGGCGGTGATCGAGCAGTTCAGCTCTACACCGGTGGGCGCGCACACAAGACCGATCCGAGTTCAGCTCGACGAGCCGCAACCGTCCCCGCTGCTCCGCGAAGACAGGATTCAAGAGGTTCTCTGGGAACAACGGGAATTGCTTGCAATGACAGGTATGCCTGAAGAACCGAACCGTGGTGAGCTTACGAAGGTTGGCCTGATATTCGCTCATGCCGTCTCGTCGATCTACGGGTTTATCAATCGAGAGTACGAAGAGCCCCAAAGGGTCGAGATCAAGACGCTCCCTTCTCGGGCAGAGTATGACCAGCGGTTCTCTGACCCGAACCGGCGGTACCTCGCCCAAGGATTCACTATGCGAGAGTTGACGTCTGCGCTCGCACCGACCAGCGCAACTGGATCACCTTGGGCCCGATCGCTGGTGTCACTCGCTATCGACGTGGGAAACGACCTGGGAATCATAGTGCCGGTGACGCAACACGATCGCGTTCGCGATGTGGTATTCCGAGCCTACCGCCTGGGTGAGACAGCCCACCTCTCCGACTCCCCGCTCACTCGTGCCGCCACAAACTTAGAGTTCGACATGTTTGCGCGAGCTGTCGAGCATGGGTACCCAATCTTCACCACAAAGGGCCCCATAGGGCAGGAAACTCTGTTCAGCGCAGGAATTGCCTCGACCGTAGACGCTCTTCGTCTAGCAATTTTGGAGGCAATCCCCGGACGAGTCGAGTATCGCTTTCAAGGAACCATCCTGCGTGTTGAGGATGATGTCTTCGCTGCAGAATTGATTAGCCCCCTCGGCGAGGATCACCGGGTAGCCCGGATGAAGCTTGATCAAGTACCGGACGCGGACCGCGGTCATCTCGCCCCAGGAGCCCCAGTCATCTGGTCGGTGTTTGTCCGGGAGCATGGCGGTGCTCGGGACCGGATCTCAAGGGTCAGGATCCCCGCCCCTGTGCCGTTCGACGCGGAAGAGCTAGGTCGCAGCGTCGAGGCGCTGTCATATTTGTCTTCGTCATCTTCGGCGGATGATGGAACACCCCGGGGATGATGAGATCGAGGTCACTCTCCTCGGAAGAGGCGTTGGCGAGTCGGTCGTAGTTCATCTCCCAGGCCACGAGTGGCTAGTCGTCGACAGCTTCATCGACTACCAGACGAAGCTTCCCGTCGCTCAGTGGTACCTTGAATCGCTCGGTGCCTCGAATGACAGCGTTAAGACGATCGTAGTAACGCACTTTCACGCTGACCACTACCGCGGCATCGACGCTCTTCACGATTACTATCGCTCCGCTCGGCTGATGATCACAGACGCGCTGGGACGCGAGCGGTTCCTAGCGCTCTATGGCGACAAGGGCGGCATCCTCGGTGGATTGCCTGGCACGATCAAGCGGGCGCACGAGCGCCTGATCGGAAGAGTGACGCCCGGCCTCAGGCACTTGAAGACTGGGGCGCTTGTAGCTCAACGCCAGGAAGTCCAGGTGATGGCACTATCGCCCACGGAGGCGGCAGTCTTGCAGTCGAATCTCGAGTTGGCCTCAGCGATGGCGACGAACAGCCGGCCTACGGTTCAGACCAAGCTACGGGATGACAATCGCTGCTCCGTAGTGCTCTATGTTCGGGTAGGACAGATTAAGGCCCTACTCGGAGCTGACCTGATCGCTGATGCGCCAGCCTACGGATGGAGCGCTTTGTTGGATGAGCCGTTGTGCGCTGACTTGGACCCTGTCGACCTCATCAAGATCCCACATCACGGTGGAGTTAGCGCACACGATGAGGAAATGTGGAACCGACTAGTTGGTGCTGGCCCTGTGCTCAAGGTAGCCCCGTACTGGCCCAGCGCGATCCCATGGGATACGGACATCGACCGCCTCCGGGCTCGAGGAGTCGTATGGCAGGCAGCGCCGTCAGTGGGATACGAGACAGACGAGTTCGGAAATGAGGTGTCCATCGCACCTCAAACTGGGATCATCCAGGCTCGGCGTGCCGTCACTGAAGATGCCTGGCGGGTCGTTGCGATTCCTCCAGCCTTCCCCTGTGCATGATGGCTCTGGGGATTCGCGGCTAGGAGAGTACAAATGCCGCTGAAGGTTCCTGTCGAGATCTCGTTAAGTGATGAAGATGTGGAGAGGTTGAAGGTCTCACTCGGTGGAGGGGCAGATATTGAACGTATTGTGGCGGCAGTCCTCTCTGCCGGAGCTCGAGAATTTCTAGATCAGGCGACCGGGCGGTTTGTTCCGGGAGGATTGCGCGAAGCTCGCTTGTACCGCGTGTTTCAGTTGCTGCAGGCTGGCGTGTCCGTAGCTGAAGCGCAGGCGCTAGTTGCCTCCATATTCAAGGAGACGCCGGCTCGAGCCCGTGGTCTGGTCGAGTCCGCCATTGCGCGTTACGACGTGGAACTGAAGGCGCCAGTCGATCGGCGCGTTGCCGAGTTGCTTGAGGTGGCGCGTTGGGAAGAAGATCGCTGGCTCGTCGAGTTGCCCGCCGGGTTCATTCGCGATCGCGTTCTCGAGGCGGCCGATGAGACGACATTGGCCGATCCCACAAGAGCCGGACGGGGTGTGGTGTATCGGTTTCCGGACGAGACATATCAAGCCGTGAGGGCCAAGTTCGGACTAAGGGCGAAGCCAAAGCCCAGGCGGTGACCCCGTATGGATATGGACATCGTCGACGCCGGGAGCCTGATAGCCCTCCTACTTGTCTTCGTCTTCGCCTACTTCTCGGCGTTGCTTCCGATGATCGAGGATGCTCGACGACGTCCGAAGCCTGCAGCGCGCGACGACCTGGCGTCCCTGCTCCGGACTCTGTCAAGCTATCGGCTGCTGACCTCGGGACTCCTTGCCGTCATCGTTCTCGTCTTGGCAGTGCTGGGCCTCTGTCCTGGAACGTGGTCCGTTCGCAGCTTTGGGTCCCGTTCAGAACGCTGCGGGTCGCGCTATTGCTTGTAGATCTACTGCTTATCGGGACCGGACTTGGCGCGAGCATCGAGCTCACTCTGCTGACCCGCCGACGCCGTGAGCTAGTCAAGGACTCGACTCGCTCATAGCCACGACGGTCCATTCACAGTCGTCGTCTGAGGAGCGCGTCGACTCGATATGGACAGGATCTCAGGGATGGCTCAGCAGCCATTCTCTTCGCAGACCCGCGGCCTCAAGCATCGCTCCCTCCAAGGTGCTCCAAGTCCCATACTTGCTGGGCGCGATCGGCAAGGTGACCGGCCACGGTCAGTGGTCCTGTACGTGATAACGCGCGATAGCGCGGGTCGGCGTCGTAGTGATGACCGGGAGCGGGCCACACCGGGGTTGGACCTGTGACCGTTCGGGCTGTGCCCGAACCTGCGCCGCGCGACAACCGCGCGATAACGATGCGAAAACCCCCGTTATCTGACGTCATCGTCAGTCAGCAAAAGTCCTGGTAGACGGAGTTACAAGCCTGTGGTTAGGACCTTGTGACGCTCTCATAACCCGAAGGTCGCAGGTTCAAATCCTGCCCCCGCCACTAATAGCTCTGGTTTCGCGCGCCACTCTGCGTACGCACAGGCCGCTGACCAGCACTTTCTCGAACGGCCCGACCGAGTTTCTCGGGCGTATTTCTCGACCGCCTATCAGCTTTGCCCGAGATTGCATAGGGCAGGTGGCGCGAGGGTGGCGGCCACTGACCAGCACGTTCGCGGGAGGTGCTCCGAACGGTTGTTCGCCTGCATAGGGCAGCGTATGGCGCGCCATAGCGGTTGCCCTACTCAACGAGGGTTACGGCGGTCTGGGGATCGTGGCCGTTGTCCGAGTCCTCCTACTGGCCGGTCTTTAGCTCGTGCCTGTGGTGGCAGGATCCGTGTTGGCGGCAAATGGGAGGGTCTATCTGAACGGTGGTTGTGGCTGACCCCTGAGCCCTATCCCAAGGCGGATGGTAGAGAGCGGTGGTGGGACGGCCTATGGCCGCTCGATGTCGGCACCTCGGGCTTTATTGACGAATTCATTCACGCGCCGCCAGGGTGGTCCGGAGGGGTTGGTTCGATCGCCCATGAACGCTCCGACGTTCCTCCGAATGGTCATGATGGTGCGCCGCGATACAGGCAGGGTCTTCTGCGTGCCACCGTCGAAGGCTCTTTGGTGGCCGTGTCGGGCGATCCAATCGACGGCGGCGTCTGGTCGCCCCGGGAGCATCGATGGTGGTGCCACAGAACTATGGACGAAGGCAGCCATGGCGGAGGCGCGCCGGATCACACCGTGCAGCTGCGCAGGATTGCCGATTTCGGAATGGCCATAGAACAGATCGGCGCCGGCTTCGGCCATGCGTATTCTAAGCGTGTCATTGGCGACATGCCCGGTGATGACGACGGCCGCTATTTGGGCCCCTCGGGGGTGGGCGCGGATCGCTCTTACTACCGCCGCCCCGGGGAACCGGTCGAAGCCGGCTTCGCTGTCGTAGGCGTCTACGAGCGCGACGTCGACGTTGTCCCACAACGCGATGCTTTGGCGCAGCGCTTGGTCGGGCCCAACCGCGCTGACCACCTCGATGTCGGGGAAGGCCGATAGGGCGGTGGACCTGCCGGTGCGGATCCAGTGGTCGTCGTCCACAATTGCGACCCGGACTATATGAACGGCGCCTTCATCACCCGACGACACCCCTCAACCATGGCCCGGGCGATGGTCGGGGCGCAACCGTCTGGGTGGCAGCCGTGGCAACCTTTGGTATCGGTCCGGGCGACCCAGACCCTCGCCCAGGGGTTGGGCACCCGCTTTCACCAGGTGATGTCGCCCCGGGGGGCGGCCCGCACGGTCGCTTGGCGGGCCGCCGCGGTCATCTGCGCTGGGCTGGATGTGGCCAAGGCCGCTTGGCTGGCCCGGGACGACGAGTTCTGGCTGGGTCCCCGCCTGGCGCTGGATGCCGCCGATCTGGCCCTGTGGTGCCTGGCGGCGGGAGACGATCCTGACAGCACAGAGGACGCAGTCGTCCCCGGCGCCACCTTGGCGGTGGAGGCGGGAGCGCGTCTCGGCCTGGGAGGTCTCGTGGTACCCCTGGCACACGCAGCGGTGGCCGGCGCGGTGCGGGCCCGGCGAGGTCATCGCCTCCGGCTTGACCAGCTGAGCTGGCAGGTGCTGGGGGTGGTATCGGGCATGGCGTTTTCTCGCTCGACGGAGCGCCGGCGGCGGCAGCTGGCTCTCGCCCACCAAGCGGAGCTGGCGGCCCGAGCACAGCGGGCCGAGCTCGAAGGCCTGCACGAGCTCATCGTTGCCCACGAAGGCCCCCTCGATTTGCTCCAGCGGGCCACCACATTGATCGACCTCGCCAGCAACGAGGCTCTATCGAAAAAGCGATCGGATCTCGCCGGCAGCGTCAAGCAGGCCACGGCCGGCGCCATGCGCGCTCAGGCCGTCTACCTCGGCGATGCCTTGGCCGCCTGGCAGGCCCGCCACAACTCTCGTCCCGAACTGGGCCAGGTGGTGGCATTCGACCTCGAAGCAGGCGCTGGCACCGTCGTGCTCAGCGCCACCCAGGCGGCGGCCTTGTACGCCTGGTTGGACGCCCGTCAGCCTTCAGGCGCCCTGGCGGTCCGCCTCGCCGACCCAGAAGAGGCCCGACGCCCCTTCGAACGCCGGCTCCTGCTCGTCGGCTCCGAGACGGCGCGACTGGAAGCCGACCAGCCGGGGGCGCCACTCCGCCTGGACGCACTGCCCGCCGCCTTCTTGCTCAATCTGGGCTGGCTGGCCGCGCCCACCGGTGCTCATCGCGAGGCCGTGCCTTGGTCAGCCACGTCAATACCCATGGCCCTTGGAGCAGCAGCGACGCTGTGGTCCGCCCGTCGCTCGGCCACCACTCCAGGTACGTCGCCGCCCGGCGCCCTGGCCGCCTCCTTCGCCACCACGCTCGCCTACGCCGGCCTGGCCACTCCGGCCATGCGCTATCCGCACACGCATGCCGGGGTGTCCCGCTATCCGTGGGTTATGCCTCTGCAAGGCTACGAGCTGGTTCGCGGACTAGTCAGTGACCAGCTCGGATCTGCCGGACGGGCAGCGGCACTGGCGGGAACGGCCGCCATCACCGCCGCCGGCTGGCGCGCGACGCCGCGACCTCGCTCGGTCCGGGCCCTGGTCGCCGAGCTGGGTTGGCCGGCGGGTTTCGCCGTGCTGGCCCGCCACATTCGCCGGGCCGCCGCCTCCTCGGGCAAACAGCTTGCTGGCGAGACGGCCGACGCGGACCGCGAGATCCTCGAAGGAGCCCGACAGCGGGGACAAAAGCGGGCACAGGCGATCATCGCCGAGCTCCTTTCAACCGCCCACGACCGCCTCGCCGAGGCCGCCGGCCGTATCGACCCGGCGGTGGCCAGCGAAGCCGCCCGCCGCCTCGCCGAAGTGAAACGGCTCGTCTCACCGCCATGATCAGCCTGCGGTTTGCGAACCGCGCGATTTCGGCTCTTGTAACGCGCGCCCGGCCGGAGCGAATTTGGTGCTTCAGCCCGTCTCAGCTCGGCCGAGGGCAGGATGTCGCTCAACCATCGTCGCAGCACCAGGAACAACCGCTTGAACCCCGCCTTGTGGAGCCGCAGCCCAGCCGGCACGGTTGCGATGGCTGTCTGCGCGCCGGCCATAGGGATCAAGCCTCCCTCGTTGGCCTACCCGACCCCCAGGATCTCGTATCGAGCGCGACCGGTGCTGGCAACCACGGCGGTGCTGGCCGTGATCGCCGCCATCTTCGCCGTCTGGCCCACCGGGCCGGGCTCGACGACTGGCCACACCCGTCACACCGTCCAGAAGCGCACCGCCCAGACCATCCCTTCCGGTCTGGCTCGGGCGATCCACGCACGGTTGGGGCGGGCGCCCCTCGGGCTGGGCGTCGCCCCGATGGTCGCCGGGATTGAACGGGAGGGTGGAGGTTGGAAGGCGGCCGCCCTGTCCGGCAAGGTCCAGCTTCGCATCGGCGCCAGCGGAGCTGTCAATGCCAACCTGAGCGGCCAAACGCCGGTGAGGGTGCGTCTCGCCGCCGTGACGAGCGATCGCGGCCCTATCCCGCTCGCCCCCGCCTCTTCCCGCCTCGCAGAGCGCACTCTCGTTCAAGATCTCGGTTCTGTTCGGTCGACATTTCAGGTGATCTCGGGCGGGGTCGAACAACGCTTCGTGATTCCTCGTGCGCCGACAACCGAGCCCAAGACCGCTCACCTCGAGTTGCGATTCTCGTCCTCAGCCCAGTGGTCGGTTCTCGACGGCGGCTCGGAGATCGCCGTCAGTTCCGGGCGCTCCCATTTGCCTCGACTGGCCTGGAGGGCGCTCTCCAGCATCGATGCGACCGGCAAACCGCTCCCGTCGCGCTTCACCGAGGGAATGACCGGCCCGGTCATCACAGTCGACGCCACCAACGCCACCTACCCGCTGACCATCGATCCGACCTGGACGTCCACCGCCGCGCCGCAGGCGGTATTGAGCAATGGTGACGGCCTCGACCGGTTCGGGGGAGCCGTTGTCCTGTCCGGCGACGGCACCACCGCCGCCGTCAGCGCCGGGGGCGCCAACAACGACCTCGGGGCGGTCTACATCTTCCACGCCTCTTCTGAAGGGGCCTGGTCGGGCACAGCCAGCCCGGTTGCCACCCTGACCTACAGCGGCGGAGTCGAGAAGGAAGGCTTGGGCCCGCTGTCCCTTTCTTCGGATGGCACCACGCTGCTGGTGGGCGTGCCCTTCGACGGCACCGGTGCAGTTCTGATCTACCACGCCTCTTCGGAGTCGTCGTGGGCATCAACGTCAACTCCCGCAGCCGTCCTCACGAACAGCTCCGACACGAGCGGAGCCAACTTCGGGGCTTCGGTGTCGATCTCTCCGGACGGGACGACCGCCTTGATCGGAGCCAGTGGAGCGTTAGGACACGGCGCCGCTTACATCTACAACGTCTCTTCCGAGTCAGCCTGGGCTACCACTTCGACCCCCACCGCCACCCTGGTCAACGCCAGTGGCTCGTCGGGTGATTCGATGGGAACCTCTGTATCGCTCTCCGCCTCCGGCACCATCGCCTTCGTCGGTGCTGACGAAGTGAGCAGCGGAAAGGGTGCCGTCTACGTCTATCAGACGACGGCCGAAAGCCTCTGGGTCTCCATGACTACGCCCTCGGCCACACTGACCAGTAGCTCCGGCGGCGCGATGGGCTACTCCCTAGCGGCATCATCGGACGGGACGACCGTCGTCGCTGGCGCCATCGAAGCCAACAGTGCCGCCGGCCTCGCCGACGTTTTCCAAGTCGCCGTCCCCCAATCCGGTCAACCGGGGTGGACCTCGACGGCCACACCTACGGCCACGCTGTCTGAGCCGACCGGACAGAACCAGACCAACTTCGGCGAGACGGTGAGCATCTCGGCGGACAAGTCCGTCATCCTCGTCGGTGCCCCCAATCTCTACAACCAGGGGGCAGGCGCCGCCTACGTGTTCCAGGCCGCGGGCGGCACGTGGACCTCCAGCTCCTCCCCGGCTGCCACTCTCACCAGCTCAGCAGGCGGATCCAAAGCCGAGCTGGGTTACGTCGCCCTCTCCAGCGACGGCACCCTCGCCGTGGCCGGGGCGCCTAACGTCAACTCCGGCACCGGTGCCGCCTACCTGTACCTGGCTTCGTCGGAGACGACCTGGGCATCTACGTCGACACCTGCCGTCACGCTGTCTAACGGCGCGCCGCCCGGCGTGGCCTTCGACTACTTCGGAGACGCGGTCGCCATCTCCGCCGACGGCCTAACGGCGCTGGTCGGTGCCAACGGCGCCCCCG
>DASRCF010000271.1:0-22252 GCA_035653255.1 Chloroflexota bacterium
TTGCCGCAGCCAATGTCTCACTCACCGATATGGCGGCGCAATCCCGGAGCGCCGGCGGCGGCAAGAGCTCGATGCGGCTCAGAACGCTCAATCTGGTCGTCCGCTGCGATTCCGAGGAACATCACGCCCATGCCCTGGAGCTGATCTCCAGGCTGAGCGGCGCCCATCCCTCGCGAACCATCTTCGTGTTGGCCGGCAGCCCCGGCGGTCCGCCGATCAGAGCCACGGTCGCGCGCGAGTGCGAGGAACGGAGCGACCGCATTCTCTGCTACGACCTGGTCTCCGTCGAGACGGGTATCGACGCCGTCGATCACCTCAACAGCGTCGTCCAGCCGCTGCTCGTAAGCCACCTGCCGGTCTGTTTGTGGTGGGTCGGTGAGCCCGCCTTTTCTCATGATGCGTTCGAGCAGCTGGCCGTGCTCAGCCACAGCGTCATCATCGACTCCCAGTGCTTTGTTGATGCCCAGTCGGATCTGATCGAGCTCGATCGACTCTTGGGCTTGGGCCGCACCCGCATCGTGGATCTGAACTGGCAGCGAACGGGCATCTGGCGTGAGTTGATCGCTCAGATGTTCTCAAGTGCCGAGGCCGCGAGCCGGCTTCCGGACGTGTCGACAGTGGCGGTTGTGTGCGATGGCGGTCATCCGATGCAGGCCCTCCTCACGCTTGGATGGCTGGCCTCTCGACTAGCATGGACGGTTGAGGAGGGTGTAGTCCTCCTCGGGTCAGGCGAGCCGGGCACACCTCGCGCGATCGAGCTTCGGGTCGAACGCGGCGGAGCCGAGGACGGAACCCTGGCCAGCGTCCGTCTCGTGACGTCCGCCGGTGGCACGGCCACCTTCACCATGGACCGGTCAGGAGACGATCTGGTTACGTCAATTGAGGGCGACGGCCTGCCCGGCCTCTCTCGCACGAATCGAATCGCATGGCCGTCAGAGGCTGACCTCCTGCGCCGTTCAATGTCAGTGCGAGCTCAGGACGCCATTTTCGCCAACGCCGTCCATGCCGCCGCCAAGATCGCTCCCCTGCTCCAGCAGTAGTCCGTACCTCATGGATATCGAACGATTTCCCGATCGGGGAGCCCTGACGGGGCGTGCGGCCGGCATTTTCATCGAACACGGGCGCCTTGCGCTCGCGGACCGCGGTGTATTTCTCGTGGCTCTTTCCGGGGGCAGCACTCCACGCCCACTCTATGAAATGCTTTCGCAGCCGCCGGATGTCGGGAGGCTTGAATGGAACGGAGTGCAGCTCTACTTCGGTGATGAACGCGTGGTTCCTCCGGAGGACCCGAGCAGCAACTTCCGCATGGTCCGTGAGACCCTTCTGGCCAGCGGTCGCATCCCTGAAGCCAATGTCCACCGCATCGAGGGAGAGCTGGGTGCCGACCAGGCGGCGAGGCAATACGACGCCGAGCTGCGTGCCCTCGCCCGAAGTCAGGGCCGAGAGGTGCCGCGGCTCGATCTCGTCCTTTTGGGACTTGGGCCGGACGGGCATACGGCCTCCCTGTTTCCCGGAACTGACGTCCTGAACGTCTCAGATCATCTAGCGGCTCCGGTCAGCCTACCTCCGGAATCCTCAGGATACAGCGCCGCCGCATTCCGGGTAACGCTCACCTTTCCGGTCATCAACGCCGCCGATCTGGTGCTCTTCCTGGTTGCCGGCGAGGACAAGAGGAAGCCGCTGCAGGCAATTGAGGAAGGCGACGAAAGCCTGCCGGCGGCCAGGGTTCGGCCGGCAACACCTCCACTGTGGCTGGTGACTACCTGAGGAACTGATGAGCAGCGTCCAAGGAGAGCGAACCCGACGCCTGCACCTCATCATCAAAGGGCGGGTCCAGGGTGTGAACTTTCGATACCGAGCACGTCAACGCGCCCGCGAGCTTGGGGTGTCGGGCTGGATCCGCAACACCCCAGAGGGTTCGGTAGAGGCCATCGTCGAAGGGGACCATGCACAGGTGGAGCGATTTGTCCAGTGGGCGCATCGGGGTCCACCCAGCGCCTCGGTCGATGAAGTCGTCGTCGACGAGCAGCCGCCGGAGCGCCATGAGAGCGGTTTCCACATTGTGGCTTGACACGCGATTCCCATAAACACCCGCCACAATAGGAGCATGAACCCGTTCGCCATCGGCTTCATCATTCTTGGGCTGCTGGCCGTCGGCGTCATCGTGTTCATCGTCGTCTCGGCCAACCGCACGCACTCGGACCTGCTGCGCAGACGGGCTGCCCAGGTCGAGACGCGTTCAGATGAAGGGGATGCGCAGTAGGTAATCTCAGATTCACATGGTGTTCCAATATTGGGATCGTACATTTAAGTCAAAGGGAGAGATCCTAACCCCCGTCCCTCCCTCAATGGTTTTCACAAGTGGCCCCGCAATGCGGGGCCGCTTTGTTATTTGCGAAGCAGGCTCAATGCTCGACGAGAACGTTCAAGGTTCAAGGCGAAGGTTCGATGTTCAATGTGAAGGTTGAAGATGACCTTCAGCTTTCGGCCTTCGAGTTTCAGCTCTCCGACGTTGGACTTTTGACCCTTGCTTTCGACATGCCCCGTTGTCATGAAACCATCACGCGCATCGTTCATGCTGAGGTTGGTTGAACCCAAAGACCCATCGAGGTGACCTGTGCGAGTGCTGGTGGTGGAGGATGATCGGGACATCGCCAACCTGTTGCGCAAGGGTCTGACGCAGGAGTCGCATGTAGTCGACGTGGTCCATGAGGGGCACGAGGGCCTCGACCGGGCTGAGGACGACATCTACGAGGCCGTCATACTCGACGTGATGCTGCCCGGCGTTGACGGCATTTCCATCGCCAACCAGATGCGCCGAGATGGGATCACCACGCCTGTGCTCATGCTGACCGCCCGCGACACGCTGCCCGACCGGCTGCAGGGCTTCGACGCCGGCGCCGACGACTACCTGACCAAGCCGTTCGCTTTTGAGGAGCTGCTGGCGCGGCTGAAGGCCATCACGCGACGTGCGCTCCAGATCCCGGAGGACGACAGATTGGTGGTGGGCGATCTGGTCATGGACCTCAAGGCCCACGAAGTGACGCGGGGTGGCCGGGTGGTCGAGCTGTCTCCGAAGGAGTACGCCCTGCTCGAGTACCTCATGCGTAATCAGGGGCACGCCCTGAGCCGAACCCTCGTCCTGGAGCGCGTCTGGGACTACACCTTTGATTCGTTCGCCAACGTCGTCGACGCCACCATCCGCCGCTTGCGAAAGGCCATCGACGATGGCCACGAACATCAGCTCATCCAGACGGTTCGTGGAGTCGGATACAAGATCAAGGCATGACCGTCCGGCTGTTTCCGAACCGTGAGCGATCTCCCAAGGGTGACGAGTCTCTGCTGCGACGCATCGGATGGCAGCTCGCCGCCGTCACCTCACTGCTGCTCTTCGTCCTGGTCATCGCGATGGCGCTGGCAGTGTTTCTCCAAACGAGAGACGCTTTGCTCCAGCCCCTGCGTCACGCGGTCGTCAACCGAGCCTACATCGAGGCCTCCGAGCTGGCCTCCGGTCACTCGGCTCCGCCACCTCCTCACGGAGGAAGTCCCAGTGGCGGCTCCCGCAGCCACGGCGGGTTCGGCCCCTCAACTCGCCTGGCCCCCGGGGAAGAGGGCTTCGAGGACGGAGTATTTCTGACGGTCACCGACAGCCACTACCACATCCTCCACTCGACCGCCGGTGGCCCCACGGGCGCCTCCGGTCACCGCATTGCCGATATGGGAGCCATGCGCCAGGCGCGAGATGCAGAGAATGGCTTCTTCACCACCGTCCAATACAGAGGTAGCAGCTACCTTGCCTTCACCGAGCCCGTCTTCCGGTCGCGAACCGATGACCGGCTGGCGGGGTTCGTGCAGACGCTGACCTCCGAAACCGGCTACGTCGCCGACATTCGGTCCCTGGTCAACATTCTGGTGGTGGTCGCAGTGCTGGGGCTCGTCGGTACGCTGGCCATCACCGCCTTCGTCGTCAGGAGGGCGCTGCGTCCCATTCGCTTATCGCTTGAGCGACAGCGCAACTTCGTCGCCGAGGCCGCCCATGAGCTGCGCACACCGTTGACCATAATTCGATCCTCCGCCGAGATGGCAGTGGACAGCGATGACTCGGATGAGCAGCAACGGGCCGAGCTGACGTTGCGGGAAACCTCGCATCTTACGCGTCTGGTCAACGACCTCTCATTCCTCGCCCGGGCCGATAGCGGGGTGATGCAATTCAGGCGCGAGGTCGTCGACGTGAAGTTCCTCATCACCCAGACCGTGAGTGATCTGGCGGTTCTGGCCGAAGAGCGGAACGTATCGCTGGAAACCCGTCTGGAATCGGACGTTCACCTCGTCGCAGACCCGGACAGGCTCAGGCAGCTGCTCCTCATTCTGGTCGACAACGCTCTGAAGCACACTCCCGACGGAGGTTCCGTCCGCATAGATCTGCATGCCTCGCGACGTCACGTCAGCATGCGGGTCCACGATTCGGGACCCGGAATCCAGCCGGCCGACCTCCCTCACATCTTCGACCGCTTCTATCAATCAGACCGCTCCCGAACCGCTGAAGGGACCGGCCTGGGGCTGGCAATCGCACAATCGATCGGGGTGGGCCTCGGAGGAAGCATCACCGCCGCCAACGACCCCGATGGAGGCGCGGTCTTCACCGTCAACCTTCCGGCGGGACAGAGCCTCGCGACGGCGGCAGCGCTTTAGCTCAGAGAGCGCGTCGAGGCTCGAGTCTTCAGCTGACGGCCAGTCGAGGCAGGCTTCTCTGCCGCCGGTCCATCCGCTCTGAAGTGGCTCTGCCTCTTCGATTTCCCCTGTTACGCCCCGGGCTGCCGATGATTCGGCCTCACCGTGCTACAATCCCGAAGCATTTTGGAGGTCGAATCGCCCTGTCCACTTCCTCCCGCTACATTCAGCAGCACTCCGCCGGTGGAGTTGTCGTCAAGCAGGAGGACGGCGCGCACTGGGTGCTGCTCATCAAGCCCCACAATCGCAATCGCTGGCAGCTCCCCAAGGGGACCATCGACCCCGGAGAAAGTTCAGAGTTCACGGCGGTTCGCGAGGTCAGGGAGGAGGGCGGCGTCGACGCCGTCATCCTGCAGCGGCTGAAACCGATCACGTTCTTCTATCAGATGAAGGGAAAGCGATACGTGAAGACGGTCGATTTCTATCTCATGGACTACCTGGGCGGCAGCGTACTCGACCACGACCATGAGGTGGACGACGCACAGTGGTTTCGGGCAGACGAGGCGCTGGAAATCCTGACGTTCGAGTCCGAACGGGAGGCGGTGGCGGCAGGCCTCGCGCACCTCGCTGAGGGGGTTTCGACCGTCGCCTCCTGACCGCAGGGGATAGCCTAGGGCATGGCTATGATCCCGCCGTTCGATCCTAACGAGAAGCCGCCGGGCCCGAGCCTCGACCCCACGGGACGGCAATCGCCGGAGCCCGAGGTTCGCTACGTTGCGGTCGGCGAAGCCGAGCCGGAGGATCGGATGACGCTGGCCGACCACATGGCGGCGGTCGCGGGAATCGGCTGCGCGCTCACTGTCCGCTTCCTGCTCATCGCGGCGGCGGTCGGCATCATCATCGGTCTCATCTTCCTGGTACATCACTGAGTCATGGACGAGCTGAGACCCGAGGAAACGGTCGACATCGGCGGGGGCGATTTCGCGGTCCTGCGCTACCGGCGCCTCTGGCCACGGTACATCCTGGAGTGGACGGCCCGCCGCCGGCAGCGCGAGGAAGGTGAGTCGTTCCCGTTGGGAAGCGGGACCCTCGAAAGCCTCACCGAGCCCGACTGGGACAGTCTTCGGGCTCAGGCGCTCGATCTGGCCCGGTCCGCCGCCGGCAAGAGTCTGTCCTCATCCGAGGGCGCGTCGCGACGCGGCTTGCGCCGGCTATTCTCTCGCGGCTAAAGCAGCGCAACGCTTACGCAACTCGAACCCCTCGGCCGGTCGTATGGGAGCCGGAAGCAGGTATGGCGGCCGCGACTTCCCTGCCCGAAACGATGTGGTCGTAGTCCTCCCGGGCGCACTTGTTGCCTCGCGCCCATACGAGAGCCGGAAAGTAGAGCCCTGAGGCACCGGGGATGTCCTCTCAACTCGAAACCCGAAACCCTAACCTCTAAACTTCCGGGTCGCGGCGAGTCCCCAGAACAGCGCGTTGGTCTCGATGCCCCGCTCAAACTGCTCTACCGAGAACCTCTCGTTGGGGGCGTGCAGATTCGATCCCGGCAGGCCGAAACCTAAGAGAACTGTCGGGATTCCAAGCCTTTCCTGGAAGAGGCCCACGACGGGGATCGAGCCTCCGGTGCGGATGAGTACCGGCTCCTTGCCGTACACCTCACGCACGGCTGCGGCGGCAGCGCGAATCTCAGGCGTCTTCTCGGGGACGAGGACGGGATCGTCGCCGTGAATCAGCTTGACCGTGACCTCTACGTCATCCGGAGCCATTCGGCGCACTGCCTGCTCGAAGAGCCGCCACACGCCATCCGCGGTCTGATCCGGGACAATCCGCATGCTGACCTTGGCCGAGGCCAGGGCCGGGATCACCGTCTTGGCTCCCTCGGCGGTGAAGCCTCCGGGCATGCCGTGAACGTCGAGCGTCGGCAAGGCCCACTGCCGTTCGAGCACCGAGCGGTCGGAGTCTCCAATCAACCGTCGAACGTGCAGATCTCGGGCCACCTTCTCCTCGGTCACACCCAGGCTGCGCCAGTCTTCGAGCACCGTCTCCGGCGGCGGCTTCACCTCGTCGTAGAATCCCGGAATCATCACCACCCCATGCTCGTCGCGGAGCTGCGCGATCACACGAGCCAGACTGATGAACGGGTTGGGAGCGACACCGCCATATTCACCCGAGTGCAGATCGTGATCCGCACCGCGGACCCTGATCTCGGCATACACAATCCCGCGCAGGCCGGTGTCAATCGAGGGTGTGGCCGAATCGAAGAAGCTGCTGTCGGCGACATGGGCAAAGTCGGCTTTGAGCCTGTCCAGGTCGGTCTGTAGGAACCTCTTGATATGTTCACCGCCAGATTCCTCTTCCCCTTCAATCAGGAAGCGAACGTTGATGGGCAGACGGCCCTCCATCTGTAGATATGCGTCCGCGGCCGCCACCATCGTCATCACCTGACCCTTGTCGTCGACGGATCCACGAGCGTAGATGAAGCCGTCCCGCACCTCGGGCTCGAACGGGGGCGATATCCATAGCTCCGGCGGATCGACCGGCTGCACATCGTAGTGACCGTACACGAGAACCGTCGGCGCACCTTCCGCATGAAGCCAGTCGGCGTACACCAGAGGCCGCCCCCTTCCCCGAACGACCTCGACATTCTCCAGGCCGGCTGCCGTCATCCGGTCCGCCAGCCAGCGGGCGGCACGCTCGCAGTCTTCAGCATGCTCGGGAAGCGTGCTGATGCTGGGGATACGCAGCAGCTCCTCCAGCTGCCGGCGGTATTCCGAGGCGTGGTGGCGGGCGTATGAACGCACGGATTCGCTGGTCATCAGCCTAACTCTCTCTCTCTCTCTGTGATTCGGGCTCGAACGTCCAGGCCGAAGGGTTCTCCCGCCTGAGCCTACTGCCTCGGAGATCCACCGTAATCATGTCAACTACCGCGGTGACCGAGCCAGCCCTAACGAAAATGGCCTGGAGCACTACGCGTAGCATGGGTGTGGGGAGGTCCTCATGACAGCGTCGCAGCCCGACATCCGACTAAGGAGAGCAGAGCAGAGCCCGGAATCCTCACCCTCGGGGATCCTCTGCCGGGTTGCGCCGGCCGTGGCGCCGCTGCTGCGATCGATGGCCCGTCGGACCTGGAGCCTACCGGAGTCTCACCAGAGCTCGGGTGCCGTCTCACAGGGGGCTCACGACCCGTTCAAGATCCTCCTACGAAAGCGTGACCTCGCCACCCTCCGTATTGATTGGCGGCTTGAGGCCGCCGGTCCGATGCAGCTGGTCGAGTGGGACCAGTCGGGACGGGTACTCGGACCCTACCTGTATCGTTACCAGGTCTACACCGTGCGTCCGGTCTTCGACGATCTTGGAGTGCACTGCGGGTTCGGACTCAACGGCCGCTCGCTGCGCCCAGATCAGACGGTGTATATGCCCGTCGACGCCCGCGTCGACTGCGCCCTCTTCATCCGGTCAACCGATCTCCGTGAGCTGCTGAGAGGACTCGAGAGTCTAACGGGATCGCCTCGAACCGAGGAGGGCCGGCCTGGGCTGGCGCCCGCAGACGCCTACTTCGACCTGATGCAAGAGATCAATCGCACCAACTACTTCTTGACCTGGGGCTACAACGAGTACATGGCGCCTGGCTGGACTGCCGAGACGCTGGCGCCCGTCCTCGACAATCCCGCGGTTCGGGCTGTCTGGTTGGGCCTGGAGGGATGACGCCGCACCGGCACGAAGCCAGGCGCTCATTCAAGCGGCCTGCCGGAGGAGCTCCAACTCCCGACGATATCTGGCTGGGATCCACCTGGCCGTTTGTGCGCAGATGGCTGCCGTCCGCGCCGGTGCGTGTGGTCGAGATCGGGTGTGGTGAGTCAGGCGGCCACATACCTACTCTGATCAAGGAAGGCTACGATGCCGTGGGAGTCGATCCCGAGGCACCCGACGCTGAGGGCTACCTGCGACAGACATTCGAAAGCTACTCATCCGAACAGCCGGTGTACGCCGTCGTCGCCAGCCTTTCCCTCCACCACATGGAAGACCTGCCGGCAGTCCTCACCCATGTCGAGTCGGTCTTGAGGCCAGGGGGCCGGCTGGTCGTGGTGGAGTGGATCTCGGAGGCGTTCGACGATGACACGGCACGCTGGTGCTTTGCCCAGCGGCTCTGCGACCCCGAGGAACCGGGCGCATGGCTGGCGAAGGCTCAGACTATGTGGACCGAGTCCGGGCTCCCATGGTCGGAATTCCTGCGCGGGTGGCTCGAGGAACACGGGCTGCATCCGGCCGCCACGATCCAGCGAGAGCTCAAGGGCCGCTTCGATACGCTCTTCGAAGACCAGGCCCCATACTTCTATCCCGATCTCCTCGACGTCGACGCGGAGGCTGAGCAGGCCGCCATCGACGCGGGGACGATCAGGGCCGGATGCCTGCGCTATGCCGGATGCCGGAAATCGTGATTGGTGGACTAACTACGTCCTAACCCGTTCGTCCGCGCCCTCCGTCTGGCGAGTGAGCGCGGGTGTTCGAGTTCTGGGGCCATGATATCGCCAGATCACTTGCCCGCTGAGAGACTGGGACGTGATCGGTGCACTCGTGAACCCGCGATCGGGCTACGTGGCTCGGCATGGCGTGGACCAGGTTCGGGCCATGCTTGGTGAGGTTGTGCCGGATGCCCGTATTGAGGTCATTCAGCCCCACGATGACATAGCGGCCTGGTGTCGGGACCTCCTCTCGACCGGTGCCACCTGCATCGCCGCGGTCGGGGGGGACGGCACCATTGGCTCAGCGGCTGCGGCCCTCGTTGACACCGGGGTGCCGCTTGGCGTGATCCCGGGTGGCACACTCAACCACTTTGCCCGTGATGTCGGCGTCGGACGAGATGTTCATCAGGCGCTGCGGACGCTTGCAGAGGGGCAGGCCATACCCGTTGACGTCGCTACCGTCAACGACCACGTCTATCTCAACAACTCGAGCATCGGGCTGTATCCCGCGATGGTCCAGCTGCGGAAGGCAGAAGAGCAGCGACTGGGGAGGATGCGGGCCATGATCCGCGCCGGCCTCATCGCCGTTGGTCGGAGGAAATGGAGCGACGTGCACATTGAGACCGGCGACCATAGGGACCGTGTGCGTACTCAGCTGCTCCTCGTGGCGAACAATCAGTTTGAGCACAGCCTCCGCCGTCTGGGTGTTCGAAAGAGCCTCCAAGAGGGTTTCCTCAGCTGTTACGTACTCGATGCGCCCACTCGCCTCAAGCTCATAGAAACGATCGTGCCGTCACTCTTGAGGGACCAACCCGATACCAGGTTCTTCCGATCACTCCGAGCCACAGAGCTAACGGTGGTTCCGGAGCAGGAGCGAGAGGTCGACGTGTCAGCTGATGGAGAGGTCTTCGTCGCGAAGACGCCACTCGTCTATAGGATCCGGCCCGGAGCCCTCCAGGTGCTCGTGCCACGTACCAGCGCTTCTACCCAGCGTGGCTCGGCATGGCGATTCCGGCACTCCCTCACCAGTCGGTCTACAGCCTGCCGACCGGCTCCCATCCCAACGTAGACATAACTCCGCGTCCAATAGGCGGTGGAGGAGCGTCTCCGGCGCCATGTATCCCCGATCCTCATGTGCCAAGCGCGAGCATCTGCGCCTCATCCGTTGCTTCGGCCACCAGGTACTCGATGTGCTTGGCATTGTCCGACGTTCGCGCCCGCTCGAGAAGAGCCGCACTAAAGTCGGTGGCCACGACCCGGGCGCCGAGGGCGGCCAGGCGGCGCGCCCTCACTCCATTGCCATATGCCACGTCCAGCACGAGTTCGCCGGGCCGCAGCCGAAGAAGGCGTTCGGTCGCGGGTCCGACGAGGACACGCTGAAACTGGTTGCCGTCGCCCGTGCACTCATCCCAGAATTCGGCTTTGCGCTCCCAGAATGCCAGAGCCTCAGCATTGAGACGGTGACGATCGTCGTCGGTGCGAAGATGCGGGACAACACCTGCAATCGAAACATCGACGGCCTGAAGGCCTGGACTACAGGGGGACATGCAACGGCAGACGTCCCGAGGGCCTGGGGCATTGGTGGCCAGACAACAATTGCGATCGAAACATCGACGGCCTGAAGGCCTGGACTACGGGGGGCGTGTACCGACGGCGGCGCGAAGGGCCGCGTTATTGCCGGCCGCCTTCGCATCCGCTGTGTCGTCCGCCAAGGGGAGTGAGCCAACGTTGGTGAGCATCACTGCACTCCACGGCGACGCCGATAGCCAAGGTAGTCCAGGCCTTTAGGCCGTTGGTCTCGCGCTTACCACGATGCTCGTATCGGCACCAAACGTAGGGTGCAACGCGAGGAAGCGGTCCTTGCCCATCGACTCACCTTTACACGCTCTACCGCGGCACTCCCGACCTTTCTCTGCACTCTCCCGGGAAGGGCAACCGGTGGACGATCCCGGTTGCCCTGCCACGGAATCTTCCATCCGTCACATATCCGACGGGCCCGGCTCCCAACCGACGTCTTGCGACCAGTCATTCGCCCGGCGCATCACGTCCCAGATGAAGGGCCCCTTCGCGTCCGTATACACGTGTCGCTCCTCCCGATACTGTTGTGCGAGCTCGCGCTTGAGTTCGGCATATGCTGCCGCTTCCATCTGATGCGAGCGCATGTAGTCGCGAAAGAGGAGAGCAAACTGCTCGCCCCAGCTCCCCGCCTTGCGCACGTGGACGTGCTCCCGCCGCTCCCCTGGTGCCTCCCGAAAGAAGCGCTTGGTCCGTTCCGGATTGGCGCTACGGAAGACGTAGCCGAGAGACTCCAGCGGGAGGCGATACGCATCGAGCGGCTCGAAGGTAGCCACCGAGATCTGGATATCAATGATCGGCTTGGCCGGCAAACCCGGAACCGACGTCGAGCCGATGTGATCAATGCGGAGCGCGACATCCCCCAGCGCTCGGCGCAGCCGCTCTGCCCGCTCGCGAAAGAGATGCGGCCACGCTGAGTCGTAGTGCACAATCCTAACCTTCACGATTCAGGTGTAGGTATGCGATCCTCGACGGTGAACTCGTCGCCGCCGGTGGTCCGAATCGCCGCGATCGTCTCTCCGGCGTGACCCCGCGCCCCCCCGGTCCACTGGCCGCGATCACTGAGGTTGTCGCTGGATCCAGACGTGGACAGTCGCGAAGTAGCCATACCTATCGGGCGGCTCTCCATGACTCGGCACGAAAGGCCACGACATAGCCATTACCGGCGTGGGCCCGCTTGAGCGCGGCAATCACGCAGTCACCACTCGAGAAGAGCGAAGGCGCGCTCGCCTTCCAGGCGGACGCCGCAGATGGCGCACTTGATCGACTATCAGCTCGAGATCGAGCTGGAGCATGACCGGCCGGAGCTGATTGGTGGCGGCGGCGGGATTCGAACCTGCGACCAAGGGCTTATGAGTCCCCTGCTCTACCACTGAGCTACGCCGCCCCGAACGCGTTCGGCAAACGCCGAGTCAATCCAGTCTAACGAGATAGAGCGTTTGGCGTTCGAGGACCGCAGATGCTCAAACCTCGATCTTCAAACACGTAGCCTTCGATCTTCAGTCCTCCAAGAGGTCCGCGGCGATGATCATGCGCTGCACCTCGCTGGTCCCTTCATAGATGCGCAGGATACGCGCGTCACGATAAAACCGCTCGATGTCCAGCTCCTTCATGTACCCCATGCCCCCATGGACCTGAACGCAGCGGTCGGCGACGCGGTTGGCCATCTCGGCGCAATAGAGCTTGACCATGGCCGCCTCATGCGAGGCTCGCTGTCCGGCATCGATCTTCCAGGCGGCGTTGTAGACCATCATGCGCCCGGCGTGGATATCGACCTCGGAGTCCGCCAGCATCCACTGGATGGCCTGGTTCGCCGCCAGTGGCTTCCCGAACTGGATCCGCTGCTTGGACCAGCTCACGGCACGGTCAAGCATGGCCTGAGCCTGTCCGACGGCACTGGCCCCCAGGGCAACGCGGGCCGAGTCGAGCGTCTGCATGGCCACTCGGAAGCCTCGACCCTCCTCGCCGATGAGGTTCTCCGCCGGCACGAGCGCGCCGTCGAAGATGATCTCGCTGGTCAAGGATCCGTGCAGGCCCATCTTTTCGTCGATCTTGCCCACCTGCACACCCGGCTGATCGGTTTCCACGACGAAGGCGGTGATGCCGTGGGTACCCTTCTCCCTATCGGTTACCGCGAAGACGGTGAGAAGATCGGCGATAGGCCCATTGGTCACCCACAGCTTGGTCCCGTTGAGGCGAAACCCATCGTGATCGCGGAGGGCGGCGACTTGGATATGCACGGCGTCCGAGCCCGCGTTGGGCTCCGTGAGTGCAAAGGCCCCGACTCGTTCCCCAGTGCACATCGAGGGCAGATATCTGCGCTTCAGCTCCTCCGAGCCGGCCAGATAGATGGCCATGCCGGACAGACTCGAATGGCCGCCGACGATATTGGAGATGGCGGCGTTGGCGCCGCCCAGCTCCTCCATCGCCAGGCAGTACCCCAGCTCGCCTGCCCCCATGCCGCCGTACTCCTCCGGAAACGGCAGGCCGAAGAACCCCAGCTCCTTCATCTCCGACAGCACGTCTTCCGGAACCCGGCCCTCTGTCTCGATCTGCATTGCCAGTGGCTGCAGCCGGTCGCGCACGTACTCGCGCACGGTGCTCCGGAGGAGCTGGAGATCCTCAGGTATCGTGAAGTCCATGAGTGGTGCCCTCGCCGGCCTTCTTGGTTTGGTTACTGGAAACCCAGGCGGCACATTCGCCGGTCGCGGTCGCATTCCCGGCGACTCAGCTTAAGTGGTCGGGCCTCGTCAATGGCCGAAGAAGGCTTCCCACCACTGCAGCCAACTGGCCGCGTGAGGCCGGACTACGGGCGTAGAGATCGGTCGCGCCCGGCGCTGTGCATAGTGGAAGCTAATGATCACCGGCCTGTCTCCCTGTTTCACGTAACCCCACTGTCGAGCCTGTTGGTAGACGAAGGCCAGCGAGCGGTCGTCTCGAATCTCGCGCCGGAGCTGCTGGTTGCTCTGCACGATGGCGGCGGTTTGGGCACGCTCGGCCACCACCTCGCCTCGGAGCTGGCGGTTCTCCCACATCTTGCGCCCGAAGCTGACGGCAAAGAGCACTGCTACCGCCAGGATGACCAGGTAGGCGAAACGGAATCGAAGTCCCCGAGGCAGCACCCGGGAGACGGCCAAAGGCGCAGCGTTCATGAAACTCCGTCGGAAGTCAAAGCTTGCCCCACCTTTTCCGCCGCCTCTTCCGCCGAGGTCACGGCAATTATAGACTGCGCTCCCTGCGGCCGCCGGTCGAGGTTCCAGGTACGCCAGCCGATGACCGGCTTTCCGGCCTTGAGGGCTAGCGCGATCTCCGAGAGGGTCCCGTACTCACCTCCCACCGCGACTACGACCTCCGCCGCGCGAACCACCAGGCCGTTGCGCAGCTCGCCCATGCCGGTAGGCACGGCCACTTCGACAAATGGGTTGGCGGCCCCCGGGTTCGCACCCGGCAGGATGCCCACCGTCAAGCCGCCGGCTTCTCGCGCGCCACGACACGCGGCCTCCATCACCCCGCCGAGGCCGCCGGTGACCACACCCAGTCCCCGCTCCGGCAGTAGGCGGGCTAAGGCTTCGGCGAAATCGGCCTCCTCCTCAGTACAGGGGTCGCCTCCGACGACGGCGACCATCCTCACGGAATTTGGTTCGAGAGGCATCACCCCATCTTGGGCTAAGGCAGATACATCTGAAGACGGCGCCAGAACCGAGCACTTCCACGGCCCGAGATTCCTCGACCTGTACGAGCATCCTAAAGCCTCTGAGACCAAGGGCCTGTAATGGTCCGGACCAACCACAGAGGAGAGCTCGGCGGCCTTGCGATACTGATGAGCCATGCCCGTGCTGCTGTTTTTCGGCGAAGACCTCTACTCTATGGAGCGGGCGCTGGAGACACTCCGGCGCCGGGAGGGGTTCGACGACGTCGATACCCTCCGGCTGGACGCTCGCTCGTCCCCACCTCAGGACATCCTGCTGAGTACCGCGACGCCGGCCCTGCTCTCTCCACGCAGGCTGGTCATCCTGTCGGGACTAAACGAGAAGCCCAAAGGCAGGAAGCCCAAGAAGGCGGCCGGGCCGGCAGCGGAACTGACACTGGGCAGCCTCACTGAAGCCACGCCCGAGTCGACGACCCTGGTCATCCTCGCGGCCGGGGCGACCGGATCGTCGGATCTGGTCAAGACGGCACGCGAACAGGCCAAAGACGCTGGAGACCGGCTGCGCATACAGGAGTTCGCAGCCCCAAAGCCGCAGGACATGGCCGGCTGGCTGGTCGCCCGAACAAGCGCGTTGGGAGGGCGTCTGGAGCCACGGGCGGCAGAGCAGCTGGCGGCAAGGGTGGGCACCAACGTCTCGATCGCCGGCGGCGAGCTGGAGAAGCTGGTGACGGCCGCTTTCCCCAATCCGAATATCGACAGCAACCTGATCGAGGAGTTGGTGCCCCGCAGCGCCGAGGAGTCGATCTTTCCGCTGGTCGATGCCATCGCGGCAGGCAAGGCGGGCCGCTCCATCGACCTTCTGGAACGCCAGCTCGCGCAGGCGGACGGGAACACCGTGGAGCTGGCCCTACCACTGATCAGACTTCTGGCCCGTCAGTTCCGGATTCTGCTGACCATCCAGCTCATGCTTGAAGCGGCCCTTGGCCGCCAGGAGATCATAAGCGCTTTGCGGCTTCCACCGTACTATGCCGACCGATATTTTTCCCAGGCCAAGCGCGCTGCGCGGCCGTACCTCCTGAGGGCGCTGCAGGCTCTGGTGCAGACCGAGTTCGCAATCAAGAACGGAGAGTCCCAGGAGGCCTATCTGCAGCTGCTGGTGGCCGACCTGGCACTGGCGGCACGGCGCGACGCCGCTCAACCAGCTATGAAAAGATCCACTCGCACGGCAGCGACCAACCGGTGAGGCCGTAGCTCCAGCCTTGTGAACGTTCCGATCAGCTGAGCTGGCGGATTACCGTAACCACCTTTCCCTGGATGCGCAGGTCGTTCGGAGCGACGTAAATCGGCTCCATGGTGCGGTTGCGCGGTTCGAGCCGCACGCGGTCTCGCTCTCGATAGAAGCGTTTCAAGGTGGCCTCACCCGACTCCGTCGGGCCCTCCAGAAGCGCCACCACGGTGTCGCCGTCGACAGCAGTCTCCTGTGGCCGAATGACGACGATGTCGCCGTCGTCAATGAGATCGTCGATCATGGACGTACCCCTGACGCGCAGAGCGTACAGACCATCTCCACCGGCGGAGGACGAAAGGCCGGGGACGCTGACGTACTCATCCGTCTCCACGGTGGCTTCGATGGGGCGGCCGGCGGCGATTGAGCCGAGCACCGGGACACGGCGGCTGCCGATGGGAATGGGCTCCCGCTGGTCATGGTCGACGAGTGAGATGCCCCGGCTCTTCTTCGCGTCGTGATGAATGACGCCGCGCTCCTTGAGGATGCGCAGATGGTAGTCGATGTGACCCGTCGACTTGCCACCCAGATGCTGCCCCAGCTCCCGGTTGGTCGGCGGCCGGCTGTTGGTTGCCGTCAGCTCGTCGATGGCCTGTACGATGCGGTCTCGCATCGCTTCGCCGGTGGTTCTCATGATCTCCCTCTCTCTGCTCACGCAGAATAGAACGCCTGTACGATATTCTACGGGCAATTAGAACATTTGTCAATATGCAAGAAGCGGTGAACGTGCCCGTTCGCCGCCCTGTCGACCATCCGCTAGACTGGTGAGGCTCAGGAAATGGTCTTCCCGAGCCTCTTTTCGACACTTATGGGCCCGCCACTCGCGGGCACGGGAGGACGATCGATCTATGGCCAATACCAAGTCGGCCATCAAGCACATCAAGACGTCGGAGAAGCGCCGGCTGCGGAACCGCGCCACCAAATCGGCCGCGCGAACCTATGTCAAGCAGGCCCGTACCGCCATGCAGCAGGACGCCTCGCATTCTGCCTCCGCCATCACAGCGGCTATTCGTGCCCTAGACAAAGCGGCGCAGAAGGGCGTTATCCACCGCAACAACGCCGCCCGGCGTAAGTCGAGACTCATCAAGCTATTCAAGGCCAAGACCGCCTCGAGCTAAACGGTAGGATGGCGGCCGGTCGGTCACGACCTCGGAATTCCTGGCGTTCGGGTGAAGTCTTACTTCAGCTTGTAGGCATATAGGCGTGCGTTCTCGTCGGTCATGAAGATCATGTGGCCGGCGACGAGTGGGTATTGCCAGTGGATCGAGCCGATGGTGCCACCTGAGCCCGAGGCGCTGGACCAAAGTAGCCGTCCGGTCAGCGGGCTTCTGGCCTCGACGGCTCCATCCGTAGCCACGTAGAGGACATTGCCGGAGACGACGGGCGTCGTGAACCGGCCCCGCACCGTCCAACGCGCGACGAGCCTGGGCCGCTTAACACCCTTGGTCCTCAGGGCGAAACCACCGAGCGCACTGTCATCCCCATAGAACACCCAGGCCCCGCCGGCAGCCGTCTTCCACACAGCCGGCGCGGTCAATACCTCACCTCCACCTGGGGTTGACAGCGTCTGCAGACTGCCCCCGAGGTGCCCTGGGCCCGGCTTGCTCCCCAGACGATCACGATTGAGCAGGTAGATGGCCACAGGGCCTCCGGACGGCGCCGGGCCCTTCCCCGCCTGCGTGGCAAGGTGGTAAGCCTTTCCTGCCACCTTGACCGTGGGGAGAACGGCGGTTCCACTGCTGCCCAGATCGAGGTCACTCTGATTGAGATAGCTCTGATTCCTGGGAGTGAACGCGTCCAGCAGCCGAGTACCGGAAGGATTGAGCTTGAGTACCGAGTCACCCCAGTTCGTGCTTCCGTTCCAGGGGCCATTCCCTGTCACCACATAGACATCGCCACTCTGTGGGTCAACGGCTGCCTGACCACGACCAAACATGCCGGATTGTGTGGCGGAACAGTAGTTCCGGGCCCCTGGGCTGGCTGCCAACAGGACGTGAATGTTGCTGCAGAGGCTGTTGAACACGTGGCTCTTTCCCGTGGACAGATTGATCGTGACCAGGTGGCCCTCGTAATGCCCGGCATCGCCGATGAAACCGCTGGTGGCCACGTACAGATACTTTCCCGACACGCGAAGGGACGAGGAGGCCTTCTCGACATAGGGCATGAGGGTGAACGGCTTGGGCCACCCGTCACGCCGGTACTCGGTGCCGCTTGCCGCCGCATAGCGATGCACCCTGCCGTCGAGGCCGGGGGCGTACACCCATGCTCCGGCCGCCGCCGCACCCGCCGTCGTGCAGCGACCCTTACCGGAGGTCGAGCGGCTCCAAACGAGCTTTCCGTCGACCGCGTTGAAAGCATAGGTCGTGGCTCGCCGGACGGGATTGCCGGGGTCACAGTCAGAGGTATTGTTCCCTGCCACTACGACTACCAGGTTCGCGGTGCGGCGACCGGTCAGGTGCACGTTCTTCAGGAAGATGGCGGAGGAGTCGGCGTTGGCGTCCAAGGCCCGGCTCCAGATCTGGTGGTAGCCGGCAAACGTGTGCTGCCGGGAGACGGCGGCCGACCCCGCGTTCGGAGACGGGCTGCCGGTTGCCGAAACGGCTGCGAGCAGGCCGAGTCCGGCGACGAATGCGACTGAAACAGCTAACAAAAGACGTTTCATGGCGCGTTTGATCCTCTCTGATGGAGCTGAGTGATGATTTCTCGGGTGGCCCCGGCGAGGTCAACCCGGCGTTGGTCGCGGGTGCGGAGATCACGCACCGTGACCACGCCGTCTCGGATCTCGTCCTCGCCTATCAGCACGGCCAGGGCTGCGCCGGCGGCGCCGGCATATCTGAGCTGGGTCTTCAACGAACGGCTACCGAAGGTCATCTGCACTCGCAACTGCGACTCCAGCAGAATGTGCGCCAGCCGGAGAGCTTGCAGTGCCGCCTCGTCGCCGAGGTGGGCCACGTACACGTCTGTGGCCGCAACGGACGTTTCCGGGCGCGCCGGCAGATTCAACAACACCCGCTCCAGGCCGGTCGAGAACCCGACCCCAGGCACCTCCGGAGCGCCGATGGCCGCGGCCAGGGCGTCGTAACGCCCGCCTCCGCCAAGCACGGATTGCGAGCCCTGGACGCCTGGAGGGTGGAACTCCCACACCGTGCGGGTGTAGTAGTCGAGGCCGCGTACCAGGCGGGCGTCGACCTCGACCCGAATCTCGAGTGCCCTCAGGCCCGCAGAAACCCGCTCCCAGTGCTCCCGGCACTCATCGCATAGATAATCGAGGCTCTTGGGTGCCTCGTTCAAGACCGACTGACAGGCGGGGTTCTTACAGTCGAGCACCCGCAGCGGGTTGCGCTCGATGCGCTCACGGCAGTCGCCGCACAATCGGTCCGCATTGCGATGGAGGTAGGCGACCAGCTCGCGCACGTACCCGGGCCGGCACGCGCTATCGCCGATGCTGTTGATGTGTATGGTTGTGGCCGTTATGCCGGAGGACGCATAGAAACGGCGCTGGAGGTCAATCATGCTGGCGTCGAGGAGCGGATCCTCAGAGCCAATCGCCTCGCAGCCGAACTGGTGATGCTCGCGCGAGCGGCCGCTCTGAGGCCGCTCGTACCGGAACATCGAACCCAGGTAATAGAGCTTCACCGGCTGCGGTAGCACCCGCATTCCATGCTCGGAGTAGGCCCGAAATACCGGTGCCGTTCCCTCTGGCCGAAGGGTCAGCTCATCACCACCCCGGTCGGTGAACACATACATCTCGCGGTTGACATCAGTATGTTCTCCGGTCGCGTGTCTGAACAACGAGGCGAACTCGAAGGTCGGCGTCTCGATCCGTTGGTACCCGGCTCTTTCCGCCACCTGTTCGGCACAACGCAGCAGCCGCTCCCAACCGGTCCACTCTGAGGGCAGGATGTCACGGGTGCCCCGCGGAGACTTGATCACGCCCGCAGGCGGACGGGCTGCAGCCTCGCCGAACCTGCTCCCATGGCTGCGATCAGACTCCGGCAAGGGTGAGGGTCAGCCGCGACAAAACCGGCCCGATGACGAACTCAAGCAGCAGAATGGCGATTAGGGGTGAAAGGTCAAGGCCTCCGAGAGGCGGGATGAAGCGACGAATGGGCATGAGGATGGGGTCCGTAATCTCCGCCAGCAGAATCGAGAACTTGCCCGCGCCTCGCGGCACAAACCAGCTCATAAGGGCCTGGATGATGATGGCAAAGACGAGCACGTTAACCAGCAGGGAGATAGCGCTGAGCACCGTATTGAGAACGCTCATCTCGGATCCGCTCCGAATATGGCGCGCCCCAATCTGACCATTGTCGCGCCCTCCTCGACCGCGACCTCATAGTCGTCCGTCATGCCCATCGACAGTACGCTCAGGTCCATGTCTACCCATTGTGAGGCCAAACCGTCGCGAAGCCGCCTCAGCCCGGCGAAGACCGGCCGGACCTCCTCAGGGGCGGCTGTCAAAGGCGCCATGGTCATCAGGCCCTGCAGCCGGAGATGCTTCATCCGTGACACGTCCTCGACCGCCTCGGCCAGCGTCTGGGCCAAAAATCCATGCTTCGACGGCTCGCCCGACACGTTGACCTCCAGGAGAATCCGCATCACCTGACCGCGTTCCTCCGCCACTCGGTCGAGTATTCGGGCGAGCCGTAGGCTATCGACCGACTGAATCATCGAGAACAGGCCCGACGCGCGTGCCGCCTTGTTGGTCTGAAGGTGGCCGAGGAAGTGCCAGTCGACCGCGCCGCCGGACAACAGACTGATCTTCTCGGCGGCCTCCTGCACGCGGTTCTCCCCAAGGACGGTAATGCCCGCCTCGACGGCCTCCTGGATCAGGTCCATCGATTGGTTCTTGGTGGCCGCAACGAGGGTCACGTCCGCGGGGGAGCGGCCGGCCCGGCGAGCAGCCCGGTGTATCCGTTCCCGTACGCGTGCACAATTGCCGGCGACCAAACCGGCGGCAGTGGTAGGGATCACCTCCGGGGATCAGCCGGACGCGTGTGATCGGGGCGCATCACTCAGCCGCTCTTAGTGCCGATGCAGGCGCCAAAACGGCCCGTTCTGCCGTCCTCCGCGCGGTGTGAGAAGAAAAGGTCTGTGCGGCAGCTGGTGCAAAGGCACGAGATCTCAATATGCTCGGGTGTCAGCCCTGCGGACGTGAGATCGAGCACGTTGGCCCGCCGGAGGTTGAACCGTCCATCCACGACGAGGTCCGCCGAGGCGCTGCCGAACGAATCTTGCACGTCTTTCACCACGTCCGGACCAACGGTGTAGCAACACGCGCCAATGGATGGTCCGATGAAGGCGCGAATGGCCTCTGGCCGGCTTCCCCATCGTTCCTTCATCGCCAGCACCGTGGCCGAAGCCACCCTGAGAACGGTGCCACGCCAACCGGCATGGGCCAGCCCGCACACGGCTGTTTCGGGATCCCAGAAGAGGACAGGAACGCAGTCGGCAAAGGTGGCAGCAAGGAGAAGCCCGGGAAGGTTGGTCACCGCGGCATCTCCGCGAAAGGTCAACGGCTCGTGACCGCGATCCTGCTCCGGGAAAGCATCGATCACTGCCACCTCGCGCCCGTGGCGCAACGCCCCCCAAACGACGACAGAGTCATCCGTAAAGGCGGAGAGGAAGCGCTGCCGGTTGACGGCCACGTTGTCGGCGCTGTCGCCAGTCCGGACGCTCAGGTTGAGGCTCCGGTAGGGGATAGGGCTGACACCCCCGGTTCGCCCGGCAACGCCGGCCGCAACCCTCTCGTCGTGCACCCACAAAGGCCAGGTGCGAACCTCACCGGCCTCGCGTGGCGTGCGCCTCAGGGCGACGGCCCGGCTCAGGCCCATTGGCTCATGAGGTGAGTCTCAGCCGCTGATTCGCTCCATCTCGCTGCGCATATCTTCCAGATCCGTGAAGGCCTTGTAGACGCTGGCGAACCGGATGTAGGCGATGTGGTCGAGGCCTCGCAACCCCTCCATGGCGTACTCGCCGATGGTGGTACTGGCAATCTCGACGAGTCCGCTACGTGAGAGGCGTTGCTCGATGTCGCGGGCAATATCCTCCACCGCCTGCATGCTGAGGTGACGCTTCTCACACGCCTTCCACATGTTGTTGATGAGCTTCTGGCGGTCAAACTCCTCCCGCCTGCCGTCCCGTTTGAGGACCATGATGCTGGTGGCTACGCGCTCATAGGTGCTGAATCGTTGTTGACATGCGGAGCACTCCCGCCGGCGGCGAATCGTTTCTCCGCCGTCCGCATCTCGCGAGTCGATGACCCGCGTCTCAACGAAACCGCACAATGGGCACTTCATGGCGCTGAACCAGGCGGCCTATTTAACATAACCGCTCTCAATTATACGAGCGGCGAATATATCTCGAGTTTTCAGAAAAAGTTAAGCGTTTCTTCATTGAAACGCAAGCTGGCCTCCGTACGATGAAGGTAGACGGACGCAGCATAAATATCTTCTCCTCCCTTCACACGCACGACCGTCGGAGCTCGGCTCCGGCGGTCGTGTTTTCGATTGATACAATTCGTGGACTCGACACCCGACTCACCCCGCGTCACCACGTTCACGACCGCGGTCTCGGTCATGGATTGTGCGGGATTCCAAGCGCTTGAGG
>DASRCF010000272.1:0-13700 GCA_035653255.1 Chloroflexota bacterium
TGATCCTGCCCGCCTTCGGCATTGCCTCGGAGATCTTCCCCGTCTTCTCGCGTAAGCCGCTGTTCGGCTACACCTTTGTGGCGATGTCCGGTGTGGCCATCGGCTTCATCAGCTTCATCGTCTGGGCGCACCACATGTTCACGGTAGGCCTCGGGACCATCCCAGAGGCTTTCTTCGCGGCCACCAGTGCGGTCATCGCCATCCCCACCGGTGTTAAGGTTCTCAACTGGCTGGCCACCATGTTCCGGGGCGCCATCCACTGGACGACGGCCATGAAGTTTGCGGTGGCGTTCATCCCCATGTTCGTTATCGGCGGCATCAGCGGCGTGATGTTCGCGGTGGTGCCTATCGACTACATGACCACTGATACGTATTTCGTCGTGGCACACTTTCACTACGTGCTGTTCGGCGGTAGCCTCTTCCTCATCTATGCCGGCGTCTACTACTGGTTCCCTAAGATCACTGGCCGCATGCTGTCTGAGAAGCTGGGAAATTGGCACTTCTGGCTGACCTTCATCGGCTTCAACCTGACCTTCTTCCCCATGCACTTCCTGGTCGGCATGCCGCGCCGCGTTTACACCTACTCCGCGAACTCCGGCTGGGGGCCAATCAACGCCATCGCCTCCATAGGCAGCGTCATCATCGCCGTTTCGGTGATGGTCCTTCTATACAACATCTTTCTGAGCTTGAAGAAGGGCAAGATCGCTGGAGGCAATCCATGGAACGCCTGGACCCTCGAATGGGCGACCACGTCTCCTCCTGCCGAGTACAACTTCGCCACCATCCCTGAGGTTCGGAGTCGTAGACCGCTCTGGGACATTGCACATCCGGAGCAGCCCGACTGGATCCACGAGGACAATGTTACCGTCCCCGCGTCGGTGCCACCGTCGAGCGTAGCCCCGCCCATTGAGCAGGTCGCGCCGCGGAAGTTTACGCCGGCGCAGATGCTGATGCTGTTCTTCATCAGCTCGGAGTTCATCTTCTTCGTGACTCTGATGGTGATGTATACGGTTTACTCGCAGCACTTCACTTCGAAGCAGCTCAATGTACCGCTCACCGCCGTGTTCAGCGTCGCCCTGTGGGCCAGCAGCTTCACCATGATCATCGCCGAGCGCTGCCTTCGAAAGGACAAGCGGCGCGGGTACTATACCTGGCTGGTCATCACCATCCTCCTCGGCGCGATCTTCCTCGCCGGTCAGGCGCACGAGTACATCGGCCTCTACCAGGCCCACACCACCTTGAGCAGCAGCCTCTTCGGTACCACCTTCTTCACACTGACGGGATTCCACGGCTTCCACGTGCTGGTGGGACTGGTCCTCCTGTTGACAATGCTCTTCATGTCGAGGCACTGGAGCTCCAAACGTGACCTGCCGGTCACCGTGGTGTCCTACTACTGGCACTTTGTCGACTGGATCTGGTTACTGATCTTCTCGCTCGCGTACCTGCGCACGCTGATCCCCTATTGATGAGCCCCCGCCCCGAGACCCAAGACATCCTGGAGTGACGAGATGAGCGACCATGAGGCCGTGGGAACGACCACGGCAGTTCCGGACGAAGTTGCTGGCCACGCCCGGGAACCGGAGGCAGCGGCTGCGGGGAGCGGCATCCATTTGCCACCCACATCCCTCTGGCCGATCACGCTGGCGTTCGCAATCTCGGTCATGGCCTCGTCCCTCGTCCTCAACTTGTGGCCACTGATTCCCGGCCTGGTTCTGTTCGTCCTGGCACTGCGTGGATGGTCGAAGGAGCTGCTCGATGGGCATCACTAAGAAAATGCTGTCGACCAAGCTCAGCCGTGAGCTGTTTCTGACCGGCATCATCGTCGGCTACAGCGCCATAGCCGGGGTGGTCGTCGGGATTCCCATCGTGGGCTATTTCCTGACGCCCCTGATCAAACAATCGCCCCGGCTGTGGCGCGACGTCGGGCCGGTCAGCAAGTTCTCCATCGGCACGACTGTGGAGGTGAAGTACAGCGACCCCTCGGCATTGCCGTGGTCGGGTACCACCAGTAAAGCCGGGGCTTGGCTGCGGCGCAATTCGGCGAACTCCTTCACCGCCTACTCCATGTACTGCACGCACCTCGGATGCCCGGTCCACTGGATCCAGAGCGCGGATCTCTTCCTCTGTCCGTGTCACGGTAGCGCCTTCTACGGTGACGGTAAGGTGGCCGCGGGCCCGGCGGAGCTGCCGCTCGTGCATCTGCCGGTCCGAGTGCGAAACAACCGCGTCGAGATCCAAACCAAGCCCATACCGGTCATCGGCTAGGCCGCGGCGAGGAGTAAGTAGTGTCCCTCCTGGAACCACCCACACTGGCGCATTCGGAACACGACGCTCCGCCGCTTCAGCTTCCGGGTCCGATTGGGGTGGTCTATCGGTGGCTCGACGACCGCCTCGGCATCGACGCCGTAATCAAGCCGGTCTTGGTGCATCCGGTTCCACGGAGCACCAACTGGTTCAACGTCCTCGGGAGCGCCACGCTCACGGCCTTCATCTTCCAGGTGATCACCGGTGTCTTTCTGGCCTTGACCTACATCCCATCGCCCAATGGCGCCTACCAGAGTCTGCAATGGATCACCAACAAGGCGATCTTTGGACACCTGCTGCGCGGTATCCATTACTGGGGCGGCTCGGCAATGATCCTCCTGATCTTCGCCCATACCGCCCGAGTGTTCCTGACCGGCTCCTACAAGTACCCGCGCGAGCTCAACTGGCTTTTGGGAGTGGGGCTATTGTTCTGCACCATCCTCATGGGTTTCACCGGACAGCTCCTGGTGTGGAACCAGGACTCGTACTGGGCAATCGTGGTCGGCGCCGAGCAGGCGGCGCGCACCCCGATCATCGGCTCCCTGGTAGCACAGGTCTTGGTGGCCGGCCAGGTCGTCGGCGGAGCCACGCTGACCCACTTCTTCGCCATACATGTATTCATTGTGCCGGGGTTAATGTTCGGACTGATCGGCGGCCACCTGTATCTGGTCGTGTATCAGGGGATCTCCGAGTGGCCGGAGCCCTCCAGCGTCGTCGACCCCAAGACCTACAAGCAGAAGTACCACGAGATCCTCAAGGACGGTATCCCGTTCTTCCCCGACGCCATGGCGAAAGATGCCCTGTTCGCCCTCTTCGCGGGAGTGGTGGTTATCATCCTGGCCGTCGTCTTTGGGCCGGCGCCACTCGGCCACAAGGCCGATCCCACCAACTACGTCACCAATCCGAGACCCTTCTGGTTCCTTATCTGGTACTTCGCCCTTCTGGCAGAAATCCCGGCCGGAGTCGAGAACTTTGTGATCATCGGCTTCCCACTGGTAATCGTTCTCTGGATGATCGCGTTGCCGTTCTATGCCAATAAGGGCGAGCGGGCGCCATCAAAGCGGCCCTGGGCCGTGGCCTCGGTATTCATCGCCGTCCTGGCCACTGCCGCGCTTGTCTATGAGGGCTACCAGTCGCCATGGGCGCCGGTGTTCGACCCTCAGGGCAACCTGAAGCATGTGCCTGCGGCAGTCCTGCAGCGCCTGACGGGCCAGGCCCGGGACGGTGCGCTGGTATTTGAACAACGGGGCTGCATCGCCTGCCACTCGGTGGATGGCGTCGGCGGAATCCGTGGCCCGTCACTCGATGGCGTGTTGAGTCGCATGCCCGTCTGGCGGTTCAACATACAGGTGCTCGTTGGCGGGCGCGGAACCAGCTACCAGTACATGCCGGCATTCGGCAAGATTCTGAACACCACTGAGATGGATCAACTCGTCGCCTTCTTCAAGGCGCTTCCCAAGGCGGAGAAGCAGGCCTCGGTCAGCCACGCAGCGCTAAATCCGCCGGTGCGCGTAGTATCTAAGGTGAAGAACCACCACCGAGAATACTCCGTCGTGGTCCTCCCCAGGCACAGGCTACACGCAGCCTACCCGAAACGACCGGGTCATTGAGCACGGTTTCCGTCGGGAGGAGAGCCGGTCTCGCGACGCTAGACCGGGCCGCTGGATACGTCAACCTCGCCAAGCCGCACGTCACCATGCTCCTGCTGGCAGTGACGGTGACCACCATGATCATGGCGCGACAGGGGTGGCCCTCCCTCGGATTGGTCCTGGCGACGCTCGCCGGCGGCGCGCTGGCAGCGGCAAGCGCCAATTCCATTAATTGTTACGTCGACCGCGACATAGACGGGCTCATGGGGAGGACTCAGCGCCGGGCGGTGCCCTCGGGCCGCGTCGATCCGGTGGAAGCTTTGTGGCTCGGCCTAGGTTCCGCCGTGGCCTCCATGCTGATATTCGTGGCCTTCGTCAACGTGCTGGCCGGCCTCCTGGCGCTCAGCGGCATCCTGTTCTACGTCTTCGTCTACACGCTGTGGCTCAAGCGAAGCACGCCCCAGAACATCGTCATAGGCGGCGCCGCCGGAGCCGTGCCGGTGCTGGTGGGCTGGGCGGCGGTAACCCACACCCTGGCGGTGCCGGCCCTGATCCTCTTCGCCATCATCTTTCTCTGGACGCCCCCACACTTCTGGGCACTCTCACTGCTCATCAAGAAGGATTACGAGCGAGCCAATGTACCCATGCTTCCGATCGTAAAGGGGGATGGGGAGGCTCAGAAGCAGATATTGATCTACACACTCGTGCTGGTGCCCATCACCCTGCTGCTGTTCTTCGATCACACCCTCGGATTGGCCTATCTGGCCGGGGCGTTGGTGCTGGGCGCGCCGCTGATCTATCTGGCAGCCCGCCTTAGCCGCTCCGAGCCATCCACCCCAATTGCCGCGCATTGGGCCAATCGCCTGTTCTGGTACTCCAACTCCTATCTGGCGTTGCTCTTCGCAGCCATGGCGGTGGACAGCATCGTCCGCTAAATGAGCGCCACGGCGACCCAGGACTCTCGGTCTCTGTCTCCTCCCGGACCCTCGGGCAAGCTCATGGTCGAAGTCGAGGGGCTGGTTCGCAGGAGAGGACCCGTGGTCGCGGTCGCCGGTCTCACGTTCTCTGTGGCCGAGGGAGAGATCTTCGGACTGTTGGGACCGAACGGCGCCGGTAAGACCTCAACCATCGAGGTCCTGGAAGGACTGGAGAGCCCCGACGAAGGCCGGGTGCATGTACTGGGGCTTGACATCACAACCAGCTCCGCGCAGGTTAAGGAGCGGATCGGCGTTCAATTGCAGAGTACCGGGCTGCCTCGGTACCTAACGGTGGCCGAGACTGTTGATCTCTTTGCGTCCTTCTACCGAAGGGGACACGAGCGGCTGGACTGGGATCCCATCGAGCGGCTAGGCCTGCACGCACTCCGAAGCCGGGTCAACAGCCGGCTCTCGGGAGGAGAACGGCAGCGAGTGGCGCTCGCACTGGCACTCATCAATAACCCCCAGCTTCTCTTCCTTGACGAGCCCAGCAATGGCCTCGACCCTCACGGCCGCCGTGAGTTATGGGCCGTAATCAGGGAGTGGCAGTCCGGCGGGAGGACCGTCGTGCTCACCACCCACGACATGCATGAGGCCGAGGCACTCTGCGACCGCGTGGGAATTATGGACGCCGGCCAGATCGTCGCCCTCGGGACAGTGCCGGAGCTGATCAACGAGCAGGAGTCGGAGGAAGCGATCTGGGTGCAGGCCGGCCGAGCCGCCCTGCCCGCCGAGCTGGCGTCGACGCTTCCCGGTGTCGCGCGAGTGCTCGCGGAACGGGATGGCCTCCTCCTCTACAGCGACGACGCTGCGGCGACCACGGGAAGCCTGCTGGCACTCCGCGCCTCCGGTGAGCTGAGCTTCGACTCCGTGCAGGTCCGGAGAGCCTCCTTGGAGGACGTGTTCCTCAGCCGAACCGGAAGGCGGCTTGAGAGTTGACCGTCTTCGGCAAGGTCTTGGTGGCCTCGCTCAAGGAATTCGCACGGGATCGCACCAGCCTGAGCTTCACCATTGTTCTGCCTCTCCTGCTGGTGGTCTTCTTCGGTTTCGCCTACGGCGGGAGCGGCAGCACGTTTTCAGTGGGAATCGTGCACGGCGTTGGACGCGATACCGCCCCCCTGCTTAGTCAGCTTCGCTCCGATCACAACCTCAGGCTCGTCCGTGGTGGCCTGGCGAGTGAGATGGCAAACCTGCGCAGCGGTTCTGTCGACGCCGTCCTGGTGTTCACAGGTGCGGGGCGTGCTCCGCAGCTCTACTACGACGCGCGTAGCGGCGGCTCGGCCCTTGCGGCCCAAGGGCTGCGGTCGATCACCACCCGCAACGGATCCACCACTGTGCGGTCTATTCTTCTCAGGCCGGTGCAGGCTGTCTCACACAGTCGCCTCAACTTCGTCGTCGCCGGGATCCTGGCAACGGCCATCATGTGGCTCGGCATTTTCGCCGCCATCCCATTAGTGCAGCAGCGAGAGGAGCAGGTGCTGCGTCGCTTCGCCGCCACTCCGCTGTCTCGAGGGACGCTGGTAGGTGGCCAGGTCGCCAGCCGCCTCCTGATCGGACTTGGCCAGGCCGTCTTCATCCTGCTGGCGGCCAGGCTGTTCTTCGGGGTCCCGCTGGGCACCCGGGCCGGCTCCTCGCTCGTCGGTGGACTGGTCGTGGTGGCTGCTCTGGTGCTGCTGGGATCCTTGGCGTTCGTCGCCATCGGCTATGCCATCGCAGCATTGAGCTCGAATCAACACGGGGCTCACGCCTGGGCACAGCTCTTGAGTATGCCGATGCTGCTGCTCGCGGGGGTATTCTTTCCGCTGGGCGTCATGCCCGGTTTCCTACGCCCGCTGATCGCCTTGCTGCCGTTGACCTACCTTGCCGACGCCTTTCGGCAGACGGCTGTTCAAGGTCAGATCTATGCTCCGCTGTCGGTCGATCTGGCGGTCTTGGCGGCCTGGGTCGTGGTGCCGCTCGCTATTGCAGTGCGATATTTTAAGTGGCGGTGAAACACCCGTTGACACGTTTGAGGCTTTTAGCTTGAGACTCCCGTTTCGACTTCGGACCATCTCCCGGGTGGTGATTGGAGTGGTGATCGTCGCCAGTGTGCTGATCATCGCCTACTTTGCCACGATGCCACGGAAGGACCAGGCCGCTCCGCCCGCTGCGCTCGCGGGAACCGTGCTGAACGATAAGCCGGCCCCGGCCTTCCGGCTGCTCGATCAGAATGGGCATCCCGTGAATCCACGGGCGACGACCACCAGGGTGACCGTCGTGACCTTCTTCTATACTCACTGCCCTGACACCTGTCCCCTGACAGCACAGAAGCTGCGGCACGTCATCGAAGGGCTCGGAGCCCAGTCCCACCAGGTCACCGTGATTGCGGTGACCACCGATCCACTTCACGACACGCCTTCACTGGCGCGCCGATTTCTGGCCCTGCATGGGTTGCCTCAATGGCATTTCGTGCTCGGTACCATGGGGCAGCTCACCCCGGTCTGGGCTGCTTACCATGTCTATGCGGTCTCTCCCACACAGGTTCACGCCGGACCCGTACACACAGCAGGCATGTACCTTCTTGACCGGCGGGGCCGAGAGCGAGCCTACCTGGACGACAGCTTGCCGGGAGTTCAGATCGCCGCCGACATCCGGCTGCTCCTAGGCGATCGAAATGTCTCGACAGCCCCTCCGGTCGCACCCCATATCGGCGACGCGGCTCCCAACTTCACCCTGTCGACACCCGAGGGCTCGAGCTTGAGCCTGCACTCTCTTGCCGGCCGGCCCGCCCTGGTCAACTTTTGGGCCACCTGGTGCGGGCCCTGTAAGACCGAGATGCCGCTCCTAGAACGCACCTATCGGGAGTATCGGGGAAAATTCGAGGTCTTGGGCGTCGATCAGCAGGAGACGACTGCTTCCGTGGCCGCGTTCATTCGCGCTCATCACATCACCTATCCAATCGCCCTCGACCAAGGAGGAAACGTAGCCTACCGATACGAGATCATGGGAACACCCACCAGCTTTCTCTTGGACCGCCGCGGAGTCATACGCTACCTGACGGTTGGTCCGCTGAATGCTCGATCGCTACGTCGAGAGGTGGCTCGGCTGGTCGACAGCTAGCGCGCCGCGAGGTCTGGCCTTCAGGTTGATCGCGGTCGGCTTCAGTCGCCGCTGTTTTCGGCCCGGCGGCGCCAGTCCTCGGGAATCATCGTCTCGAGCACATCGTCGACGGAAATGACGCCGATGAGCCTGTCGTCGCCGTCAACCACCGGGAGGGAGGTCAGGTTATAGTCCGCCATCATGAGGGCGACGTCGGTAAAATCGTCGGCCGCTTCCGCTCGTGCCGGTACCGGCTCTACCTGCTCGGCCAGCTTGGTCGACATCGACCCATGCACGGACGCCTGGAGTAGGCGAGCAGGTGGAAGCGACCCCTGGAGCCTGCCCTCGCTGTCGATCACGTAAACGGTTGTTAGGGCGGGGTGGTGATCGCCGACGGCCTTAATTGCCTCCTCGATCGGGGAATCCGACGGTAGGGCAACGAATTCGGGATTCATCAGACCGCCGGCCGTGTCTGGATTGTAGGCCAGCAGGCTGCGCACCTTGGCCAGCTGCTCCGGTGAAAGCCGGCCCAGGATCGAGGTGCGCCGGTCCTGGGGTAGGTCGGCGATCAGATCGGCGGCATCGTCCGGATCCATGCTGTCGAGGATAGCGGCCGCCTCTACGTCCGATCGATCTTCGAGGAACTCGACCTGGTGCTCGACATCCAGCTCTTCGAAGACATCCGCCTCCAGCTCGCGGTCGCCATGGACCGCGGTGATGATCTCCTCGCCCTCCTCGTGCGAGGCTGCCTCTACCAGATCTGCAATCTGGGCCGGATGGAGTCGCTCGAGCCGGCGGAGCGGGAGTCGAAGTTTTGAGCTGGGCACATGACCGACAAACGGTTCTATCCTGCTCCAGTCCAACGTGACTTTGGAAGAGCTGGAGGAGCGGTGCAAGGCCCGCTGGAAGATGCTCCGGGTTTCGATATCGACACCTAGAACTCGCCAGGTCCCTTCCACCACCCCCAGCTCTATGTCGTCGGCCCGAATGATACGGCCGGCTTCGACGTTGATCAATCGGTGGCGAAGTATGTCGGTGCGCAGCAGCACCTCGCCCTCGCGTCGCTCGAACCGCAGCAGGTTGAGAGAATCGGCCGCCACGCGGACGGAGCCCGCCCGCAGCTCCGTCACCTGACTGATGGGGATGAAGACTCTGCGATCGCCAATTCGACCCTGGAGACCGGTGACGGGTGGATAACCGTCTGAACCGAGACGCACGATGACATCTTCGACCCGACCGAAGTTCTCACCCCGACGGTCGACGAGAGGCGACTTCACCACCTCTGTGAGACACAACCGGTCTGGTATCAAACCTGAAACCACTCGGGGCTACAGCTCACCGGCCGGTCAAATACGGCGACGGTCGGCGAGTGCATCTGTGAGCGTTTGGCCTTGGAAAGCGAAAACAAGCTGAATGATTGTATTGCGGGCGAAGGCCGGCAGTCTGAGCCGCGCCCCAGCTATGTCTGCTGACGGGCCGTTTGGTCTATCAACAGCGTGCGTCGGCTGGGGCAGACTGAATCATGAGGAGAGCACGACGAAGTTTCAGATGGTCTACAAAGAAGAGTATTTGAAACAGTCGTCCTTGGATGACTGGAGGCTGAGTTGAAGCAGCAGACATCCTCCCGTCTCAAGAGTGAGCGGGGAGATGAGTTCGGCCTACCGGTGCTCGAGCGGCCGGAGCCTTCGCCTCCTACCCAATCAGCAGCTGAGACCAAAGGTCAGTCCGGTCTCTACGAGCTACTGGTGGAGACGATGCTCGACTATGGCGTCGCCATCCTCGATATCCATGGCAACATAACGGCCTGGAACGAAGGCGCCCGGCGCATGACCGGCTATACCCAGGAAGAGATCATCGGCAGCCCCATTGCCGTTCTCTACCCGCCTCAGGACGTGAAGGCGCAGCGCCACATGAGCCATCTCAAGGTTGCTTCACGCCGGGGTACCAGTCGGGACGAGGGCTGGCGTCTGCGCAAGGATGGTCAGACGTTCTGGGCTCAGGTTGGGGTTACGGCACTCCGGGACGGAACAGGTGCGCTGATCGGCTATGGAGTGATGCTGCACGACTGTACGGCACAAAAGCGGACGGACGACGAACGGGCGCTCTTGGTGCAGACGGAGCATACCGCCCGGCTGAAGGCGGAGGATGCTCTGCAGAAGATCACACGAGTTCAGAGCGTTACCGAGTCGGCGTTGATGCACCTGGAGCTGGAAGAGCTGCTGCCCGACCTTCTGGAGAAGGTAAGCGAGATCCTGGCGGTCGACACCGTTGCCATACTGCTCCGAGAGGGCCGGTCAAAGTGGCTACGGGCTCGTGCCGCGAAGGGTGTGGAGGAGGAGGTCGAGCAAAACGTTCGCATCCCCATCGGGCGCGGCTTTGCCGGCACCATCGCGGAGCGGCGCGGCCCGGTTATTCTCGATAACGTCGAGCACAGCATGGTGCTCAATCCGATTCTCAGGGAAAAGGGTATCAAGTCCCTTCTGGGTGTCCCGCTGCTGATCAATGGCGAGGTTATCGGCGTGCTTCACGTAGGCACGTTGACTCCGCGGGCCTTCTCAGAGGATGATGCTCACTTTCTGCAGGCGGTCGCCGACCAGGTAGCCCTTGCCATCGATCATGCCCGCCTGATCCACTTTGCGAGGGTGGCGAGAGAGGAGGCCGACGTGGCTGAGGCGGCAGTGGAGGCGCGGGATGAGTTTCTCTCTGTTGCCGCGCACGAGCTTAAGACGCCTATGACCAGCCTGCGGCTGGGAATCGACGTCCTTCTATCCAGCTTGAACCGCGACCAGCTGCCGGACGTTGAGCGAATGAAAACGGTCACGGCGGCGATTGACCGGCAGAGTCACCGGCTATCGAGGCTCATCAGCCAGCTCGTGGAGACGGTGCGGGTGCAGGCAGGGAAGATGGAGCTGCGGCGGACGCCCACCGACGTCATGGAGATCGTCAACGACATCGTCGAGCAGTCCCGACGGAGCACCGACCGGCACGAGATCGTGGTCAGCGGCCCACCTCACCTTGGAGGGTTTCTCGACGGCATTCGCTTCGAGCAGGTCATCGCCAATCTGCTCGACAACGCCATCAAGTTCAGCCCGGACGGCGGTCGGATCGACGTCGAGGTGGCTGAGTCGGAGCCGGGCAGGCTCACCCTGGCCGTACAGGACCATGGGCTCGGAGTGCCTCCGGAGAACCGTAATCAGCTCTTCACCCGCTTCTATCAGGCTCACGGTGACGATTACCGTTCCGGCATGGGCCTCGGGCTCTTCATCAGCCGGCAGATCGTGGAGCAGCACGAGGGAACCATTGTGGCCCTGTTCCCGGAGCAGGGAGGCACGCGATTTGTGATCGCAATGCCGATTGGCCCGCCGACCGACGAAGAGGAGGGTCGGGAGGCAACGGATGCCTCACGTTAACGCCGGACCCTTCGCCTGCGTGATCTTGCCCGCGGGATCGGATCTTAGACGTCGGTGAGGCTCTCTGGGTTCGTCACCGGTTCCCTCCTGCCCGGACGGCCGTGAAGGCACTCGTCTTGAGCGGCGGCAAGGGCACGCGGTTGCGTCCTCTGACCTATACGGGCGCCAAGCAGCTGGTGCCCTTGGCGAACAAGCCGGTGCTCTTCTACGTGCTGGAGGACATCGTTGCTGCCGGCATCACCGATATCGGCATAGTCGTGGGCGATACGGCGGAGCAGATTCGGCAGGCGGCCGGCGACGGCTCGCGCTTCGGCGCCAAGATAACCTATATCCCTCAGGACAAGCCGGCGGGCCTGGCACACGCGGTGAAGATTGCTGCCGGCTTTCTGCAGCACGAGCGGTTTGTAATGTACCTGGGTGACAACTTCATTCAGCACGGCATCTCCTCATTTGTGGAGGAGTTTCAGGCAGGCGGCAACGATGCCCAGGTCCTCCTCTATGAAGTGCCGAATCCTGAGCAGTTCGGAGTGGCTGAGGTGGAGGACGGACGGATTCGAAGCCTGGAGGAGAAACCGGCCCACCCGAAGAGCAACCTAGCTCTGGTCGGCATTTATTTATTCGGCCCGGCGATCCTCGAGGCCGTGGAGAACATCACGCCCTCATGGCGTGGAGAGCTGGAGATCACCGACGCGGTCTCGTGGCTCATTGGCCAGGGCCGCCGGGTTCATGCCAGCCGGCTATCCGGCTGGTGGATCGACACCGGCAAGATGGAAGACATGCTCGAGGCCAACCGGCTGGTTCTGGGAGGCGTGCAACGGGAGATCACCGGCAGTGTGAGCGAAGACTGCAGCGTTCAGGGGAGCGTGGTGGTCTGTGAAGGCGCCACGGTTTCCGCCAGTACCCTTCGCGGTCCTCTCATCATTGGCTCCGGAAGCGTTATCGATCACAGCTATGTCGGCCCCTTCACTGCCATCGGTTCCGAATGCGAAATTCGGCACAGCGAGATCGAGCACTCGATCGTCATGGAGCGAACGAGGATCCATGACGTGCCTCACCGGATCGAAGACTCCCTGATCGGACGCAACGTCGATCTGACGCGTTCGACAGGCAAGCCGGTGGCGTACAAGATGATGCTTGGTGATCACAGTCGCGTGGGCGTGATCTAGCCCGCACTTCGCTGGACCTCGGACGCGGCGCGGAGCTGTCCGAATGGATCCGTTTGCAGGGGGGTTAGTAGCCGTGCCGTCTCACGTGCGGCGATATACGGCGAAGCTGAGGATGTGCCGGTCACGCCGGTCGATCGGTCCGTGATGCCAGCCCGAGAGGTTCCAGGGGCAGTGATGGCCCGGACCGCATACGAGGACAAAAGCTCGCAGATGGGATTCCGTGAGCAGCCGCAACACGCCCGCCATCTCCGGTGGGTTGCCAGCGAACAACAGCCGCTTCCGTGGCTGAAGCGGCGCCAGACTATTGATCGAAGGATCGGCGGCGACGACGACTGACGGCGACGCATGGGACACCAACCTCTGAACTTGGCCCACCTCGCGCTTGCTGACCGCCATGCTGAGAATTCCTCCCATCTGAATCAGGCAGCTGAGAGCCAGGAGTGCTATGAAGGCATATTCGGCAGCCCGTCTGGCGACTGGTCCCACCTCCTCCGAACGCAGCTCCTGCCGAAGTCGAAACGCCAGCAGGATGAGCAGGGGAAAGACGAACAACAGGTACCTTGGACCCCACTGAGGCCCCCCGTAATCGCTGGCTGCCAGCACAATGCCGACGACCCCGAGGCAAGCCGTCAGCGAGAGGATGACATGGGCGCGACCCTCACCGTTACTTCGTTTTACCTGGAAGATCGACCAGACACCCCAGAGGGCGATGGGGCAGTAGGGCAAGGGGTTCTCGGCCGCATAGGTGAAGTGACCGAAGAGGTAGACCGTGTAGGCGGCCGCGACCGCGACCGAGCACAGCGCAATTGCCAGCCCCAGGAGACGCGGCTTCCATAGCCTGGTCACCAGAACGACCCCACTGGTCAGGATCAGAAGGCCAGTCGCAAAGCCGCCGTATGACAGCCATTGCAGGCGGTGAAGCTTGCTCGCCGTGGCTCCGCCGGCTATGGGCGCACGGCCGGGTGAGGCATGGGTGAGGCCGAGGGCGAGTGGCTGGGGGTGCAGGAGGATGATGGCGGCGGCGGGCAGGCAGAGGGTCAAGCCGGCGGTGGAGACCAGGGCGAGGAATCGGCGGTCGCGATAGAAGGCGGCCAGCACGAGCAGGGAGACGATGGCGGGGATGGCCATGTCGCGGCGCATGAGAATGGCGCCGAGGTAGAGGAGCCCGGCGGGCAG
>DASRCF010000273.1:0-11255 GCA_035653255.1 Chloroflexota bacterium
GTCGTACTTCGTCCCCGACTATTTGCCGTGCCTGATCTGGGAGCAGCGCGGTGGTGGACCTCTCTTCCTCGAGCCTCGGTTCGATCTCCGCTACGTCCGCGGCCAAGACCCTCGTACCGAGTACCACACCGCCAACACCGCCGACCTTATCCTCCTCCACCGCACGGTCTCGCTCTCTGCCGACGCAGAGGCCGAGCCTCTCGGTTGGCAGAAGCAGCCGAACGACATCCGCGAGACCCTCTGGGTTGCCTGTGCGCTCGATGGGAGCGAGCTGACCATGGTCCCCGAACGAAAACGCTGGAAGCCCATGTGGCACGGCCGGGATGCCGCCCGACTGCGGTTCTTGCGATCGAGGCGAGAAGCGGGCATTCCCGTGCTGGAGCACGCGCCATTGTCGGAGGTCACGACGCAGTGGGTATATGCTCCCTGTCGTATCGGAACACGAGATGGAAGTCGCGTCGCCTTCGGCTTTGGGCAGTCGATGCACGAAGCCGTTTCGGCCGCCCGCCTCGGCCTCGAGCAGGCCGAGACTCTCAAGGCCGAGAAGTGTGAGCGGCTGAATGAGCTGTGCCACCGCACATACTTCTCCACCGGCCACGTGCCGACTGACCAGGCGTACGGGCACGTGGTCTCGCGGCTGGCGGACTGCCTCGTCGTAGACTCACCCGCGGGTCCATCGCCCTCTGCCGGAACGGAGTCCTCGATCCTAGCGGGAAACGCATATTTTCAGGAGAGCTGGAAGCGAGACGAGAACATCGCACTCGGAGGGCTGCTGGCCAGTGGACAGCATGCCCCGGCCCGACGCATTCTTGATGCCACCTGGCGAGGCCAGGATGACTCAACCGGCCGGTTGCCGCTGCGGCTGAGGCCGGGTGAAGAGCCTGGTTACACCTCCAGCGACGCCACCCTTTGGGCGCTGCTGAGGCTATCCCAGTACCTCGACGTGACCGGCGACGAGCATGCTCTCGACTCGAAGCTTCCACTGATAGAGCACTTCTTCCGCCGGTCTCTCGACCGTTGCGGCGACGGATACATGCTGCCCTCGGGAGGCGTGGCCGTCGACGGTCACGACTGGGAAACCTGGATGGATACCGAGTTCTCGGCGCGCCGCGGCTATCCCATCGAGATCCAGCTCCTCTGGCTGGTCTGCATGCGACGCTACGCAGCTTTGCTCGAACCGCGGAATCCCGACCTGGCGGGCAGGCTCGCCGCAGCCCAGCAGGTGCTGACAGCCGCCTTGCAGAGGTTTCGCGCCGACAATCTTCTGGTTGACCATCTGTCGCCCGATGGCGATCCCGTTACCCAATTCACACCCAACGCGTTCTTCTGGACGATCCTCGACATTGAGCTGGACTGGGACTGGGAGGCGTATCTGCTCCATCTGGGCAGGCGAGAGCTTGGGGGGGTGTCGGGAATCCGCACACTGGCACGCTCGCAGTGGGCGTCCGTCCTTGGGCCCGAGATTGCGGCCCTGGTCAAGGCGGGACGCCCGCTTCCCAGCCTCGGCAAGCTCAATTACCACCGAGGGCTGGAATGGAACTGGCTGGCGCAGCTCTTTGTCGCGGGAGAGCTTCGGCACGGCCGTCCGGACATGGCCTTTGACCACTACCTGGCACGACAGATCCATGACGCCACCAGCGCGGGAGGACTGGGTGGGGTCAGCGAGCTGTTCGATCATCGGGGGCAGGCCGGACCGTCGTATCAATCCTGGAGTATGACCGGTCTTGTCGAGTCACTCCACCGGTTTGCCGGCGTGATCGTCGACACGAAGGCGGCGCTGATCGCCATCAGGCCTCAGAAGCCCCGACACTGGCCGCAGCTACGGATCCGAAAGTGGATCGGCGACGTGGCGTTTGACATTGCGTTCACTGATGCCGGCGGCCTTCAGACCCTCGACATCGCCTTCGACGGGGAGGTGCCGGAGGTTGACATTCAGGTCGAATTCGTGCTCAAGCCGCGACGTCGCGTCCGGTCCATCGCTGTAGCTTTCGATGGCCGCCAGCCCCAATCTGTGGACTGGCATCGCTCGTCCCGTCCGAATCGAGCAGTGGTTCGCGTAGCGCCCCACCGGAACATATCGCTCTGGATGAGCAGCTAACCGGCCAAGACATTTCGGTCCATTCCGCACCTGCCGACGCCACTACGAGGGTTGCGGCCATACCTCGCAAGCCGCTCCGCATGCGCTCCCAACTCGCAACCCGAACGTTGAAACCATGAACTCGAAATGGGATCGCTTGTAGCCGCCGCCGACGCAGTGGACTGCCCCGAGCGACAACCCGTGTGTCCTCTGGCAGACATATCATGAGAGGCCACGACGTTCAAGATGCGAAAGCCAAGTGCTATGAGAGCCACAGCGGCTTATTGCGTCCGAATGGTTGGATTGCTGCTGCCCCTCGTCGGCGGCGTCGTGGCCGTGACTCCGGCCCACTCCGGCGGCATTTCGATAGTGCCGGGCCGTTGGCGAGCTTTTGTGCTGTCCGCCGACCGAACCAACAAGACCGGACAACCACTGGCCGTCGACGGCCGCAACGGCTCCGCCCTCGCTTGTCGACCGCTGAGCTACTTCGCCGCCGTCGACTCTCCCGACATGCTGGTGTCGCCCATCGGCAGGCGGTTGTACCTCGCCTCCCGTGTGAAAACTTCTTCCGGCCGGCTGACCGAGGGCGTAAGCGTCTTCGACGCCGCCTCACTGAGGCGAATGGCCGTCGCGATCGTCCCCCACCGGATTCGCTATCTCGGGCAGCGATACAGTACCATGACGCTTTCTCCCGACGGCTCGAAGCTGTTCGTCTACGTGACCGGTATCAGTCGCCTGACGTGTACGGCATTCGTGTCTTCGATGCAAGGAACCTTCATCGCGACCCATGGCGGACGCAGCTGCCGGGTTGCGGGGCCGAACGAATGGCCACCGCAGCCAGATCTGTTCTCGTCCTATGTGAGAAGTCCTCGACCCTGTACCTCCTGAACCCGGCAAACGCACGGGTCCGGGTCACCATTCAGCTCCCATACTGGCTGCAACCGGCCAGCAACCTCCTGCTCTCGCGCAACCGCAGGATCGCCTACGTCGCCGGTCCGAGCCTGCGGCTAGCCTCAGTGGACCTCTCGCGGCGCCGGGTCACCCGGCACCAGCAGAGTGGGACAGTCACGGGGAGGCCCATTGGACTGCCCTCGATCGCATCCTCATTACGGCCACAGTATGCCTTCGCCGCCATGACCGAGTCCAAGAGTGGGGCATTCACCCGTATCGACGTCTACCGACTGCCCTCACTCGCCGGCGTCGCCAGCTTTGTGTCGCAGCCATACCGGGACGTCGCCGCGGCTCCCATGGGCGTGTACACTGTTCCGTCATCAGGTTGCACCACCACCGACCGTAAGGCGTACGTGGCCCGCTGGCAGCTCGCCGCCAGCAACGAAATGCAGCGGGTGATGTCGGTTACGCTGCGCGGCTGCGTTTACTCCTTCGCCTCGGGGGCGTAGGGAGCCGCTGCTCGATTAGGGATGTACGGGCAGCGAACGGCAGTAGGGCGCCTGGATCTACCTCGGATGCTGGGCGATACGACACTCGCCCTCGACGGCGTGAGAGTCCGCTCCCCAACTCGAAACTCGAAACCCGAAACCCGAAACTCGAAACCCGCCCGTAGGGGCAGCCGACGAGGGAGGGTGCCTGCATGGTCACCGGGTGCCGGGACATGCGGCGCTCGCGGGCGCACTCGTCACCTCGCACGCCCCTACCAGAGACACATCCCCGTACCGGAGAGGCCGCGATGGCGTGAGAGTCGGCTCCCGACTCGAAACCCGAAACCCGAAACTCGAAACTCGAAACCCGAAACTGCCCCTCGTTCGGCAACATTTCTCTCCGGTGAGCGCATCGGCGGCTCCCGGAGGCTCATGGGGTAGCCTGAATCAAAGCGCTCCTGGCCGGAGGCTCACTACAGTCCTGCAAACCGACGAGCGGCATCCTTCTGACCTCATCTCGCGGCTGTCACCGTCTCACATCGTCGACTGCGTTCCAGACGCCATAGCCATCGTCGACCAAGACGGTCAGATCGTGTACCTCAACGAGGCGTGGCTGAAGCTGACCGGCACCTCGCCGAGGGCCGCCGCGATCGAGCTGAGCAACCGTGCCGAGCGTCGAGCGAGCAATCCGGTCCGCCCAGATGGAACTCCAGTGAGCCCGGGCGAGTTTGCAATCGACCGGGCCCTGGCCGGAGAGGTGGTGCGCGAGTCCGAGATCATCCTCACCGACGCTGACGGCAGCAAGGTGTGGCTGAGCACGAACGCCAATCCAATCCAAGACGAAGACGGGACCATCATCGGAGCCATCGCCAGCAGTCACGACGTGACCCGGATGCGCAGGCTCGAGATCGAGCACGAGTGGGCGCGGGATCAGGCGCAGCGGCGGGCGCAGGAGCTGGAGACGGTTCTGAACAGCATGGCTGATCCCTTGCTGATCACAGACGCCGAGGGACGCACTGTCATGGCCAACCCCGCCTACAGAGTCAATCTCTCGCACACGGCTGAGCGTGAATCGCCTGACGGGCGCTACGAGCGACTGCAGGCGCGCAGTTGGAACGGGGATCCGGTTCCTCGTGAGGAAGGCGCCGTAGCGAGGGCCTTGCGGGGCGAGCGCTTCGATTCGGCTCAGTTCCTGGTCAGGGCCGCCGACGGCAAGGACATGTTCACGCAGACCGCCGGAGCACCCATCCGCAACTCGGATGGTGAGATCGTGGGTGCCGTGATTGTGATTCACGACGTCACCGAACGGCACGAGGCCGAGCAGCGACGGGACGAGTTTCTTTCGATGGTCGCCCATGAGCTCCGAACGCCGGTAACGGTAGTGCGAGGATTCGCCCAGGTCCTGATGCGTTCCCTGAGGGGCGAGGCCAGTCCGGAGACCGTCCGACGGCTGGAGATCATCGACGAACAGGCGGGGCAGCTCGCGCGGCTTCTGGGAGAACTGTTCGAAAGCTCGAGACTCGAGGCCGAGGCCTTCACCTGCCACCTACATCCGATGGACTATAAGGAAACGCTGGACACGGTGGTAGAGGAGATGACAACTCTCAACCCAAACCGTCACATCGATGTCGATGCTCCCGGATCCATTCCCGTGATGGGAGACCGTGAGCGGCTGAGTCAGGTGCTCGCCAACCTGATCGGCAATGCCATGACCTACAGCCCTCCCGGGACCCCGATCACGGTCTCCGTCGACATCAGCGCCTCGGTGGTCACCACCCACGTCGCGGACGACGGGCCGGGTGTGGCGCCTTCGGAACGCCTTCAGGTCTTTGACCGGTTCTATCGCTCGACCGACCGGCCGTCTCCCGGGGCGCGGGGTATCGGCCTCGGCTTGTACATCAGCAAACGGATTGTCGAGGCCCACGGCGGCCAGATATGGGTCGAAGACGGGGGGAGAAGCAGCTTCGCCTTCACCCTCAAGACAGCTACCGGGCCATGACGGACATAACAGGCCTTCCTGTCGCACCGGCCTGGCGCGTGACGGGCCATGAATCGACGGCCAGGGCACTTCGGCGATCACTGGAATCACCAGCCCACTCGTACCTCCTAGCCGGTCCGGCACGCATCGGGAAGCGCATCATGGCGCTCGAGTTCGCGAAGGCGTTGAACTGCGAGGCCGGACCTCAAGACCGGCCCTGCCAGACCTGCCGGACATGCCGCCTCATCAGCGCCGGCATCCACCCCGACGTCACCATGCTGGAAAATGAGGATCGAGAGCGCACCTTGATAGACGAGGTGCGTGTTGTGCGCCTGGCCCTGTCACTGCGGCCGGCGGAAGGCCGATGGCGGGTGGTGATCATCAGAGCACAGCCGTTGACCGACCAGGCGCACGAGGCACTTCTCAAGACTCTGGAGGAGCCGGCCTCCCAGGTGGTGTTGATCCTCACGGCGGAAGCGGTAGACCTTCTGCCGGAGACGATCGTCTCACGCTGCCGGATTCTTGCCATGGGGCTCCTACCGGCGGCAGAGATCGAGGCGCATCTGGCAGGCTTGGACGTGGACCAGGCCAGGGCCAGACGGCTGGCCTCACTGTCCTACGGCGCGATCGGGTGGGCGATCGCGGCCAGCCAGGACGACGAGATGGCGACTCGCCGCGAGAAACTCCGAGATGACCTTGCCGGCTTTTCCACGGCTGGACTGCTGGACCGTCTGGCCTCGGCAGAGCGCCTGGCGGGTGGGGGCGGAAGGCTCGACCGGACTCGGACCACCGTCATGGAGGAACTCGAGATGATGTTGATCTGGTGGCGCGACGTGCTTCTGAGCCGGACGGGACAGGCCGAGCTCATCGTCAACTCGGGGTCGAGACGGCAGATCGAATCCATGGCCCAAGGCATGACCACGCCTCGCATCGTTCAGGTTCTGCAGGAGATCGCGCTTGCCGGCACCCGGATCAACCAGAACGTCGACCCCCGACTCACCCTCGAAGCACTGGCTACAGGTGCCATGTACATGGGCACGACCTCGACGAGCGACGCTTGACGGGCGGTATTCCCAATCTCGATTGATCATGGCGCGGGGCAACGGCGACAGCAGATGCCGGGCCCCTCAAGCCACACCTGAACGAGACCGGTGGAGTTGACCCGCGAGGAGTACCCCGAGTCCCAGATCGTGGAGGCGCCTCCGGATCGAGGCGAGGCAAACCTGACGGCAGCGGTGCGGCCGGAGGGCGAGGACCGCGTCGTCATCGTGTCGTCGGCGGGAGACGTTGATGCGGACGACCTGGTGGCGGTGACGATCGCCGGGCAGCGGGCAGAAGGCCGGGTCGTCGCGGGCACCGGCGACGTCTTGCACGCACCTGGATGCGTCGAGGGAAGGATTACTGCCCGGCGCCTGGTCGAGCCGCCCGACCGGGCGGAGGAGGCTCTGGAGTCGGTAGAGCGACATCCCGGGCATCGATTCCCGAGTCTTGGCTCCGCTTTTGACAGCGGCAAAGTCGCCGGCACTGTGATCCGGCTCGATATTCCCAACGGAACGGTTCGGGTTCAGAACTCCCAAGGAGAGGAAATCGACGTGTCTTGGCCACCGACGGCGGAGTAACCGACCTCGGCGTATGGTTGCTTGGCACAAGGCGGATAATGGTACCGGGCATGCTTGCCACATCAGGAGGAGATCAATGAGAGTCCCGCGACTTTCGGGCACGCCGGTGACCGTAGTTATCGCTCTTGCCCTGTTATTTTCGGTATTTGCCGTGCCACGCATTGCCGACGCGCACGGACCGGCCAAGAAGAGGCCCCCGCAAACGCTCACCGCGGCCTTCAGCAGCGACTTTCCGACTCTCGACCCGGCGGTCGGTTACGATCCGTTCTCTTGGACCGGCGAGCACGCGCTGTTCAACTCCTTGCTCGGCTATAAGAACGCTCCAGGCCTCCCAGGCACCAGGCTTCAGCCCGACGTCGCCGCGTCGATGCCGAAGATCTCCAACGGGGGCAAGCTCTACACGTTCCATCTGCGCCATGATGTCCACTTCTCGCCGCCGGTCAAGCGGTTGGTGACTGCCTCCGACTTCAAGTACTCGATCGAACGCGCGCTCGGCAACGCCACCTACCCGATGTTCAAGAGTGGCTTCTGGAGCCCCCTCTCAGGAACCTCCGCCTTCTGGTCCAAGAAGGCGAAGCACATCAGTGGTATCACCGTCAAGGGCAAGTGGACGATCGAGTTCCGGCTGACCTCGCCCGACATCGCGTTCCAGAACGTCATCGCCATGCCGTTCGCGTCGGTGGTTCCAAAGGAGTGGGTCAAGAAGCAGGGCGGCCGTTTCGCCAGTGATCCCGTGGGCACGGGACCGTACATGCTGAAGTACTGGCACAAGGGTAGCCAGATGCTGCTGGTCAAGAATCCGCTGTACTTCCACAAGGGTCTTCCGCATGTGCCCCGGGTGCTCATCGACATGAACGTTCCGCCTCATCTCCAGATCCAACGGGCGGAGAAGAATCAGCTCGACATCCCCGGAGACCTGGTGACCAGTCAGGATTATCTCGCGCTGCGGACGGGTCCTTACTCCAAGCAGCTCGTCCACGAGCCCGACATCGCCGTGTTCTACCTGGCTATGAACATGCAGATGAAGCCGTTCAAAGGCAACCTTGCCCTACGCCGAGCCTTCAACATGGCCATTGACAAGAACTTCATCGTCCGTGAGCTGAACGGCCGCGCGGTGGTCATGAACGGCATTCTGCCACCGACTATGCCCGGCGCCAACAAGCACTTTACCTACTACAAGTACAACCTCAAGGCGGCCCGGGCCGAGTTCAAGAAGTCGGGCTATAAGCCGGGCCATCTAACGGTGAAGCTACTCTACGTCGAGGACAATCCCGACTACCTCAACGTCTTTCTGGCGGTCCAGTCCGACCTCAAGAAGATCGGGGTCAATGTGCAGCCGAACCCCCAGACACAGAACAACGCCTACAACCTGGTCTACACGCCGGGCAAGAGCGCCTTCTCGTTCTTCACCTGGGGTGAGGACTATCCCGACCCTTCAGACTTCTTCGATCCGATCCTGAGCTGCTCAGCCAGCAGCAACGCGGCGTTCTTCTGCAACAAGGCGGTGGACAAGCTGGGAAACAAGGCCCGGGCCGACACCAACCGGAAGTCGCGCTACGCGATGTATCGAAAGATGGAGAAGATGGTGATGGCCAAGGCGCCCTGGGTGCCGCTGTACGATGACATCCTCTATGACTTCCATTCCTCGAAGGTCCAGGGGTTTTACATTCATCCGGTGTGGCCGTTTAGCTACGATCAGTACCGTCTGAAGTCTTGATCGGCGACGCCTTCCAAGAGCTGGAGGGCGCCGATCTGGAGGAGCCGGTCATCGCGCAACGGCGCGTATGGCGGCTCCTCCGTTCCAATCCGGGGTTCTGGATTGGTGGGCTGCTCGTGGTCGCCATCGTATTCGTGGCGGCTTTCGCGTCCGTCTTGGCGCCACATGACCCCAACCAGCAGTTTCCTGACGGCATCAACGCCATCGGGGAACCTCTGGCCCACAGCGCCAAGTTCCCCCTCGGGACGGATTTCCAGGCCCGCGACGTGCTCAGCCGCCTCCTCTACGGAGCCCGGCTGTCACTCTCAATCAGCGTCCTCGGCAACCTCCTGGCCGTGGCGGTCGGGGTCTCCCTGGGAGCTGTCGCCGCCTGGACGCGAGGTTGGCTCGAGATCGTCATCATGCGCTTCACCGATATCATGCTCGCCTTCCCCTCACTGCTGCTCGCGCTGGCGTTGGTGGCCATCGAGGGACCGAGCCTCACCATCATCATCGTCGTGATAGGGATGGTGAGCTGGACCTCGCTCTGCCGCATCACCTATGGGCAGGTGCTGGGGCTACGTGAGCGTGAGTGGGTCGAGAGCGCTCGCGCGACCGGCGTGGGGCCGGCGCGGATCCTTATCCGCCACATCCTGCCCCACCTGCTGGCGCCCATCCTCGTTTACGCCACCCTCGGCGTGGGACTCACGGTGGTCTTCGAGGGCAGTCTCTCATATCTCGGCTTGGGGGTGCCGCAGCCGGCGCCGAGCTGGGGGCGCATGATCCAGGAGGCGTCATCGCAGACGTCCCTGCAGTTCTACTGGCTGATCCTGTATCCGAGTCTGGCGCTGTTCTTCACCGTCTTGGGCTTCAACCTTCTCGGCGACGCTCTGCGTGACGCCCTCGACCCTGAGGGCCAGCTCCGCCGCTGAACGGTCGATGCTGAGCTACATCATCCGCCGGCTGGGATGGGGCATCCTGGTCCTCTTCGGCGTCTCGGTGGTGACCTTCGTGGTCGCCTTTGCCGTGCCCGGCGACCCGGCCCGACTGATAGCCGGCCCACACGCCAGCCGCCTGGTGCTGGCCAACATCCGCCACGCCTACGGGATGGACCAGCCGCTCCCGGTCCAGTACCTCACCTATATGAACCATCTCTTTCACGGCAATCTGGGCTACGCCTACAGCGTCTCGAACCCCGTGCTGCCCACGATCGCGGGGAGGCTTCCGGCGACGGCGCTCCTGGCTCTGTGCGGCATTCTCTTCGAGCTGGGGATCGGCCTGCCGGTCGGGGTCATGGCAGCCGTATGGCCGCAGGGGATCCCCGACCGCCTGGGAATCCTCTTCTCGCTGTTCGGATTCTCGATTCCACCGTTCATCCTGGGCAATCTCCTGCTCACGGCGTTCGCGTTCCACTGGACCGTATTCCCCCTCGGCGGCGAGAGCGGCCCCAGCTCCATCGTCCTTCCGGCGCTGACGTTGGGGCTAGGCGGCGCCGCATGGTACAGCCGTCTGCTCCGGGCGACGATGATCGACGTGCTGGGGACCGAGTACGTCCGGACGGCTCGGGCCAAGGGCCTGAGCTCCCGAAGAGTGGTTCTGCGCCATGCCCTGCGCAACGCGGCCGGTCCGTTGGTAACCCAGTTCGGTCTTGACCTGGCCTTCTTCCTCAGCGGAGTGGTGGTGGTAGAGACCGTGTTCGCCTGGCCAGGAGTGGGCTTCCTGGCCTACACCGCCATCACCCACGACGACATCAATCTGGTGATGGGTACAGTTCTGTTCGCGGCTGTTTTCGTGGTCCTCGTCAACATCCTCGTCGACCTGGCCCAGGCATGGCTCGATCCACGCATCCGCCTCGACAGCTTCGAGGGAGCCGGCTAGGGGAGACGGCTCCTGCTTTCACTCTCTCGTGCCTGTCAGAGTCGCCCCACGACATTGGAGTTTATATCCAGTCATCGACTGTGATTACTGTTTACTTTATCCACTGATTGCGGTGGACATCTGTTCTATTCTCTAGATAAGGGTCCACGACGTCTGGAGGGTCCGGATGGAAAACGCGGCAGCCTTGGCTGCGGAGAGCTACCGAGATCTCATGGAGCAGGTGCTGGCCGGGCGAGGCCTAGCCGGCTTGACGGCCAAGCTGGCACGCCGCGCCGGCGGGGACGCCGCTGTGACCGATGAGAACCTTGAGCCGCTGCAGTGCTTCGACGGCACCGGCCAGGTTCTGAGCCATGACCGCTGCCGGCTGACTCCGGAGATCAAGAACGGCGTAATGTTCGACTTCCGGCGGGAGCTGGGTTCGGAACCGTCTGCCGACCGCTCGCTCGACCCTCCCATGAGCGAGATCGCAACCGACGAGGGCCACTATCTGGTCTCGCCGGTCGTGCTCTCAGGCGAGATCGTGGGCTATGTCTGGGTCCGACTTCCCGCGACGCTTCGCCATCCGGACGCCGCCGCCCGGCTGATCGTCGGCCAGGCCGCAGCCGCCTGCGCCGTGGAGTATCTGCGA
>DASRCF010000274.1:0-19310 GCA_035653255.1 Chloroflexota bacterium
CAAACAGGGCGCCGAACAGGTTGCCGACCAGGAGCCCGGCGGCGATGAGCAGGGCGTACTTGATGTTGAGATTGCCGTTCTTGTAGTACACGATGGCGCCCAGGATTCCGATGGGAAGAATCTGAGCGGCGAGAGAGGTTCCGGTCGAGAGTTTCTGTCCCAGTCCAACGATGATCACCATGGCCGGCACCATGATGGCGCCTCCGCCAATCCCGAACATGCCGCCGGCCACACCGGCGACCAATCCAATCAGTAGCAGCTCTATCATCAACGGCATGCTTCCCCCCTTCGCGCTAGGATGCCTCAAGCTAGCACCGGCTCGGACGGCTTCACCGGGCCTCCATATTTCCGGCTGCTATCGTCGGAGCACGGTCCCGGGCGGAGCAGATCCAGGACACGGCAAAGACGGAGTTGCACGTCGTTACCCCGCGTCCGAGGGCGAAGACTAGAAAACACGGAATCCAGTGTCGAACGGCTCCGCCTACAGGCGGCCTAGTCGCTGCTGATCTCCCCGGAGTGGACTCGGAGCAGGGCTGCCCGCTGCCGAAATTCGGCCGGGAAGGCGGCCAGGGATGTCCCTGTGAGCAGCACCTGGGGAAAGGCCTCGACGAAGGCAAGGAGCCGCTCCCTCCGATCGTCGTCCAGCTCTGCCAGCGCCTCGTCCAACAGAAGGATGGGATGGCGGCCTGAACGGCTCAGGATGTAGCGAGCCTCGGCGATCCGAAGGGCCAGGGCAGCGGTGCGCTGTTGGCCCCGGCTGCCGAACACGGCCAATGGCTCACCCTCGATTTCGAGCGCCAACTCATCGCGATGGGGGCCGACGAGCGTGACCCGCTGCTCGCGGCCACGCTTCTCCTCTTCGGTCAGGCGAGCGCGAAAGCGCTCCTCGACCGCTGATTCACCGTCGACCGTTCCGAGACTGGGGAGATATCCCACACTGAGGGCTTCCGAACCTCCCGATAGCCCGGCATACGCCTCCGCGGCGGCTTCCGCCAGATCCTGTATCGCCTGCACGCGGCGTCTGATGATGGCGGAACCGTCCTCGATCAGCTTTTGATCCCAAAACTCGAGGATGCCGGGATGCGAACGGGGAGCCAGCCGCCCCAGCACCGCGTTTCGACGCTGCACGATCCTCGTGTACTGCTGGAGGAGTCGGAGGTAACCGGGATCGACCTGGCAGAGCAGCAGATCGAGGTAACGCCGTCGATGCGATGGCGAGCCCGCGACGATATCCGCGTCGGACGGCGCGAAGAGGACGGCCTTGACCCGGCCGACGACGTCGACGGCACGCTTGGGCGCACCGTTGAGGCGGAAGCGTTTACGCAGCTGCTCAACCCCCTCCCGGCCCGAGGGCTCGGCCGTGACCACCAGCTCCACCACAAGCCGCTCGTCCTCGTGCTCGATATCGCCCTCTAGCCTCAGCAGCCGGTACGGTGCCGCCTCCTGGTGCCGGCCGATGACGTCGCGATCGGACCGGGCGCGAAAGGATTTGGTGGTCGCGAGGGTGAAGACTGCCTCGAGGATGTTGGTCTTCCCGGCGCCGTTCGGACCGTAGAGGATGGTTGGACCAGGGTTTAATCCGAGGTCGAGCTGCCCGTAGTTTCGATAGTGCTGAAGCCGGAGACGCGTCAGAATCACGCCGAAGTCTAGACCGCGTCCGCCGAGTCGTGAGGGGCGACTGTCCGAGAATCCGGGCCGGAAACGCAGGCGGCATGCTTGGTAAACTTGGGGCGCGTGGATGGGTCGCATAGTCCGGCTTAGTGCGCCGCTCTCGAAAAGCGGTAGGGTCGCAAGGCCCTCGTGGGTTCGAATCCCACCCCATCCGCCAGCTTGATTTCAGCTTCCAAGTAGAGTAGCCCCGCCGTTGCGTCTGTACACGCAGACTGCTGCTACCTTTGGGGCCGTCGGCCCCACGGCTCTCGGCGTCCGGTCAGTTTGCTTCGAGTCGTCTTGTCCCCTCGGCCCAGGGGATGTGAATTCGGAGCCGTAAGAGGCTGGTTGCGTCGCATGTGGATGAGCGGCCCGCCCCGTCGGTCGTCTGTCCCGGTGCTCGATGTAAGCGATGTTCAGGGCGAACCGCCATCTAGCAGTCGTCGTTATCGAACGAAGAAGCCAGACTGTAGCTCGTGGCACCAGGGTGACGTGACTCTGCGAGCCACATCTCTAGCCGGCGGTGTACGCACCAGTGCGAGCCCGCGACTAGCCCTGATTATTTACCGAATGTTTACCGAGATTTTTACCTCGTGTTTACCTCCGGCCACGTAGACTCCGCTGGGACCGGAATGGGCTCAGACCGAACCCGGTTCGTTCTTTCTACGCAGCTAAGTCGGAGGCCAGAGAAGGAGGGAATAACGAGCAAGAGACGCCAGGCAGCGCCGAAGTTGCACTCTATCAGAACTCTCGATTACATATCACCGAAGGAGCCGAACAGGACATGAACACTATCAGCCGGCGTACCGCCGCTGCAGTATTGGCGGCGGCGTTACCCGCGGCCTTCCTGTTTCCATTTGGGCAGGCCGCGGCCAGCTCAGTCGTACGACCCCATTCATCCCCGGGGCTCACGGTGGCACACAACCCCCTGATGCTCACGAGTCCACGCAACCACACCAGAGCGGTGATGCTGCCGACCACTGCCTGGATACAGGCCCATGCCCGGGAGATCGGTTGGCAGGGCTCAACCCAGGCGGCAATGTCTGCCTCGACACCGTCTGGCTCCGGCCTTCTGCCGCCGCCCGCCTGCACCCTGGCGACGGACTCTTCCAATAGCGACGCTTCGGCCACCGTCCCGGGCGTCGGCGCGGAGGGACCTTTCCCGTCCCTGGACATCTCCGCCTCGGGATTCGCAACCGTGAAGGGCAATCTGAAGGCACAGCTCAAGGTCGTCAGCCTGACCAGCTCCGCCGGCCAACCGGACGTGCCCTCCGGACAGGTCGACAACTGGTTCGCTCAATGGAACTACACCACGGGCGGCACCACGACCACCTACTACCTCCGTGCGCAATATGCCGGAGGAGACGCAACCACCACGACCCAGTACACGTACGGAACGGTTCAGGTCGTAGGAGGCTTGGAGACGCTGCATGTTCCGTCGGGCACGGCATCGGGATCTATGGATCTCAAGAACAACATCGTCACCATCTCGGTGCCGCTCGCAAGTGTCGGGTCTCCGAAGAATGGACAAAAGCTCACCAACGAGCTTTGGGAAACCGATGTCCAGGTCGGCTCGCCTCTCTATACGACGGATACTCAACCTTCGTCTGCGCCCGGCGCTTCCTCGAGCAAGGCCGCCTACGCCGTCGGCGAGACCGGCAAGACCTGTCCACCCTTGTTGGCCAACGCGACGGGAACCAGTGGTGCCGTGCCCACGGCGGGTAACCCGAGCAACCTGACTCACTACGGCGGCTCGATCGTCCACACCATGAAGAACTACTTGATCTTCTGGCTGCCACAGCAGGGAGCCTCCAGTGATCCGGGCGGCAAACCCTGTGTCGAGGGTGGTCCGGCGCAGAACCCGATCTCCTACAACTACGAGCCAACAGGGTTTGGTTCGGGCAGCGACGCCAACTACGAAGGCATCCTGGCGCAGTACTTCAGGGACCTCGACGGCTCGGGCTTCTATAACCTGCTGACTCAGTACGCGGACAACACCAGCGGAGCCGTGGTTAACAACGAGCAGCTGGCCGGCGTGGTCATCGATCACTGCGGGTACACGTCTACTCCGCAATCCGGAGTCACGGTCCCCGGCGGAACGGCCGCGAATCCGATCTATGACGAGGACATCCAGATGGAGGTCCAGCGGATGATGAGCGAGAATGCCAAGCACGGCTGGACCAGCGGACTGGATCACCAGTACTTCGTCTTCTTGGGCAATGGCGCCGCCAGCTGCTTTAGCCCGCCGTCGCCCGGGAGCCCGGAGCCGGTATGCAATACCTCAGGGGTGGTTCCAACCTTCTGCGCCTATCACGGCGACTTCATCGACAAGGGCGCACCGGTACTCTACGCCAATATGGCCGACGCTGCTTTCGCCAGCGTTCCTCCGGGAGTGACCGACACCGGGCTCTGCTATTCGGCTCCGATCGGCAGCGGCAAGGCCCCGAGGCACACCTTCTTGGTCAACGGAAGGAAGACGTCCACGACCGACTATGTGGCCGATGCCGAGGTTTCCGTAACCTCGCACGAGGAATTCGAGACGGTATCGGACTCCATGGTCGGCACGGCCCCGGGCTACGGACCACCGCTCGGGTGGTACTCCTCACCCTCCTCCCAGGCATCGGGAGAGATCGGTGACAAGTGCGCCTACGTCTACGGGGCGGTGAACGGAAGTGACGGGAGCAACATCGTTCTCCACGGCCAGCACTACATCGTGCAGCAGGAGTGGAGCAACTGGAACAACGGCTGTGCCCTTGCCAATGGCTACCCAAACCCCAAGCTCGCCTCCGGTCAGACGCAGACCGGGTTCGGAGGCGCCCCGCCGACGGTGAGGCTGGAGCAGGGCTGGAACATCATCAGCGATCCCACCACCAGCCGGATACCGACGGCGGAGCTGCTCGAAGATGCTTTCGAATCGCAGGCTCGGGTGCCTGAGGATGGGATACTGTCGGTAGCCACCTACCATGGCGGTCAGTGGACCCTGTCGATCCCGGACTTCACAGATCCTCGTGAACAGATCCGGACCAATGACGGGATCTATGTCAACGTCGCCAAGCCCTTCAACTGGACGCCGCCGGGCGCGGTTGTCTCCTCGCCGTCGGTGATCCATCTAAATCCAGGCTGGAACCTCATTGGTGCCCGCTTCCCGGACCCGGGCATTATGACGGACAGCATGTTCAACCAGATTGAGGCGGAATCGCACGCCTGCACAGAGGGCCACGGCGGGCTCAACGCAACGACCGTCTCCTGCAAGCCTACGGTCTCCGAGATCGCGGCCATGGCAGGCGGGAAGTATCTCGACTGGAAGCCGCTCTTCGACAAGAAGGGCAACGTCACGTACCCCCTTCCGGTCGGCAATCAGGTTCCATTCACCAACGGCATGTGGGTGCACTCGACGCGCCCTCTCAACTGGAGGCCGCAGGGAACTGCCTGCGCCGCCGTTGATAGTTCAGGGCAATGTCGATGAGGGCAGCCACGTCGAAACACGGCATCACCAAGACCAGGAGAACGCTGAATATGCACGTTCAGAGAAGAATGATCGCCTCCGCGTTGGCCCTGCTGGCTCTGGTCGCCTTCGGAGCAGCCGGGTTGACGCATACCGCCTCTGCCGCCACCAACTCACGCATTCAGGTCGTCAACATAAGCGACCAATCCTTCGGTGTCGCCTGGTTCTCGACGGGCAAGGTGGCGTCGAGCAGCATCGAGTACGGCACCAGCTGCGCCACGGCATCGGCTAAGGCGAGTGAGATGCCGAGCGACGGCTTCGCGCATCTCGCCGTGACTTCGGGTGGTCTTGCGGCCAACACTACCTACTACTTCAAGATCGTAAGCGGCAGCAGCGTGGACTCAAACGGCGGGAAGTGTTACCAGGCAAGAACCTTCCCGGCAGAGAGCCTACCGCCTCCGCCGAACGGAATCTATGGCACGGTCCGGACTGCAGGGTGCAAATCTACGGCGCCCGGAAGTCTGATCATCGTGACCGTTCAGCACAAGACGAAGACAGGGATCACGACGTCCTCCACCATGGCCACTATGAGCAGCACCTTCAGCAAGATGTCGGGTAATTGGGCGCTTCCGTTCGCCGAGGCAACCCGCGTGACGGGCGCGTTCTTCTCTCCGGCCAAGGGGGATACCATCACATTCGCGGCCGCCTCCGACGCGACTCACCGCTCGAGCGGAACTGTTGTGTACGATGGAAGCTCGACACTGACGGGTCCCGTGAAGGTCTGCGTATAGAAGCGCAACCTTCCTCCTCCGGAGAGTCGGGCGCGAGGTCTAGCTGACCTCGCGCCCGACTGTTTCAGCCAAGAGTTGAAGATCGTGAAGAGTGGGAAGTCGCGCTGCCCCACCCGTCGCCCACCGGGGTGGCGCTAGCTTCTAATGGGGAAGCAGAGCCCGGAGGCCCTGCACTTGGTGCGCCGCCTTGTACAGCCCTCGGGCGAGACACGCCCTCGACTCGAGCATGCTTCGCGGCGACTTCAGTTGTCAAGGAGCGTCCAGGTGCACGTGGTGGGAGGAGTCTCCACACAGAGGTGTGGAAAACCATGTGGAGCATTTCGTGGAAGAGTGGGGCGTACCCGGGTCATGGATGTGGAAAGCTGGACCGTTGAGCTGCGAGGTAGCCTATTACACGCCGAAAACGGTATTGTCATAACGTGCACGGCCCTCAAACAGCCATCCTGTGAGCGGTTGACTCTTGCGCTCAGATCTCTATACTGGTCCTTGGCAATCTTGTTGAGGTGGGGGATTGCTTTGGGCCGGATGGTAATAGGGAGACCATCCGGCCCGCGCTCTACCAAACGCATTTCAGTTGTGCTTCCCGGGTGCCTGGACCGGTGCACCACTTGGTGACCGTGCACCGGTCCGATTCCCGGTCGAGCCCCGGTGGTCCCCCTTAGGGAATATGCCCGGACACTTGCTGCCGGGACAGTGGTCGTCGTGGTGGCCCATGCTAGACTCGGTCAACCAAGAATTCATCCCTCGCACCTGCGGGGGATTTTTCATTTCTGCCGGAGCGACTCTGACATGGCCACCAAGCGGTACTACGTTACGACGGCGATTCCCTATGTCAATGGACCGCCCCACGTCGGACACGCACTTGAGTTCGTCCAGACCGATGCACTCGCGCGTTACCACCGCCGGACCGGCGAGGATACCTACTTCCTAACCGGAAGCGACGACAACAGCCTGAAGAACGTGAGAGCGGCCGAAGATGAAGGAATCCCGGTCGGTGATCTGGTGTCTCGCAACACCGACTCCTTCGTCGAGCTGGATAGGGTGCTGGATATCTCGTACGATCAGTTCATCCGCACCAGCGTTGACGAACGGCACCGTCAGGGCGCGCAGAGGCTTTGGCGGGCCGTGCAGGAGTCGGGAGACCTCTACGAGCAGGTGTATGCAGGGCTGTACTGTCTCAGCTGCGAGCAATTCTATGAGCCGGACGAACTGGTGGACGGCCTCTGTCCGGAGCACTTTATTGCTCCGGAGAGGGTGGAAGAGACAAACTACTTCTTTCGTCTATCGCGTTATCAGGACCAGCTCGAACAGCTGATTTCGTCAGGGCAATATCGCATCATTCCCGACCAGCGTCGCAACGAGGTGCTCAGCTTCATTCGGTCGGGTTTGCGCGACTTCAGCGTGTCACGCTCACAGGAGCGCGCCCGGGGCTGGGGCATCCCTGTGCCCGGTGACGAAACGCAGGTGATGTACGTTTGGTTCGACGCTCTAAGCAACTACATCACGGCACTCGGATATGCCACCGACGGCGAGCTCTACCGCCGTTACTGGGTGGAAAACGACTGCCGGGTCCACGTAATCGGGAAGGGCATCACCCGGTTCCACGCCGTGTACTGGCCGGCCATGCTCCTTTCGGCCGGCGTCCCGCTCCCGCACGTCCTCTTCGTCCACGGCTATTACACCGTGGAGGGGCGGAGAATCGGCAAATCCATGGGCAATGCCATTGATCCCGTGGCCCTGGCACGCCGGTACGGTAGCGAAGCGCTGCGCTACTTCTGCCTGGGAGCTACGCCGTCGACGGGCGACACCGACTTCTCGATGGACTCCTTCGAGAGCCGATACAATGCTGACCTTGCCAATGACCTGGGCAACCTCCTCAACCGAACTGTGAGCATGATTGGGCGCTACCGAGACGGAGTCGTTCCCGAGGCTCCGCATCCAGACCGCGATCACGCGATGCTCGTGGAGCAGGCGCGCGCCCTTCCGGAGCTCATCGCAGGCTGTATGGAAGAGTATGATTTCCCCGCAGCGCTCGCACAGATATGGCGTGTGGTGGGCGAGGCGAATCGGTATGTGGAACGGCAAGCTCCGTGGCGGCTGGCTCGTCCGGCCGTAGGCACGGACGAGATTGATACGGCGGCGAAGCTCGATTCGGTGCTCAACACACTGACCCAGGTGCTCCGCCTGGTTGCTCTTGAGCTGGAACCCTTCCTGCCGAGAACGTCGGCAGCAATTCTTGCACAGCTTGGGTGCGACTCCGATTCGAGTGACAACGTGGCCGGCCTGAGAGTCTCGACTCCCCAACCACTCTTCCCAAGGCTCGAGGTGGGAGTGGCCGAGCAGTGAGCGCCAATCAGAATCGATTCCGGGGTATCGTGACCCCTCTGGTGACGCCGGTGTCCGCCACGGAAGAGCTGGATCCGGACTCCCTTATCCACCTGGTCGATTTTCAGCTGTCGTCGGGTGTGCATGGACTTTGGGTGATGGGCACGACGGGCGAGTTTGCCGCCTTCGATGAAGACGAACGGGCGGAGGCGGTGCGGGTCGTGGTAAAGAGGGCCGCCGGCCGGGTGCCCGTGATCGCCAACATCAGCGACGCTTCGACGCGGCTCGTCCTCCGGCATCTTCATCGGGCCGAGTCGGCGGGCGCCGACGCCGTCGCGGTAACCCCTCCCTACTATTTCCCCCACAGCCAGGCGGAGCTGCTGCAGCACTATCGTGCCGTTCGCTCGGCGGCACAGCTCCCGGTCTTCATCTACAACATCCCCCAGACCGTTCGCGTAAGCCTCGCGCTGCAAACTGCCGTGACCCTGGCTCGCGAAGGGGCAGTGGCGGGGATCAAGGACAGTCAGAACGATCTGGAATGGTTCCGTCAGCTGACGCTGGAAGCGGTACGGGAGGGCTGGCCTTTTTCCGCCTTTGCCGGCACACGGCACCTCATCGACGCCGCGGTACTGGCTGGGGCGGCCGGCGCCATTCCCAGCATCGCCAACGCCTTCCCGGAGCTCTGCGTAGAGGTATATGAGCGATCGGTGGCCGGCGATTTTCGATGCGCCAACGAGGGCCAGACCCGGATTGTCGACCTGGAGACGCAGGCTCGGCGTGCCGGCGGGGCGGGGTCGAAGAACGCCGCCACCATTAGCTTCCTGAAGCAATGCCTGCACGAGCGAGGCATCATCGCCACTCCCGCCATGACCGGGCCGCTACTCGCGTAGTCCGACTCGTCCGGGGCTTGAATACGGCCGGAAGCCGGGCGCCCATGGGGTAGCCGCGGCCCGAGCCTTTCGCCGTCACGCGCTCCGTGAACGTGCCGGCGGTCGAGGGAGCCCTGCAGCGCCCACCAGGAACTTCCGTAAGGAGGGCCGGCCTCACCGTCTCAAGAGCGGAGGGCCGGCCCCAGGGAAAGGCTGTTACGGAGTTACTCGACCGCCGGCCGCCACATGCCGTCCGTCGAACCGCTGAATCTGTTGCTGGATTTCTTGGCGGCACAGGTCGGGAGGTGGCCACCTCCCACATTCCAGGCCAGGGGCATGCCGTTGCCGCCCAGCCGCTTGCCGTCCTCATAGAGCACGGTGCAGTAGCGGCCGCGTTGCCAGGTGTGGTTTGCCGGAGCCTTGAGCGGAGCCGCGTAGTCGCCTGCCTCACGGACAAACAGGTTCTGGCTTACCAGGGCTTTGGCAGAGCCGGCAGCGAAGACTTTCACCGCGGCTCTGGTGGCTGAGCTGGCGGTCAGGACGCTGTAGTCGAAGTAGACGGACTTGAGCTTGGGCGGGAAGTGTGACACCCGGCGTTGATCGGCTCCCGACCTGGCGGCCATATGCTCGTCGCTCAGCGCCGCCACGACGGTTGGCGATCCGGTGTTGGAGCCGAACTCAGAGGTATCGGTGATTGCGCCGCTGGAGTAGCTGATCGTGGCCGTGGTGGTGATGCCGGCCAGGCCGGTCGGTAGGGTCGTGGTCTCGAGAGTGCTGTCGGAACAGGAGCCGGACGTGGTGGGGTCGCAGGCGGTGGTACCCCCGGTTGGGGTGGCCTGGCCTACCCATTTCAAGCTGCCGCCGTGGCCTTGGTCGGCTGCGCCCGAGCCACCACCGGCCGTGGAGGAGGTGCGCTTGAAGGTATAGAAGTCGACGGTACAGCCGGCGCAGGTCATGACGGACGCGAGACCGGTGGTCGAGTTGTACTCGAGGGTCGGGGTCGCGGGAGCCTGGGGGCAGGGCAGAGCGTCGTTGGGGGCGCCGGTCACGTTGGCGGTCGTGCAGGTGGAGGGGTTCTCACCGGTCAGGTAGATCTCTCCTGCCGAACCGGCCTTGAAGCCGGAGCCCGGTGACTGCATATTGTCGCGGATGGTGTTGCCCTGGATGGAGACGTGGGTGGTGCCGTCGGTGGCCGAGGAGCCGATTTGAACACCGGAGAGGTGGTTATCGGCAATGGTGTTGCCCTGACCGGTGGCAGTGCCGCCGATGGCGTCGCCGTTGGCGCCGTCGTGGGCGTACACGCCGTCGCCGCCGTTGCCGAGTGGCGTGCGGACGGCCGAGAGGCCGATGAGGTTGCCGACGACGTTGTTGGCGTCGCTTCCCGAGCCTCCATCCAGCTCCACGCCGTTGCCGACGTTGCCGCTGATGACGTTGTTGGGCCCGATGGTGGTGTTGGTGACGCCGCCACCGTAGGTGACGTTGTCGACCATCACCCCAGACCCGTCACAAGGACGGCCCGATGGGCAGTTGGACAGATCGGTGCCGTTGGGGATGGCCGGGTCGCCGGTGGCGTCGGTGCCGATGAGATTTCCGACGACGGCATTATTCGAGGCATAATCCCAGATGTAGACGCCGAAAATGGCGTTGCCACTGAACACATTGCCGGCGCCGGTCGCGGTGCCGCCGATAACCGCCCCGGAGGCAGCATCCATGGACAGGCCATATCGCCCGTTGCCTTCGGCGGCCGTACCCGCGGGATTCGTCCCCACATAGGTCCCCTGGACGGTGTCGTTTTCGTCGTCCAGGTAGATGCCGTCCTCGAAGTTGCCACCGATGACGTTACGGTCGGCAGCCGCGGTGCCCCCGATGGTGGCTCCCGGATTGCTGCTGTTGTAATTGCCATAGGTGTCGACGCCGTCGGTGTTGCCGGCGGCCATCCCTCCCGGCGTGATGCCGAGGAAGTCGCCTGTCACCTGCAGCCCGCTGCCGTTGTCGACCTCAACTCCGGCGCCTGGGAAGTTGGTGATGGAGAGACCTTCGATGACCTGGTTCTGGCCATCCACATTCAAGCCGGAGTAATAGCTCCCCCCGAGAGCCGATCCATCAATCTGAACCTTGATGACGGCGTTATCCGGCTTGCCGAAGGCATTGGTATTGGGACTCGAGCCACTCTGCGAGTACCCGTTGACCGTCAGGCCCGAGGCCAGAAGCGGCGGTAGGGGAGCGGCCGGAGTGATGGTGGTGGCGTTCGAGGGCAGGTTGAAGGTCACTGTCGGCGGATCTTCCAGGTTTGCTTCACTTATGGCACAGCGAAGGTTCATGCCGGACGTCCCGATGAACTGGCCGAAACTCGCCTGACCGAAGTTGCTGTTGTCACAGGGGACGCCGGGGGTGGTTAGGTCGGTATTGACGACCACCTTGGTGTCGTCAGTGGAGAAAGTGGCGAAGTCCTTGGCGAACTCAGAGGTCTCGTTCTGGGCGGGCGAGGCGCCGGAGACCGGCAGGGTGGCGGTGGCCGTCACCGCCTGATCCGGAACCAGGCTGAAGCCGTTGGCGAAGGTGCCGGCGGTTGCGCTCAGGATCCAGGAGCTGGTCCCGGAGGGGCAGGACGAGCTGCCGCAGGTCGCCCCCGTCGCGGTCACCGTTCCGAGATAAACCATTGAGCCGCCGCGTCCCGCGTCGCCGCTGCCGTTCGATGCCGTCCACACCTCGACGCTGGAGTTGGTGGGCGCCTGGCCGTCGACCTCAGTCACCGCGTTCGATGCTGTCTTCTCTCCGGTGATGGTGGGACAGGCGATGGCATCGTTCACGACGGTGCTGTTGGCGGAGCTGGATTCGCAAGCCGGCCCCTGAGAACCCAAGTAGATCTCGTTGGGGCTAAGTCGAGAGAACCAGCCGGAATTGTCATAGATCTGGTTCATCTGGGCCGCCACGTGCGAAGCCCCGAGGTCCGGATATGCGCCGTATCCCGTGTAGCTGGAGTCCGGGTCATTGACAATTCCGGCCTCGTTGTGAGCGATGAGGTTGCCGGCGCCTACAGCGGTGCCACCGATCGTGAGGTTGACGGTTGGAGGCGTGAAATTGCAGGGGCAGTACGACCGCACCCGAATGCCTGTCCCAAACTGGTTTGGCACTGCGGCGGACCCGTCGCTGCTGGTCCCGATCTTGTTGCCCTGGATGACGCAGCTCTGGATGCAGAACTTGAAGCTGATGCCGTCGTAGTTGTTCCCGCTGATGACATTGCCGTCGCCGGCTGCCGTACCGCCAATCAGTTCGTTTGATACATCATTCAGGTCATAGTAGTAACAGGTGTTGCCGCAATTGTCGAACCTGATTCCGGTGCCGTTCCCGATGGCGGTCTTGCCCGTAACGTCCGTGCCGATGTAGTTGCCCTGGATGGTCACATTGGTCTCGTAGATGTCGAGGCCGGCAGCGCTGTTGCCGCTGATGATGTTGCGATCGGCGGCGGAGGCGCCGCCGATCGTCGCGTTCGAGGCCGCCCCTTCGCAGCCCATGAAGATGCCGTAGGGCTGGCTGCCGATCGCGGCCGTTCCGGCAGCGTTGGTCCCGACCTTGTTGCCGTGGATCGTGTCGCCCGTGGAGCACCCGGTAAAGATGCCGTCGAAGCTGGAGGCACTGATCACGTTGCCCGCGATCACCTCGCCGGTTGGAGTGGGAGTCAAGCTATAGGGGATGCCGATGCCGGAGCCGACGTTGCCGACGGCGTTCGCGCCAGTGATGTCGGTGCCGATGTAGTTTCCTTCAAAGGTGTTCGGACCGGCCGTGACATGAATGCCGTCCGTGTTACCGCCGGCGCCGTTGCCGCCGATCACGTTTCCTTGCCCGCTTCCTGTGCCACCTATGGTGTTGGCCGTGCCCTCCACGAGAATGCCGGGGCCAAGGTTTCCAAGAGCGGTCGACCCGGTTGCGTCGAGCCCGACGATGTTTCCCTGCACCATGTCGGAGGTCGACTTGCCGAGGTCGATACCAGTACCGCCGTTCCCGCTGACGAGGTTGGGCGCCGCTGCCGTGCCGATCTGATCTCCGGTCGAGGTGCCGGAGGCGGCGCAGTGGGTGGAGTTGTCGAACTGAATGCCGGTTCCGTTTCCGGTGAAGGCAACCGTCTGCACCGTGCTCGTCAGCGCTTTCTCGCCACTGGGGTCGGTCCCAACGTAATTGCCTTCGACTGTCTCGCTGGAGACAGCACACAGCTCAATGCCGGCATGGCTGCCGGAGGCGATGTTGGTATCGGCCGGAGTTGTTCCGCCAATGGTGCCCGCGCCACCGCCGTCTATTTGAAGGCCAGTGTTGGGAAGAACGAGTGCCCCCCGGGGCGCGGCTCCGCCGAGAACATCTCCACTCAGCGTCGCGCCGGATGCGCCGCTCTGGAGCACTACTTGGTTGCCGATCGAAGCATCAGTGCTCGAAGGGCTCGCCGGAACGAAACTATTCACGAAGACGCCCTTCAGAGTGAAGCCGTTTGCGGCCACGATCAGTCCGTTGGAGTTGGGCCCGCCTGCCCTGCCGTCCACTCCGATCAACACCTTGGCGTTGTCTCCCTGACTGAATGAGGCATTGGTGTTGGGCTGAGCAAGTCGCTGCCCGTAGCCGTTGATGGTTACGTCGGCGCGGGTAATGGTGGGAAGCGGTCCCATGGGCGAGAGCTGGCAGAGCCCCGATGTGGCGCAACCAGAAGCAATGCTAAAGCCGATGGTGATTGGGTTGCCTGAGGTGTCGTTGTTGGCTGTCATGATCGCGCACCGTAGAGACATACCGGCCGGATCACTACAGGCCACGTCCTGCCACGTCGTCACGGTCAGAGTGATGGGTCCGGAGCCGTGCCGTATCGGCCGCAGGCTGATCCGGTTGAGCCGGCTCAACTCCTTACGGAGGGCCGCCGGCACGTAGTGCATCTCACCATAGGCCCGACCTCCAGCGGCATGCGGTAGAGGGTTCAGGCCCAGTGTCGGGTACGTGGGCTGGCGGCCTGCGTGGAACCGATGAACCTTCGCCCGCTTACCGTGGAAGGTTCTCGCCTCCCATGGAAACGGAACAGACCGTCGATGGAGGAGACCAGCAGCCCGTTTCCCGGCCTGGGACGCCCTCTGCTGAGAGCCGAGCCCGCCACCGCTGGACCGCGGGTATGGCCCGGAGCCCGCACTTCGTATAGCCCGGCCATGGCCTGGAACCATACCCGGCTTCAGCCCGGGCACGTCCATGTTCACATGTCGTGGTGGCAGCAGTGACTTCGTCGTCGCCGGTGTCGCTCCCGCCCAGGCTCGAGCCCGCTCGCCATGTTTGGTCGCCGGACGTGGCCAGCCCTGCGACAGAACCTCCACATGCTTGCGACGAAGCAGCCGGTACTTGCGCATCCAAGTCGCGGTGTGATGGACGTGTTTCCGGCGGGCGGGTGAAGTGGTTGACGCCGTGACGTCGGCACTGAATTCTGACGTGCCGTTGGTATCCATTGCCGTCGCGGTGATCGGCAGACCTGAAAAGGGCTTCGTGCCCGGGGCGCAGGAGGTGGAACAGGTCCAGTTGCCGTTGGAGTCAGTGGTCGTCGTCCCGAGGAAAGTCTTGCCCTCGCCGTAATACGTGCCGCTGAAGTCGTCGTCGGGCTCCTGGGTCGCCTGGTACACGTTGATGGTGCAGGCGGCGCACGGCGCCGACGCGCTGCCGTTCCAGGTCGATGCGGTTCCCGTTATCGCGGAGGCGGTCGCCGAAGAGATCACGGGACAAAGAACAGGGCTATAGCCCTGCGGAGGCGATGCCGCAGTGCAGCTAGGCCCGGCTGGGTAATTATCTATCCCGAGCCCTTGGTAGTCGATGGTGGCTGTGCCGTTTGTGGTTGAGTTGCCGAGGCCCGAAACGCTGTCGGTATATGTCAAATAGCCCGTCGACGATGCGGTGATGGCGAAGGTGCCGTTATATCCGCTGGGCTGCATCCCGGATACGACCACGCTACCGGCCGGAGGTGTGCTGAGCGTGGGGCTGAAGTAAAGCAGGACCGTATTGCCCGACTCAGACGCGCTGGTTACCGTCAATGAGGCGGAGGTCGAGCCGCCGTTGTCATGGATCGAGTTCTGACCGATATACGCCGATCCGCCGTCCCGGGCCACGCCCACCATGATGCCCGCCTCCCGGTTGTCGGCCACCGTGTTGGGCGCCAACGTCGACTGTCCTGCTGATGCTCCGATGTCGGCGCTGGAGGTGCAGTAGGTGTACCCGCAGTAGTAGTGGCTCAGCAGGATTCCGTCGCTCCCGTTAGGCAAACCTCCTGTGCCGGCCGCATCTGTCCCAATCCTATTGCCCCCGATCAGGGTCAGGTATGCTCCATCCAGCTCAACTCCGCTGGCGATGTTTCCGCTGATGAGATTTCCATCCGCAACTGAGCCGCCGCCGATGAGGTCGCTGGTCATCGCGCCACCGAGCCCAATACCGTTGGGGCGTGCTGCTGTGCCGGACGGGTCGGTGCCTACGTAGTTACCTTCGATGCTGGCGTAGCCGCTGTTGGCGGTGTCGTTGTCATACACGCCGTCTCCGACACCGTAGGTCTGAATCGGACCGGTGCCGTTACCGCCGATGACGTTCCGGGCGCCGGGCGCGCTGCCTCCGATGAGCGTGTCGAACGGGGTGCCGTCGTTGGACGTGCCCGTTATCTCGATGCCGTGCAGGCCGTTGCCCGCTGACGAGCCATCGGGCGCCTCGCCGATAAAGTCGCCCTGAATGGCGTCGTACTGGGCACCGTAGCCGTAGATCACGACTCCTCGATTGCATTCAGTACACGCGCCGTTGGAGGGTCCGAAGCCGGTGATCGACAGGCCGTCGACCAGGTCGTGCGGCTGAGTGATGGTCAGACCATCGAGATAGTTGCCGCCGCCGTCAACTCGGATCTTGATTGATGCGTTGTCCGGCTGTCCGAAGGCGTTGCTATTGGGCGATGAGCCGGGCTGAGAGTAGCCGTCGACTACCGTCGAAAGAGACGTCAAGCTGGGGAGCTGGTTCGAGACGTTGATGGTGCACACGTGTGTCGTGGCGTCGCAGCCGGAATCCGTGCTCGGGATGTCGAAGTTGATGGTGTCGCCCCAGTTGTCCTGTTGTGAGATCACGTCGGTGATGGCGCAGCGCAGCGAGTAGCCCGAACCTCCCGGGCCGTTCGGACAGGAGCTGAACGGAGCGTTGTCGGTCGTCGTAGTGACGGTAAAGGTGTGGCCCGGCCCGACAAACGGAGACGAAGACGGAGCCTCGGGCGAGGGGAAGTCCGTGGCAAACTCAGAGGTCTCGGCCGGACCCGGGCTCGCGGGCGTCGTTGCGGTAGCAGTCACCTGTTGGTTCGTCGGATCGAAGGTCACGCCGGCGGCAAAGGGCCCTTTCAGGACCCACTTGCCGGAGCCGTCGGCGGCTGCTGTTCCCAGATAGGCGGTGCTGCCGCCGTGCTGCGCCTCATCCGGCCCGTTGGCGGCGATGAAGACCTCAACCGTGCAGTTGTCGCAGGCAGTTCCTCCGATGCTGGAGGAGGTGGCTGAGGTGATGACCGGGCAGGCGACATAGTCGTTGGGGCCGGCGCCTTGAGACGAGCAGTCCACCTGGCCTTGAGGGGCCAGATCGAGAGCGAGATTGCCGTTGTCGTTGACGATATTCTTGCTCAGCACCGCATGCGTGCCAGTGTCATTGGGACAGCCCACAAGAATGCCGCCGGCCTGGCTCTTGGTGACGGTGTTGCCGGTGATCGCGCCCGTTCCTTCGATGAAGATCCCGGGCGAACCGTAGTAGACCGCGTCGCTGGCGGCCGAGCAGAGCTGCAACGGCTGGTAGCTGGTATTGCTGGTGTTCTCCACAAGGTTGCCGGCGATGCTGGTGCCGGTCCCATAGGCGAGGATGCTGTAGTTATTCGACATGACACCCGACCCATTGGGGGAAACGCCCAGCAGGTTTCCGGAGATGACGTTCCCGGTCGCGACGGTCTTACTCGTCCCGTCCGTCTGTACGGTCACGCCGGCCAGGTTGCTGTCGATGACATTGGCGCCGCACAGTGGTCCCGGTGACCCCGTCTCGCCACACGAGACGGATGCATCGACGCCCACGGTGTCGGATGAGCCTCCCATGACGGCGACGGCTCCGGTGGTTGAATTGGGGCTGGCATTTGACGGCTTGCCGTCGGGGGTCACGCCGATAAAACTACCTTCCAGCACGCTGTTCGCACTGGTCACCGAGAATTCGACGTTCAGGCCGTTGAAGGCCAAGCCTTCGACGACGTCGTGTGAGCCGGAGACGATCAGCCCGGTGGTTGGCGCGCAGGGAGTGTAGTGCACGGGGAAGTAGTTGCAGCTCGTGAATTGGATGGCGATGTCGGCGTTGTCACCTTGGGAGAGGGATGTGTTGGTATTGGGCGAGGCGCCGGGCTCACTGTAGCCGTCGATCGTGGTATTGCCGGCAGTCAGGGTGTACTCCGGGAAAGCCTCCTGGATGTCACAGATCTGCCCGGGCTGCGTCTGCGTCTGTCCCGAGCCGTAGTTGTAGCCGGAGCAGTCGTAGGGCACGATGTCGAATTTGATGGTGTCGCCGGAGCCGTCGAGATTGGCCTGGGCGATGGCACAGCGAAGCGTAAGGGGGTTTTGCGTGCCGGGCGTTGCCGGACAGGAGCCGTTATAGAGCTCGCTGTCGTTAACGCTGGTGACGACCAGCGTGTTCCCGCCCGCGTGCCGCTTCAAGCGGTCGAGGTACGCGCGGGAGTAGTGGCGCACTCCGGCCCGGCTGTCGCGAGGCGGGAGGATCGAGGCCCGCATCCCTGAGGCGTGGGCCGGGAGGTGTGCACGTGACAGCCGGCTCGCGGCGACCACTGAGCGAGCGGCTGCATTCCCGAAACCGGCAGAGAGGCCGGTAACGATGGCGAGAGCAAAGGTCATACGAAGCAGCTTGGTCATCTTTCTTCTCCTCCGAGCTCAGATGAGGGCATTTGCTGGAAGTTGTGGGTTGGCTGCATTTTCAAGGTGAAGCATATCAGGACGATGTTCCGATTTTGTTCCCATTCGAATCCCGATGTGGGGAGACGGCATGTGGGGCCTTCTAGCCGGAAGTAGTACTTTGAGGGTCAAACTGCGACCGTGCCACAGTCGAACCTGAAGGGGAGAGCGTGTAGGGGCAAGCATCGATGGAGGAGGCCGGCGACAAGCCGGCGGCGAGGAGTATTGGAAGTCCGAGCCGATTGATCGGTGGCATGACGTTCGTCTCCTCCAGTGGTGCTCCGGGTCCAACCGATAATTCGGAATCCCCGTCTGCGACAGGCATGCAGAAAGGATATCAAGAATACGTTCCGTTTTTGTTCCGTCTTCGTTTCTTCCTGGATCCAACCCTTGATCTCGGCGGTGGTGTCACAAAATGGGCCTGTGCGGTGCTTTATGAATAGAGACTGCGAGAGAGGGACCGAGGGAAAGAGATGGCACTGCATGCGAAGGACTGGGTGAAACCCAGGGAAGTCCCGTCCGACGATGCTTTCGACCGCCTCTTCGTCTCGGAGTACCAGCGGGTGGTGGGGATCGCCTTCCGGCTCCTTGGTGATCGCTCGGCAGCCGAGGACGTTGCCCAAGAGGTCTTTATCTCGTTCCACAGCCGCTATGACCCGCTTGCCCCCTTTGCCGGAGCGTGGCTACACAAGGCGGCTTCGCATCGAGCCCTCAATGTCATTCGAGACGGACAGAGGCGACAAAGGCGGGAGCAAGCCGGCGACCCGGCTTCACCCCTTAGGGGCGAGGCGTCGACGGGGCCAGGGATGAGTCCGGAGCATGCCGCCACCCAGGACGAGGACCGGAGAGAGGTTCGCGAGACTCTCGCCCGCCTGCCCAAACGGAGTGCCCTCGTACTGGCGCTTCGATACAGCGGCCTCAGCTATGCAGAAGTTGCGGCGGCCTTGGGCTGTCGCGTCGGACAGGTTGGCACTCTGCTCAGAAGAGCGGAGGAAGCCTTTAGAAAGGAGTACCGAATTGAGACACGTTCCTGACGGAATCCTGCGGCGAATCCTCGACGAACCCTTCTCGGTGCCGGACAAGCAGCGAATGCACTACGCGAGCTGCAGCCGCTGTAAGAACCGGGCGGCCGATATGCGGAGCGCACTGCGGGTCGTGGCCTCAGCGCTGTCCGAAGGTCCCGTAGCGGTGGACGCTGGGCGCGGCCTGGCGAACGTAAAGGCGGCCGCTCCCATCTCCGTAAACCGAGACTGGCCGAGGCTTGAGC
>DASRCF010000275.1:0-33532 GCA_035653255.1 Chloroflexota bacterium
GGTCAGCATTCCCGTCGGCCTGCTCGCCGTGGCGCTTCCAGCCGCCTTGGCCCGAGTAGCTTTCCGCCGGCCGTCACTGAGAACGGCCTCCATCGGCCTCCTTGCCGCGGCCCTGCCCTTCGCGATCCTCGCCGGCTCCAGCATCCTCTATGACCGCGTCGACGTCCTCATGCTGGCCCATCTCTCCAGCGCCCGCTCCGTCGGCGTCTACTCGGCGGCGGACCGGCTCGTGGAGGGATTGCTGGTCATACCGGCCGGTATCGGAGCCGCCCTCTATCCCTCCCTGGCCAATGACCCGGGCAGAGCCTGGGTGCATCTGCGCACGCTGTTCCGGTGGGCACTGCCGCTGGGACTCGCCATTACTCTGCTGTGCCTCGGTCCGGGCGCGGTACTGATCTCCATCCTGTATGGGAGCGAATACGGCGGCATCGACGGCGCCTTCAGGCTGCTCTGCTGGACGGTTCTGTTGGAATCAGCCACCGTCCCGCTGGCCTACCTACTGCAGGCACAGTCGAGAATGCTGGCCGCGGTGGCCGCCACGAGCTTCGGGCTGCTGGTCAACGTCCTTCTCAACTTGGCCCTGATCCCGCGCTTTTCCTACCGTGGCGCCTCGATCAGTGCCTCCCTGGCAGAGCTGGCGGTCCTCATTGCGCTATGTGTGCTCATCCTCGCAGACCACTTTGGTTGGACTCAGAGGCTTTCTGCCGGGAGGCGCGAAGTCATTCAATAAGTTCGATTTGCAATGCCTTCATTGTGGGTGTCCGGCCAGCTACCCTTGGTCCTGGTAGTGGACCAGGACCAAGACCGCCGTCATGAGAACGGCTGCTGCCACCAGGATTCCGACTCCAATGGCAATGATTCGCACGCTCGGCACCTCGCCGAAATCTTGCCCCACGCCAGAGCATACTTGGTTACCTGTACTTCCCGTTCCGCGTTGAGACACTTAGCTGCCGTCGAGGCAGCGGTAGTTGGCCGGCTCGCTCCTGCCGCATCGTTCCTTATGCACCTGAGCCGTGGCTCCCGGATAGCCGGAGAGTCTCGGCGTTCTGTCACCTGAGCGCCTGGTTGGCGGCACAAAATTAAGAAGTCGTGCCAGAGGCGAGCACAGACGCCCGCGGCCTGGCCTCCACCGAGCTCCTAATTCCAACCCGAAACTCGATTGATATACTCAGCCGTCACTCGAGCCGGAAGGAGGCCGCGACTGCCCGAGACCGCTCGTGTTCTGGCGGTGGCGAATCAGAAGGGCGGCGTCGGGAAGACGACCACGGTCATCAATCTGGGCGCCTCGCTCGGCGGCCTGGGTGACCGCGTTCTGCTGGTCGACTGTGACCCCCAGGCCAACACCTCTCGTGGCCTGACAGCTCAGGACGGTTCCGGTCCGACGCTGTATGAGGTGCTGAGCGCCGGCAGGGAGCTGACCGAGGCCATCGTTCCGACGGCCACCTCAAACGTCGACCTCGTCCCCGCGTCTCCCGACCTGGTCGGTCTGGAAATCGAGCTGGCGGGAATTTCCTGCCGCGAGCGACTCCTGCAAAAGGGGCTCGCCCCAGTCCTTCGCAGCTACCGCTACGTACTGCTCGACTGTCCGCCGTCACTCGGCATCCTGACTCTGAATGCGCTGGTCGCGGCCGGCGCCGTTCTGGTCCCGATTCAGTGCGAGTACCTGGCCCTCGAGGGGCTGGCGCGGCTGCTGGAGACGGTGGAGCGGGTACGTTCCGGCCTCAACCCGGCGCTCACCATCTTCGGGTTGCTGATGACGATGTACGATCGCCGCACTGCCCTCTCCGACCAGGTGGCGCAAGAGGTCCGCCGCCACTACCCACGGCTTACGTTCGACACGGTTATCCCGCGAAGCGTTCGCCTCAGTGAGGCGCCCAGTTTCGGGCAGAGCATCATTGAGTACGATCCCTCAAGCCGGGGAGCCGAGGCCTACGCTTCGCTGGCTCTTGAGGTGGCCGCCCGTGGGTAGGTCGCGACGGGTCCTGGGGCGTGGACTCGATGCTCTGATTCCGAGCCAACCGCGGGAATGGCTGCGAGAGGTGCCGCTCGACCGGATCGAGCCCAACAGCGAGCAGCCCCGTCGGCGCTTCCCGGAAGAAGCCTTGGCGGAGCTGGCAGAGTCGATTCGCATGCACGGCGTGCTCCAGCCGCTCGTGGTCAGCACCACGGACGCCGGCGGCTACCGTCTGATTGTGGGTGAGCGCCGCTGGCAGGCGGCCAAGCTGGCCGGCCTGGAATCCGTGCCGGTGATCGAGCGCGAAACCACCCCGCGCTCGGCCCTGGAGCTGGCGCTGATCGAGAACCTGCAGCGGCAGGACCTTGATCCGCTGGAAGAGGCGGCGGCCTTCGAGCGGCTGATGAGTGAGTATGGACTCACTCAGGAGGAGGTTGCCGGACGGGTAGGACGCAGCCGGCCGGCGGTGGCCAACACCCTCCGGCTGCTGAACCTTCCCTCGAGCCTCAAGCAGGCACTGTTGAACGGGGAGGTCAGCGAGGGCCATGCCAGGGCCTTGCTGGGGCTCGCCGACCCTCTGGTTCAGGAGGCTGCGCTGCAGCGAGTGCGTGAGCGGCAGCTCACGGTCCGACAGACCGAGGCGCTGGTCAACGAATTGCGGCATCGAGAGACAGCGGCACCCGATAATCGGACCCCGCGGGCGCAGGAGCTGGAGGTGCTGGAGGGCCGGCTGCGCGAGTCCTTGGGGCGGAAGGTTTCAATCCAGAAAGGCCGCCGCGCGGGCCGGATCGTCATCGAGTACTATTCGCCCGAGGATCTCGATACGCTCTTGGAGCACCTCCTCTCGGCATCCTCTTCGTGACTGAACGCGGCCGCCTGAGTTCCGCCTCCACCATGTGGGTGAAGGGCGGGCGCCTCGCCATCAGCACCGTCGGTGGGACCCTAGACACCCCGATAGGCCGCCTAACTGTTGCGCTCGTTCTCCAAGTAGGGCTCCGCTTTCAGCCTAGCCGGCCCTCACCTTGAGATAGCGCTTCTTGCCCAGTCGAAGGAGCAACGCCTTGTCATCGCCGAGGTCCGCCGTACCGACGACTCGATCGAGAGAGGCAACCTGCTCGCCGTTGAGGCTGATACCGCCCTGTTCGATTTGCCGTCGTGCCTCACGCTTGCTGCCTCCGGCGACCAGCCCCACCTCGGCGATGAGGTCGACGATCGGCACGCCCGACGCAAACCGCTCCTCTGGGATCGTCACCGAGGGGACGTCGACAGGCCCGTCCGAATCGCCGGCAAACAACGCCCTCGACGCACGCCTGGCGGCCTCGGCTGCCTGCTCTCCGTGGACGATTGCGGTCACCTCATACGCCAGCACCTCCTTGGGCTCCCTCAAGTCCGCGCCTTGGCGACGGCCAAGCCGGCGCACCTCGTCCATTGGAAGGAAGGTGAAGATGGCGAGCAAGCTCTCGACCTCGGCGTCCGGAGCGTTGATCCAGTACTGGTAGTAGTCGTAGGGCGTCGTCAGCTCAGGTGACAGAAAGACGGCGCCGGCTTCGCTCTTGCTGATCTTCGCGCCGCCAGGGAGGGTGATCAGCGGCGCGACCAGGGCGTAGGCCTCGGCGCCATCCACCTTGCGGATCAGGTCCACTCCGGCCAGGATGTTAGGCCACTGGTCGCTCCCACCCACCTGCAGAAGGCAACCGTAGTCCCGATGAAGCTGGAGGAAATCGTAAGCCTGCAGCAGCTGGTAGGAGAACTCCAGGAAGGTCAGTCCGTGCTCGAGCCGCGTTCGGTAGGTCTCGAAGCTGAGCATCTGATGGACGTTGAACCGGCTGCCGATGTCCCGTAGGAAGTCGATGAGCCTGAGCGGGATCAGCCAGGCGGAGTTGTCGAGCAGCATGCCACCGCGCTCGAGATCGACAAAGGGTGTGACCTGCGGCCGGAGCCGGGCGAGGTTGGCTTCGATGTCCTCAGGCCGGAGGAGCGGACGTTCCTTCGTCCGCCCCGACGGGTCGCCGACCATGGTCGTGCCGCCGCCCATGAGCGCGATCGGCCGGTGCCCGCAGCGCTGGAGCCACGCCAGCATCATCAGCGTCACCTGGTTGCCGATGGTCAGGCTCGGCGCCGTGGCATCGTAGCCGCAGTAGACGGTACACGGCGACTCGAGGGCGGCACGTAGCCCTTCGAGGTTGGACACGTCCTTGAGGAACCCGCGCTCGGCGAAAACGTCGAGGGCGTTCACGCGTCCCTCAGGGCCACCGAGCACTGCGCGGCGCGTCGTTGCTTAGGGACGGCGAATCAGTCGAGCCATGGGAACCGCCGCTTGCCCTAACTGGGGTAGGTGGTGTGAAAGCTCTCCACCCAACGGAAGTCATGGTTCTTGAAGCCGGTGACGATCGGGGAAGAGGCGAGGGCGACGCACCTGCTCTTCTTCACGCCCTGGGGCAGCTTCCAGCCGAAGCGGTAGGCGTATACGCCGACCAGATGGTGGTCGGCCCTGCGGACGGCGATGTAGTACAGCCCGGCGTCGGTCTTGCTCTTGAGGACTGCGAAGATGCGCGCCTTGTCGCGCTGCCAGAGCACTGTCGAGAGCTGCTCGCCGGACGGACAGACCGGAGCGTTCAAGGTGGAGACCACGTAAACGGCCCGGTCGTGCTCGTTCCAGGACCGCGCCTGGACGTCCTGGGCCACGGTGATCAACCCCGTACCGAGAGTGAAAAACAAGGCGGCGAGCAATCCGAACTTCACGTGACGATTCCTCCACAGGTTGGTGCCGTTTTGAGCATATCGAACTTCGCCTCGCGATGCAAGCCGTGACTCCAGCTTCGATTCAGACGGGAATCGGGGTATCTATCGGCTCCAGTGCGATGCCGGCGTTGGTCAGATGATCGATCGTAAGCTGGTTTACCTCGTCCGGCTTCTCCCAGTGCACGGCGTGTGCCGAGCCGGGCACGACCTCCAGATTGGCGTTGGGGATCATCTCGGTGAGCTCGCGAGAGAAGGGGAGCGGAGTGAAAATGTCCTCTTCGCCGGCGATGTTTAGTGTCGGCGCCGTGATTTGACCGAGCCGGTCACACGCATCATGTGCCATGCAGGCCTCAACCTGCCGGGTGAAGGTCACAGACGGGGTCGGGTAGGGCACGTCCAGAGACGCCCGCTGACGCTTCTCGAGCTCGTCGTAGCTGGTGTCGAAATAGCCTCGGGTGAAGCTCCAGAGGGCGACCTGGCGCTCGAACGTCAACGGGTCGACACTGCGCTTCACATCCTTGAACAGCTCCAACAGGCACGATAAGTAGCGGTCGGGCCGTGCCCAGCTGGCCACCATGACCAGTGCTCCCACACGCTCCGGATGGTTGATGGCCATCTCCTGCGCGATAGCCCCTCCCATGGAGATGCCAAAGACGTGCGCTCGAGGAATACGGAGGTGATCCAGCACGTGAATGACGTCGTCGGCCAGGAGCTTCATGGTGTACTGCGTCGAGGGCTTGCTCGAGCGGCCGACTCCACGATTGTCGATGGCGATACAGCGGAAGTCTTGACTGAGCCTTGGGACCTGGCTCCAAAGCGAGGTCACGTCGTTGCCCATATCGGGCAGAAGAACCAGCGGCTGTCCTTTGCCGTGGCTCTCGTAGTACATCTGAATGGTCCCAATGGGAATCGCGGGCATCGACACGTCCTCCGTCCTGTGTTCGGCCTCTCAGGCGCCGGGCAGCGGCGCCGCTTCGGATCGTCGCTTCCCACGCGCTCCAGACTTGTCGTCGTGGACAGGAAGGCGGGCCACCAAGACTCCTATTCCGTCGGGCGGCTCACGAGAGTACCGAATCATGATAGTCGGGAACGGCCCCCAAAGGCAAAAATCGGCCTACTCTCGCTGGCGGACCATCGAGACCGGGTAGGAGGTGACCCAGCCGGTATCGAAGCGGATCACAGCTACGTCTTCGGCTCCCGCCCGGTTCCTGATCTCCAGAAGCCGTCCATGAAACCGGTGTCCATCCCGGGTCTCGACCTCAACTCGAGCACCGGGTTGCCACTCCTCTCGCTCAGCCTCCATGCTGGAAGCTCGCTTCATCGGCGGCGGCATGCGACAAGAGCAGGGACCGGACGGCTCTGTTGAAAGCACTCGACCGGCCGGCACGTGCCACCCTGTTGGCCGGAATGTTGTACTCCACCAGGCGCAGAATCACATCGGCGCCCAGAGCCAGGGCCGTCACCGCTATGGCCCCGGCCTCGATCTCGGCATTAGAGTTGACGGTGCCGGCAGTCGCTCCCTCGAAAAGGATCGTCCCAAGATCGGGGATGCCGACCAGTCCCGCGACTGCGGCCACCGCGATGGCGGAGACGGTGGCGATCCGGAGCCCGGCCATAACGATGGGCAATGCCAGCGGTATCTCGACCCGAACCAGGACCTGCAGCGGGTTCATCCCCATGCCCCGGGCCGACTCCTTAGACTCCTCCGGAACGCCCTGCAGGCCGACGACCACGTTTCGCACCAGGATGAATTGCGCGTAGGCGACCAGTCCGATAAGCACGGTGGTCTCGCTGAGACCGAAATGCGGGATCAGGGCCGGAAACACCGCCAGGCTCGGCAGCACATACACCGCGTCGAAGAGACCCATGACGGGGAAGTTCAGCCAGGGAAGTCGATGCACGATGATGCCCAAGGGCACGGCGATGGCCAGCGCGATCCCGACGGCCTCGGCGCTCAGCTTGAGGTGCTCGCCGAAGAGGGCGGCGATCTGGGGCCAATCCTGGTTCATGTACCAGAAGCCGGGGAAGCGCTGCGGCAGCGGCAGCGAGATGAGCGCTTGGACGAGCCGCCCGAACTCGAGAGCTCCTTCGGCTCCGAGCCAGAGCAGCGGAGCTCGGGCCAGCCAGAGGGCGACGGCGAGCACTACGACGACCAGAAGACGTCGGTACTCGAGGACTCGAGCAATTGCGGCGCTCATGCCGCGTCTCGTCTCAACCGGAGACCGGCACAGGCCGGCGGCTGTCCCGCGCTCCCAGTCGTTGGATCTGAGACATGGTCAGCGTTCCCACCGGCGCGCCGTCCTCAACCACGGTCAAGCGCTCGACGCCGCCGGCGATCATCAGTGAGAGCGCCTCTCGCAGGTTCTCGTCGGGCGCGATGGTAGGGCCGTCGACGGCAGGACTCCCAGGCGACATCGAGGCCCTAACCGTCATGAGGCCGAACTCACGAAACACATCGTCGGTATTGAGCAGCCGCCGCACAAAATCGTCGGCGGGATGCGCCAGAATATTCAACGGGGAGTCGTACTGGAGCACCACGCCGTCGCGCATGACGACGATCATGTCGGCCAATCGCAGGGCCTCGTCGACGTCATGAGTGACGAACAGCACCGTCTTCTTGACCCGGCGCTGAATCGCGAGCAGCTGGTCTTGCAACCGCAGGCGGGTGATAGCGTCTATGGCCCCGAAAGGCTCGTCCATCAACAGGATGGCCGGATCGGAGGCCAGCGCGCGAGCCAGGCCAACGCGCTGCTGCTGTCCGCCGGAGAGCTGGCTCGGGTAACGCTTCCGAAACTCCGCCGGCGCCAGGTGAACCAGGTCGAGCAGCTCGTCGATGCGCTGTTCGATGCGCTTGCGGGGCCAGTGGAGGAGCCGTGGGACCGTCGCAATGTTAGTCGCCACCGTCTGGTGCGGAAAGAGGCCCACCTGCTGGATGACGTATCCCATGTGGCGGCGCAGCTCAGTCACACTGACGGAATCGGTATTCCTGCCGTTAACCTCGATCGTGCCTGATGAGGGCTCGATCAGCCGGTTGGTCATCTTGAGCAGCGTCGTCTTGCCGCACCCTGACGGCCCCAGGAGAACCACGAACTTCGACTCCGGCACCTCGAGCGAGATATCGTGGACGGCGGCCTGACCGGAACCGGTGTACCGCTTCGAAACGGTGCGGTAGCTTATCGCCGCCATGATCCGGCCCGGCTCGTCAGTGGAGGCACAAGAGATGGGAATGTGGAGAGACCCGCGCCGCGAGGGCGCGGGTCTCCCATCGGCTTCTAGATGAGATGATGCTTCTTCAGGAAGCTGTGGGCGATGTTCTGCGGGAGCTGGCCCCCAAAGACATCTTGCGCGTTCATCTTACTGAAGTTCGACGTCGTGAGGACGGCTGAGAGCTTGTCGAGCCAGGTCACCATCTTGGGCTGCGCCTTTGCTACTGACTGACCGACGAAGGGGACCAGCTGGTCCGGAGGAAACAGTGACTTGGTGTCCTTGAGGCGCACGAGCTTGAAGTGCGCGATCTGGGCATCCGTCGTTCCATACCCCTGTACCACGTCATAGAGTCCCTTCCGGAGGTCCCCATAGAACGGGTTCTCCGTCCCCGTGTCGGTGCCGTTCACCGAGGTCGAGAACTTCTTGAACTCACAGCCGGCGTTCTTCTTCGAGTTGCACTTCTTGAGCCCCTTGGGGTGATAGACCTGGTTGAAGCCGACGAGGCAGTCGGTTCGAGTGGCGCACGTCTGCAGCACCTCTACCCGCAGCTTCTTGGCTTTGCTTGCAAAGTTGGCCAGGGTCTTCAACCCAAACTTCTTGGATTTGGCCTTGGTCGTCACGAAGACGTTCTGGTCGTTGAACTTATAGGCCGGCGTCAACAGCTCCAGCTTAAACTTCTTCTTGAACGCAGCGTTGACGTTCTTGTAGACGGTCTTGGGGCTGGTTCCAGGCTTGTATACCTGATTGAGGTCCACCAGGCCATTGCCGAGGTAGTCCGGAACCACGTCGAGCTGCTTGTTCTTCAGAGGCGCGAAGATGACCGACTCGGCGCCTCCGAAGCTCTCATCGAGGCTCACCTTGAAGCCGTGGGCGGAGAGCAGCTCCGAGTAGAGGTAGCCGGCGATCTGCTCTTCGGGGAAGCCTCGAGCGCCGATGCGGATGGTAGTGCTGGCCGCCTGACTCGAAGGCAGCTGAAGCGCGACCAGGGTAAGGATCACGGCTAGAGCTGCGATGCTCCTCCCTAGGCGGCCGAAAACGTGATTATGCATAATGTTCCTCTCTTGAGATGAATATAGTGGGGATGAGTCTGCATGGTGATGGCAACTGCTCGTCGAGGCACCTCCTGGTCCTTCTACCTTTGATCTACGGCGACGGTGGTGATACCAGCTTCTGCAGCACGGACAGGCTCAGCTCTGCCATGAGGGCGATGGCGGCGACGGCGGCCACACCCAGAGTGAGCTGTGCCTCTGCCGAAGACTGCGGCAGGTACTGAATGGCAGTCGAGATTGGCGTACCCAGCGTGTCGAAATTGATGTAGGAGGCGATGGTGGCGCTGGCGATCACTTCGATTGCGGCCGTCCGCACTCCCGCCAGCACGACTGGAGCCGCGAGCGGGGTCTCTATCCGCATGAGGATCTGAGAGAGGTTCATGCCCATGCCTCGTGCAGCCTCGATCACCGAGCGTTCGACGTTGGCATAGCCTGCTGCCGTGTTGAGGAATACCGGGGGCGCCGCCAAAATCGTCAATGCGATCAATGCCGGTTTCGCTCCCTGACCGATGAGCGGCCACATGAGAAACAACACCGCCACCCCGGGCACGCCGCGAGCAATCCCCACGATGTTCGTCGTCAGGGCCCTCATGGCCGGTATCCGAGAGGCAAGGATCCCCAAAGGAAAGCAAATGGCGAAGCTCAGGCCGATGGCGGCGGCGCTGATCAGTACGTGGTTTTTTACCTCGGTCCAGAATTCCTGGCTATTCTGCTGACCGTAGGCAAGGGCGGAGCGGGCTATGCCCGGAGCCAGGTCATAAAAAAAGGTTCCGAGGGGATGCCCTGGAATGCAGAGGTAGGCGAATACCGCCAAACCTGCCGTTCCCGTCACCAACCCGAAACGCTTATACATGGTCACGCGTTGAAACCGAGTAAGGTATGTCTCGGAGGTGATATCCCTGTGCGTCGCAACACCCCGTCCCGGCGCCCATGGAGCCGCGGAGCGTGTATCAGATACGACCACTCGTCCGGCGGCCAAGGCCGCCTTCGACGGCGCCGGCGACGACAAGCGGGACTGAGAAACGGTGGCAAAGTCATGCGGGATTATAGCCCGTTTCAGGCGGCCTGAGTTCAGAGCGGCACATTGTCGGCCAGATGAGTGGAGGCTTCACGGCGGACGGGTCGAGCGACAAATCCTCTCCTCTTGAGAGCGACGAAGTGGATCGCACCCCTATTTCCCCTGTTCGGCTGGTCCGCCGCCGTTGGATTCGTCTCCCCGTCCGAACGCGTATGCCCGCCGGCTGACTAAGCGGTAGACGTCGAAGAGCTGCTGCCGCCACTCGTCGGACTGGCTTCGAATGGGGATGGGGCCGAGCCGCTTCACCAAGGCTCCGGGGACTGGGGCCGGCACGATATGAACCGGGAAATCGTCGAGGGGGCGGGCTGCCCGCCAGAAGCCCTCCAAAGTGGGCACACCCGTGCCGTTGCCCGAGGGGATCAAGGGGAGCGCGTTGAGGGACTGATCCTGCGGGCGCCCCTGAAGCGCTTTGACTACGTCCTGGCGGGTTCGCCCGCGTAGCTCAAAGAGGACGAAGGGGTCGCGGTCAAACTCCGAGCTGAGCACGTAGTGGACGGCGGCGATGTGTTTGCACGGGATGGCCTCGTCGGGACAGGTGCAGCTCATGGTGAAGCTTGAGGCGTTCTTGGGGATCAGCGACACATCGGCGGCGTTGAAGATGTCCTCGATGTTCTGGGGCATGTCGCCGGCCAGAAGCTTGGCGGCATAGAGCGCCTGCCGGCCAAGGCGCTTTATCACTCGATCCCACTGCTCGTCGTCTAGGGTTTGCAGGCCGATCTCGACGTTATAGGGTCGCGGCCGTGACCCCTGCACCTTTGCCGTCACCATCCCCGGTTTTATGTCAAGGTCGAGGACGTTTCCCCTTCGGGCATAGTCGCGCCCTCGCTCCAGCCGCGCGGCCCATCCAAATCGCTCCAGGGCGGCCAGCCACCGACGCGCCCACCAATGCGTGCCGAACTCAGCTGGAGCCTTTGTCCTCGCCGGAAGTCTGGTGGAAGGCCTTCCCCGGGTGGCCGGCTTGCGCCGCGAGGTCGCACGCCCGGGAGCCTTGCGCAGAGACCTGACCCCCGGTTCAGTTCTCTGGCCGGTGGAAGCGCCGGAGGACAGACTGGTGGTGGCCGTCGCTCTCCCGCGGTGGCGTCGCCTACGGCCTTGAGCAACGGACTGTCCCTGCCTGGCTTGCTCAGCCGGCGGCTTCACCTCCGTCTGACCACCCTGACGACCGCCCCCCATTCCCGCGGCCGTCGTACCGGAGGCACCTTGACCGGCAGCTCTGGGTCTCCCTCGACGGCTCCGGCGGCGTCGCGGTCTGGACTCGGGAGGAGTGAGGCGGGCTTCTTCCCCCGGCGAAGTGCCCTCGGTCACCTCACTGAACTCCTACCAAATCGCGTCTCATGCTCAGGACGTCACGCAGCTCCTTTGTGGACAGCTCAGTGAGCCATCCCTCGCCGGTGCCGATGATCTCGCTTGCCAGCGACTTCTTGCTCTCAAGCATGTCGTCTATGTGCTCTTCCAGGGTTCCAAGCGAGATGAATTTGTGGACCTGAACATCTCTTGTCTGTCCGATACGGAAGGCGCGATCGGTCGCCTGCTCCTCCACCGCGGGATTCCACCACCGGTCAAAGTGAAAGACGTGGTTGGCGTGGGTGAGGTTGAGTCCTAATCCACCTGCCCTGAGCGAGAGCAGGAAGATCATCGAGCCGCGCCGCGGATCCTGGAAACGATCGATGAGTCGCTGACGCATGTAACGAGGCGTACCTCCATGGAGGTACAAGACGTCGACGCCGAGACGCTGTTCCAGGTACTTCTGCAGCTTGCGTCCGAACTCCGCGTACTGAGTGAACACGAGTGCGCTGTCGCCCTCCGCGATCACCTCCTCCAGCATCTCCTCCAAGCGCAGCAGCTTTCCGGACTGGGCGGCCTGCAGCTGCTCTTCCCCAAGCACATGTCCAGGATGGTTGCAGATCTGCTTCAGGCGGGTGAGCGTCGCCAGGACTAGACCACGGCGCTGAATGCCGTCGGCGGAGTCGATCTTCCGCAGCATTTCATCCACCGTCGCCTCGTAGAGATCCGCCTGCTTCGGGGCCATCGAGCAGTAGACCTTCATCTCCATCTTCTCGGGCAGGTCGGCAATGACGGTGGGATCGGTCTTGAGCCGGCGAAGGATGAACGGCGCGACCAACCGGCGCAGCTGACGCGCCATGGCACTGTCGCCGCCGCGCTCGATCGGGACCGCGAATCGGTGCTGGAATGACGCCTGCGGGCCGAGATAGTCAGGGTTCAAGAAGTCCATGATGGACCACAGCTCAGCCAGGCGGTTTTCTATAGGTGTACCCGTTAGGGCCACCCGGAAGCCCGAGGTGATCTGGTGCACCGCACGCGCCTGCTGGGTGTCCGGGTTTTTCACATTCTGCGCCTCGTCCAGTACCACTCCCTGCCACTGCACCGATTTCAGCTGTTCCAGGTCGCGGTTGACGAGAGAGTAGGTGCTGATGACCACGTCGTGCATTCCTGCCGCCTGCACGAAGGCCTGGCCGGTGTATCGTCCCGGACCATGGTGGAGCAGGGCACGCAGCGAGGGCCCAAATCGCCTGATCTCATGGACCCAGTTGCCGGCGACGGACATCGGGCACAGCAGTAGCACGGGTCCCTGGAGTGTCCCGATCTCTTTTCGATGGAGGAGCAGGGCAATCATCTCCACCGTCTTCCCCAGACCCATGTCGTCGGCCAGTACCGCTCCGAATCCGTGGCCGACCATGAACTCCATCCAGCCGGCGCCGCGCTTTTGGTATGGTCGGAGCTCGCCATGCAGTGACTCAGGGTCCAGGTCGGCAGTATGGGCGGCACCGGCCGCGAAGCCCTCGAGCCAGCCTTCGAACTCGACCCGCTCAATAGCCAGCCCCATGACCTCGTCCTGTGCGGTCAGGTCAAGAGCCTGTAGGAGAGTGGCCGTGCCGTTGCTTCGCTGCGCGGTCCAGAAGCGCTGGACCCGTTCGGCCTCCTCTGGGTTCAGCTCGATCCACTCGTTCCGGAGTCGGATCAGCGGGGTGTTCATGCGCACCAGGCGGTTGAACCCTTCGGGGGACAGCGGCTTTCCGCCGAGGATGATTTGCCACTTGAATCGCACCGGCGTGTTGAAGCCGGCGACAGCCTCGCCCTCAACCGGAAGTACGCGGACCCGCCACGCCAGCCCCGTCCTCCGGCGGCTCCACCAGCCCGGCGCGACAACGGCGATGTCGCTCTCCTCCAAAACCGGCGCCGCCTCCTTCAAAAAGGCATAGGCTTCGTTCACCGTGAGCCGCACGATCTCCGGGTGCTGGTTCTTCAAGCCCTTGGCCACAGGCGGAAACACTCGGGCCGCGAGTCCCAGGTCGTAGAGAAGTTTTTCCTGAGGACGCCGGAACCGCTCCTTCACGGCGTCCCACTGGCGGCCGCGCTCACGCCAGACCTGACCGGCGGGAACCAGGATGGAAGGGTCGTCAACCGACTGAAGGAGAAAGGTGAGGGTCCACTCTTCACTCCCTTCCTTGGGCGGCCGCAGGCGCATGCAGGTACGGAAGCCCAGGGCGTCGGGGGTCTCGAAGAGAGGCTCCAGCCACTCGACGACGGCGCCTTCAATCCGCTCCGCGTTCGCGACCGGACGTGGATTCTCCGCCGTTAGCGACGAGATCCAGCTGCGTAGGGCCGCCGAGGATCCCTCTACGGTCGAAGAGGCGGACCTGCCGCCGCTATACCGCTCGACCAGCCAGCTCCGGGCGAGCTGGTCCACAGCGTAGGCCAGAAACTCGAAAAGGATGTCGTTTTGGGACACCGCGAAGTCTTCGGCGGTTACGACGGCGTAGCAGGCCGGGGGCATGGCCGCAGCAAGGTCGGCGAAGCGTCTGCGGTCATCGCCCTGCAGCAGCGGCACCCACCGGCCGACGGCGGTCTCGCCGCTGTGTCCGAGCACCGGGATGAAGCGCTCCCGGGCCATGAACTCGAGCGCGAAGCGGGCAGCCATCCTCCAGAAGAGGAGGTCGTCCCCCAGGCGAGGGCCGTCTTCCTGCAGCTCGACCAGGTTCCGGACTGCTTCGCCGGGCGGAAGCGCCAGCCCGCTCACCTCCAGCGGCGCCAGCTCGACCTCGCCTTCGAATTCCGCGTGCGTGGAGGCCAGTGGCCGGTCACCGCTCATCGGCAGCAGCAGTGTCAGACGCGAGGCATGCCCGCCACCGTTGGAGTTGAGAGCCTGGCGGATGTCTGCCGAGGGCAGCGCAAAGCGGTGCCCTTCTGAAGCATCCTCGCCCCAGACGACGAGGGCCGGATCATCCCCCGGTCCACGCTGGCTACGCCAGACGGCATGGAGGATGGGCTCTGGGCTATCCAAGCTCGGCCGGTGAATTTAAATGTATGTGCGACATGGGTTCTTGTAAGCGCCTTAGAGAGAAGGCCCTGGGCCTGGAGTCAAACGACCATCGACGATCCAACTTGCCGTCCGTGGTCCTGCGTGGTTCCGGTCAGGAGTTTATGGTGTGGAAGACGGGAACGTATGGGCAGGTTCAGAGGGCCTCGCCGGGCAAAAGTGTCCGGGCCTCAACCCTTGACCCTCAAACCTCGGCTTCGATGGCCCGATCTGCCGGCAAGGCGCCTTCATCAGCATAGCTTCTGACAACGGTGGATGCAGCCGTCAGCTCGTAGCACACCTGGCACCGATACCACTGTAGCTGATGAAGCTCACCGCGGATAGGGTACTCAGTGCGGCGATCGAGGCGGACCAGGGCAGTGCCGCAGCAGGCGCGACACCTCGGGGTGAGGTCGGACATTTCGCCTCGACTCACGGATTTGCACGACGGACAGCCTCTCCGTCGCCCACTCTTCGTTTCATTCTCGCACAAATGTCTAATGGTTCGTCGTGGGCGGAGCCAGAGAAGCATTGGTCTCGAAAGCATCTGTCTACATTTCCGTGGTAGGTCGAATGTCGAACGCATCCCCCGAGACGTGCCTGATCCCGTGTCAAATTGCCCCGCGAAGCCAAATGTAGCCGGGTCTCTCCGGGAGGGGGATCGATTCCTGCGATTGTTGGTCAGCCGGACGAGGCCGGATGTACCGCGATGTCTGTGCATGGTCCGGACGTGCGCAACAGCCAAACGCTCGCAGATTGCGCCAACCTGCGACATTTGCCCCCGGTCCCGGCCACACAGCAACACCCGCCGTCGCCTAACACGCTCTGATTGTGAGGTCCGAAAGATCACGCTAGTGGGTGTGCCGGCCTCCCAAGCGAAGGTCGACGCCGTGCGCCGGCTGTAGCGTGCCATCGAGGCCGCCATAATCGGGAGAGAACCAGAGATGGAGCAGGGCGAATGCGTCTTGGAGTATTGACGGGCGGAGGAGATGTACCGGGCCTGAACCCCGCCATCAAAGCGATAGTAGACCGAGCAGCTGGAGATGGCCACGACGTCATCGGCATTCGACGTGGATGGGCAGGCTTGCTCGAGTACGATCTCGAGGCCGACGATAACGCCGCCTGCGTCGTCGACCTTACTCCCGCCCGGGTGCGGACAATCGACCGTTACGGGGGAACCTACCTGCACACCTCCAGGACCAACCCTGGACGGGTATCGATGGATAGTCTCCCCGCCTTCCTTCGCCCCACTGCGACCGGCAGCGATGCCGTTGACTGCACCTCGCATGTCCTCCGGGTGCTCGACCGGCTGGGTGTGGATGCCCTCCTGCCGATCGGCGGCGACGACACTCTGAGCTACGCGCTCCGGCTGCATCGCGAAGGTTTCCACGTTGTCGCCATCCCCAAGACGATGGATAACGACGTTCACGGCACCGACTACTGCATCGGCTTCTCGACGGCCGTCAGCCGGAGTATAGAAGCCATCCATGCTCTGCGCTCGACCATCGGGTCACACGAGCGGATCGGGATCATCGAGCTGTTTGGGCGCAACTCGGGTGAGACCGCATTGGTGACCGGCTACCTCGCCGACACCGATCGCACGGTAATCCCGGAGGTACCTGTGGACGCCTCCAGGCTGGCACAGCTCATCACGGAAGATCGGGAGCGCAATCCGTCACACTATGCGCTCATCGCCGTATCCGAGGGCGCTGTCCTGTCAGGCGGCGGGGTGGTCGAATCGGGCGCCGAGGACGCTTACGGGCATCGAAAGCTGGGAGGCATCGGACAGATCCTGAGCGATGAGCTCAAGCGACTTACCGGCGTGGGAACCGTCTATCAGCAGCTCGCCTATCTCATGCGTTCAGGCGCGCCGGACTCCCTTGATCGGATGGTGGCCACCAGCTATGGAAGCCTGGCGCTCGACCTCGCGGTTAACGGGAGATCGGGCATCATGGTCGGCCTCAACCGCGGGGTGTACAGCGAGATTCCAATCGAGGCCATCGGCGCCGGCGTCCGGCGCGTGGACGTCGACGAGCTCTACGACCAGGACCGATACCGACCCAAGGTACGCCACCTCATGGGGATGCCCATGTTCCTCTACTGAACGAGCTTGTCGGAGGCAATTTGAAGCTGAAGGCTTGAAGTCCGATCGGAAGGTAGGCTACTGCCGCTTCGGAGGCTGGCCCAACGCCTCTGTCCACGCATATGCAGCGCCTTTCTGTCCCGGCATCTCGACCGGCATGACCTCACCCGAGGAGCACAGTCCCTCCAGAGCCGAGTCGAGCAGCGGCTTGTCGAGGCGTAGGTGGCGCGCCAGGACCGCTGGGACGATGTACGAGGCGGCCGGGAGATAGGCCCGCAGCAGCAGGATCATCGCCTCATCCGCCGGCATCGCGTCCGCAGCTTCGATATCGTTCCGGTGTCGTAGATAGATCAAGCCATGGTGCTTCTGGCCCTCGTCGTCCATGAACTCGCTGGTTATCAGCAGGCGGTCGTCAAGCTCCGCCAGAGCCTTGTGGTATGCCGCCCCGCTCTCGCGGCCGGCCGGGAAATCTGCTTCCCTTCGGATGTCGCCGGTGGAAACGGGCGTTTCAGCGGCCTCCAACACCCGCGCGATTCGGTACGCTGCGGCCGAGATAGCACCCGTATCGTATAGCTCATCAGGCGTTCGCCGGTCGGCGACCAGCCTCAGGACAGGAGCCAGGAGCGACCAGCGCAGGAACGTGGCCTTCTTACGGACGACGGGAGCATAAAATGCCGCCTGGCTCCGTCCCAAACTCCACCGCCACGAATAGACTCGACCGGATGGGCTGTCCCACGTCGACTCGGTTCGCGCCTCAGGATCGCCGACATGAGCATGGAAGAGGTTCGCCACCTCCGGCGAGGCCGGGTACACGCTCGCGATCCCCACCGACTCGATCAGGTTGGCAGCCTCATCCGGACCAGGTATCGCCAGCTCCGTCGTCTGATGCCAGCTCCGGTACCGCCTCTCCTCCAGGTCGGGATAAGGGCCACTTCGACCGGCCGTCAGGTGAGCTGCGCTCAGACCGGGTTCGACCTTACGAGCGGGTGCCGAGGAAGGAGACGACGATAGTGCGCGCGCGCGGCCGGTCTAGCTCGACCAAAAAGATCCGCTGCCAGCGACCCAGCATCAGCCGTCCTCCCATGACCGGGATCGACTCACTGGCATTGAGCAGCAGGTGTTGACAGTGCGAGTGCGCGTTGGGGCACTCGTCCTCCTCGACGTTGATGGTGCGCACGGTGAAGTCGTTGTGCCGGTAATAGCTGTCGGGGGGCGCAATCCCGCAGAGGAACTCCTCCATGTCCTTCAGCAGCTCGGGCTCATTCTCGTTCACCTTGATCGAAGCCGTCGTGTGCTGGGAAGTGACGACCGCGATGCCCGAGCCCAGCCGGCTCGTCTGCAAGAGTCCCTCGACCGTATCGGTAATGTCGATGAACTGAGGCGCGCGTGTGGTATTGACCCGGAAGACGGCGTGGACCTCGCCCGGCGGCGTGATTACCTGTATTTCTGGCTCTTGAAGGATCTCAAGGGTCGAAAGGTCGGTCATGCTCACCCCCTACCTGCGGACTCCCCGCAGTCAATCGACATGCAAACGCTCGCCTCTATCTATATACGCGCGCATCTCAGAGAAAGTTTCGTCCTCCACAGGCACTGCGGAGATCGTTTCCGCCGGCCGGGCGCGATCGATCATGGTAAGGGCCAGGGATCCGGCGCCGGCTGTGCCTGCCAGCCCAACCAGCAGCGGCCCAACCCAGGGTAGCGCCGTCACCACGCCCACCACGAACATGCCCGATACCACCGCCCACAAGAGCCCGGCCTCGTGCCGCCTCAATCGAGCCAGATACCTCCCTAGCCGCAGAGACGCACCCGTAAGGCCTAATAGCCAGGCCGCGGCGGCCGCCACTGAGAGGAGCAGAGCAAAGGGTAGGCCAAACAAGCTCAGCCCAAGCGGCACCGCCAGGAACGCGAACAAAAACAGGCCCATGAGTCCCGCCATGAGACTCCGGGGCAAATCGCTGTACAGCCGGTTGGCGACCAGGACGGTTTGCCAGGGCAGCACCAGGGAAATGCAGGTACAGACCAGAAGGAGCGCCAGTCCGGCGGCGAAGCTCAGGCGGCTGTACTGCCACGTCGCCTGAATCCAGTCCTGGCGACCTGGAGTGCCTTTCCCCGCCCAGGCGCTCATCTGGCCACCCACCCGTCCGATGAGCCGCACCCCGGGACCCCGAAAGACGGTGCTCCCCACGGCGATTACGTCCCGTCCGATCACTGCCCCGTGCTGGAGGTAGATGGGTGAGTCGATGCCCGCAATGTCGTCGTGGGTGGTACCCGAGACGTGAACTGAGCCCAGCACCGAGATGACCATGGCGCGAGAGCCGCGTGGGAGGACGACGTTGGCCCCGAGGGCCAGGAGGGGGTGAGTGAGCGGACCCTGCGCACGGTAGGACTGCGGCCCGATCCAGATGGTCCCGCGGATGAGGGCCAGCGCAGGCACGGATGCCGCGACCGCCAGCGCAATCACCCAGGCGGCCAAAAACACCACGCGTTTGAAGTTGACGGTCATATCCCGGGCTCTTGCCGCCCGGATCTGGAGTCCTGTGGTCGCGAGGCCCAGACGAGCCAGCTGACGACCCCGATGAACAGCAGGGCGTCGACGAGAGCGGGCACGTATCCGATGCCCAGATAGGTCATGAAGCTGGAGTCAGCCTGATGTCCGACCGAGAGCAGCAGCGTGAAGTAGGTCATGAACCCTATCATGGCCCGCACTCCGTCGGCAAACGTCCATGGGAGTACCGCCCAGCACACTGCGCCGGCCACCGGGAACACGGCGAACACCCGCCAGCGCCATCTGCGCAGCCGCGCACGTCGTCGACGCTGCTCGTCGGCGTCGCGGAGACGTGCCTGAAGACGCAGGACAAAGTCGGAGGAGGCGGGACCCCCCGCTCGGTCACCGGACCAGTCGCGATCCATCTATGCGCCCTCGGTCAGCAACTCCGGACCCATTCCCATGAGCGTCTCGCGCAGCATCAGCGTGGCTCGCCGTATCTGGGTTTTGACCGCTCCCAACGTCAACCCCGTCGCGTCCGCGACCTCCTGATAGCTCAGGTCGCTCCAGTAGCGCAGCGTCAGCACCTCCCGGTACTTCTCCGGTAATGCATGGAGCGCAGCCCGCAGAACCTCATTGCGGGAGGCCAGCAGCAGAGACAACTCGGGATCCTCCCGGCGGTCGACGGCCCGCATTACGCGCAGGAGCCCATCGGGCATCGACGCCACCTGCCAGTCACGAGCGCGCAGGGTGCTGTAGCAGACATTGGTGAGGATGGCGGATATCCAGGTGTAGAAGCTGTAGGAGTCGTCGTATGAGTCGAGGTGAACGTAGGCCTTGATAAACGCCTCCTGGACCGCGTCCTCCGCTTCCGGTCCCCGCCTGAGAATCCTAAGGGCCAGGCCGAAAAGGGATTCGCGGTAGTGCTCGACCAGGCGGGCATAGGCTGCGTGGTCGCCCTCGGTCGCCAGACTGACGAGGCGGCGCACCTCGCTCCGTGCCGACTCTGTGGTCGGAGAGCTCATCGTCGCCTCATGCCCATGATGTTTGATACGTCGCTCCACCCTCCATTGTTTCATTAAAGCGCCTGACTGGCCATAGTAGGTTGCTCTGAGCTGAGTCTCGGGAGCATAATTAGGACAGGCGTACTAAACCAGAGGGAGCCATGAGCGAGATTCCGGAGCACGAATCCGACGCCGACGCCACCTATAGCAACCTGCTCCACCGCGCGCATCACGGGGGCTTGAGCTGCTTAACGGCAACTCTGCTGCAGGCGCCCGACGACAGTAATCAGCAGACGGCAATCGTGCTGGCCGAGGCGATCGTGGACGATCGCCGCTTCTCAGCCATCGGCGACGCCAGCGCCTCCGTTGAGCGCCTGGAGGGCATGACTCCGATCGCCCGGGCGGAGCTGCGGGCCAAGTCTCGTACCCTGGCCGACGCGCTCGACCTGCCCCAGGCATCTAGCGGAGAGCGCGAGGCGGCCTCGTCCGGCGAATCACAGGAAGACGTCCTCGACCGAAGCACATCCATCTCCACCTCGCCTCCCGTCAGCGGTGATGGTGCGCCGGCTCGAAACCCCGGCGAGTCGGATGCCTCGGGCGAACCGGCCACGCCGAATCAGCTGGCGACAATCGGCAAGCTCTGCCGGCTCCTCGGTCTGGAGGCATCAGAGGAGGACCGGCTCAACACGGTACAGGCTTCGGCGCGCATCGCAGAGCTGGCCAGACGGTTCAACGAGCAGGGGTCCGTTGCAACCCGCCGCGGGGGAAGTCGCTAGCGTAAACTGGATACAAGTCATGCCCGTCGCCTTAATGCCTCGGGCTGAACCTCGAGCTGATGGAGCCCCTGATGAGCGTAGACACTGTAACCGCAAACCCCGATGTCCCCACCGTCCAAGCGGTCGTGAGAGCGGAGCACATCTCGCGCCAATTCGGACAGGGAGACGCCATCGTCGACGCCCTGAAGGACGTCACGGTCGAGTTCGAGAGGCGCAGCTTCACGGCCACCATGGGCCCATCAGGATCGGGCAAGTCGACGCTGATGCACATTCTCGCCGGCCTTGACCAGCCCACGACGGGCCACGTCTTCCTCGACGGGCAGGACATCACACGGATGGGCGACAAGCAGCTCACCTTGATGCGGCGCACACGCGTGGGCTTCGTGTTTCAGTTCTTCAACCTGCTCCCAATGCTGACAGCCGAGGAAAACATCCTGCTGCCGCTGAAGATCGGGGGCCAGCGTGTGGACCAAGCCTTTTTTGCGCAGCTGATCGATGCCGTCGGTCTGAGGCCAAGGTTAGACCACAAACCGGCTGAGCTCTCCGGAGGTCAGCAACAGAGAGTAGCGATCGCCCGCGCCTTGATCACCAAGCCTGCAGTGGTGTTCGCGGACGAGCCCACGGGCAATCTCGACTCAACCGCCAGCGCCGAGGTCCTCTCCTTGCTGCGCCAGGCCGTCGACCAGTTCGGCCAGACGATCGTCATGGTCACGCACGATCCCCTGGCCGCATCGAAGTCCGACCGCATCCTGTTCCTGGCCGACGGCCGGGTCGTGGGCGACAGGCCCTCCGGAACCGTCGACGAGATCCTCGACCTGATGAAGACCATCGCGTGATAGCAGCCGAACTGCGGGGCCTGCTGGCCCGCAAGCTCCGAACCGTTCTCACCATGATCGCCATCATCCTCGGCGTCTCCATGATTTCCGGCACTTACGTGCTGACCGATACCATCAGCAGCTCTTTCAACAGCATCTTTCAGCAGACAACTAGGCATATCGACGCCGTCATCACCGGACGGGCCGTCGTATCGTCCGCCTTCGAGCGCAATCCTCCGGTCCCGGCAAGCCTGCTGCCCATCGTCCAGCGCGCTCCGGGGGTCTCGGCAGCCGACGGCGAGATTGCCGACCAGGCAAGCCTCTTCGAGGCCAACAAGCGGCTCGGGACAGTTGGCAAGGTTCGACGTCGGTTCGGCTCCTCGGGCGGCGCTCCGTCACTCCTCTTCGGAATCGGCGATCAGCGCTTCAATCAGCTCACCTTGGTCAAAGGCGCCTGGCCCCACGGCCGCCAGCTCGTCCTCGACCAATCGACGATGCAGCGTGACCACCTCCGAATCGGGCAGCATATCGGCATTGCCGCGGCTGCTCCGCTGCAGACCTTCACCATCGTCGGCGAGACCAGGTTCGGAGATGTGGGATCAATCGGTGGGGCCACCTTGATCCAGGTCGATCTGCACACCGCTCAGCGTCTGACCGGGAAGGTGGGCAAGTTCGATCAGATTTCGGTTATGGGGCAGCCGGGCATTTCGCAGAAGCGGGTCGTGCGCAACATTGAGAGCCGTATCCCCTTTGCGCTCAGGCCTTCCGTCAGGGTGCGCACCGGTGAGCAGCAGGCAGCCAGCCAGGCTTCGCAAATCGGCACCGCGCTGAATTTCCTAACCATCGCGCTGCTCGTCTTCGGCGGTATCGCGGTGTTCGTGGGCGCATTCATCATCTTCAACACCTTCTCCATCACCGTGGCCCAACGTTCACGGGAATTCGCCCTGCTGCGCACCCTCGGCTCGACCCGAGGCCAGGTTCTGCGAACAGTCGTGCTGGAAGCGTTTCTGATCGGATTGGTCTCTGCCGTGATCGGCCTACTGGCTGGATTCGGTGTCGCGAAAGGCCTCAACGGACTCTTCGTGGCGCTCGGCATAAACCTTCCCAACACCGGGCTCGTCCTGGAGGCGCGAACGGTGGTCGTGGCCCTTGCGGTCGGGATCCTGGTCAGCGTGGCGGCGGGGATGGTCCCCGCCATCCGGGCCACCCGCGTACCACCGATGGCGGCCATGCGAGAGGGTGTCGCCCTCCCTCGGAGCCGGTTCGCCCACCTCACACCCTATCTGGCCGGTCTCGTGATTGCGGCCGGAATCCTTTTTGCGCTTCTCGGGATCTTCGCCTCGATCTCCTCTGCCGGTGAGCGGCTCATTCTCATCGGGCTGGGTGCCGGACTCCTCTTCATCGGCGTCGCCATGCTCAGCCCGCAGCTCATCAAGCCCATCGCGGCGGTTGTGGGCTGGCCGATCGAACGCTTGACCAGCATCACCGGCCGTCTGGCTCGCGAGAACACCGTTCGCAATCCATCCCGAACCGCGATCACCGCCGCGGCGCTCATGGTGGGACTTGCGCTGGTGGCGTTCGTTACCATCTTCGCCGCTGAGCTCAAGCTGTCCGCCAACGACGCCATCAACCGGGACATCGCCGGAACCTATATCGTCGACAACAACCAGACCAACCAGAACACCATCGTCCCGGCAGCGGTCTCTGACATTGCCGCCGTTCCCGGCGTTTCCATCGTCTCCGCATACAGGCGCGACGTGGCCTCGATTCGCGGGGTGGGCACTACCACCGTGGACGGCATCGACCCGGCCACGGCCGCCAGAGTGTACCGTTACCGGTGGAAGCACGGCTCCGACGCGACCGTCAGGAGTCTCGGACCCCACCAGGCGATCGTCGACGACGGCTTCCAGTCGGCGAACCACGTCCACATCGGCTCAACGCTCCACTTTCTGACCGCAGCGGGAGTCCGTGACACCTTCAGAGTGGCCGGGGTGTACAAGGCCAGTGGTCTCATTTCGGGAGTCGAGATCGCGAACTCCACCTTCCGGCGTGACTGGGCTCAGCCCGACTTCGACATCGTGGTGGTTCAGGCTGCGGCCGGCCAGAACGTCTCGCGGCTGGAGCAGCGGCTCTCGTCGGTGCTCAGCAGCCGATATCCTGCACTCTCGATCATGTCTCAGCAGCAGTTTAAGAATCAGGAAGACAGCAGCATCAACAGCCTGCTGGCCTTGATCTACGCACTGCTGGCCTTGAGCATCATCGTCTCACTCTTCGGCATCATCAACACCCTCGTGCTCTCCATCTACGAGCGCACTCGCGAGATCGGCATGTTGAGAGCCATCGGCACGACACGAAGGCAGATCCGGTGGATGGTTCGATGGGAGAGTGTGATCACGGCGGTCATCGGCGCTGTTCTGGGCCTCCTCCTCGGCATTGGTCTCTCGGTCATCATCACCATTGGGCTGCAGAGTCAGGGGATTGAATTCACCCTTCCCATCGGCCAGCTCCTGATTTGGGTGGTGGTGGCCGCCGTCTTCGGCGTCGTTGCCGCGGCCTTCCCGGCGCGCCGTGCCGCCAAGCTGGACGTGCTCCGGGCCATAGCCTACGAGTAGGGAATCCGGCCACGGGCCGGCCATCGTCCAGCAGGCCGAAGCCCAGTGCGCCATCGTCTCTTGGAGAGACGGCCAAGCCTCGGAAGGGATGGATCACCTGGCGGTGGAGGAGCCGCTCGAAATCCGACTGGCCGGCTACCGCGTGGCGGTCACCATGCGCACTCCCGGCCACGACTTCGACCTGGCCACGGGATTCCTGCTTACCGAGGGAATCATCTCCAGCCCGGCTGACGTTGCCGCTGTGGCCTACTGCTCGGATCCGGACCAGGACCCGGCTGCCGACGGCAACATCGTCAACGTCAATCCGCGCGATCCGGCGACGGTCGACCCGTCGCGCTGGCAACGGCACAGCTTTATCAGCTCCAGCTGCGGCATTTGTGGAAGGGCTGCCCTGGAATCGGTGCGGGCACAAGCGGCGCCTGTTTCGGCCGGCTTTTCAGTTCGCCCAACCGTTCTGGCCGGACTGGGAGAAGCGCTCTCCCGGGAGCAGGCGGTGTTTGCCCGGACCGGTGGGCTGCATGCCGCCGCTCTCTTCGATCCGGATGGAGTCCTCGAGGTGGTGCGGGAGGACGTCGGCCGGCACAACGCCGTCGACAAGGTGGTCGGCGCCAGGATCGTAGGGTCAGGCCTGGATTGCGAGGACAGTATCCTCATGGTCAGCGGGCGAGCCTCGTTTGAGGTGGTCCAGAAGGCTCTCATGGCCCGAATTGCCGTGGTCGTCGCGGTCTCGGCGCCGTCGAGTCTGGCAGTTGAGCTGGCCCGAGGCTCAAACCTGACATTGGTCGGCTTCCTCCGCGACCACCGCTTCAACGTCTACGCGGCGCCGCAACGCATCCGCATGTAGTCTCGGCGCGGTGGACTCATCGGCGGATGCAGTGTCCCGCTGCCGGACGCAACCCTAAATCAGCTGGTGCCGAACCTCACCAGAAGCCCAGCTCGAGGCGGGCATCCTCACTCATCTTGTCAGGCCCCCACGGAGGTGTCCAGACCAGATTCACGTGGCTGCCGGTGACACCCGGGACCTCCTCGAGCGCACTCTTGACGGCCGCGTCGATGTACTCGTTCAGCGGGCACATGGGAGTGGTCAGGGTCATCGTGATCGTAACACTGCCCTGCTCGTCGACCTCAGTCCCATAGATCAAGCCAAGGTCGACGATATTGATCCCGATCTCGGGATCGTGCACCTCTTTCAGAGCCTCGAGGATCAGCTCCTCGGAAGGCGTGGCCTGCTCGGTTGTCATAGGTCTGTCCCCTTCTTTTCCAGTCTACCGGTCGAGCTCCACTAGAACGTCGTCGCCCTCGAGGCGAACGGGGTACGTCCTGAGTGGCCTGACGGCCGGAAGGCTGAGAACCTCTCCGCTGCGAACGTCGAACTGCGACCCGTGCAGCGGGCATTCGATGAGATGATCCTCGAGGAAGCCTTCGGCGAGCGAGGCCTCCTCGTGGGTACAGGAATCATCGCTGGCAAAGAACTCGCCGTCGACGTTGTAGATGGCGAGGAAGCGATCGTCGAGCTTAATGCAGGCCGCATCTCCCGACGAGACGTCGGCCGTCTTGCACACGGGCACCCAGACCATCAGCCGCGGATGGGCTCCAGGCCGTACGCGGCCCCCTTGAGCACCTTCAGAGCCAGCATGGCGCACTTGACTCTCGACACGGTCAGCGATTCGACGCCCAGCTCCTGGAAGACGTCGTCGCGCCCCAGCGTCTGGACGACGTCGAGCGGCTGTCCCTTGACCCGCTCGAGAATCAGGTCGGCCGAGGCCTGACTGATGGCGCAGCCATGACCGTGAAACTTGGCGTCCTCGATCATCCCGTCCCGAATCCGCAGGTCGATGTGCAGGACATCCCCACAGAGCGGGTTCTCGTCCTCGAAGCTGGCATCCGCGGGCGCGATCTCACCGCGATTTCGCGGATTCCGGTAGGCGTCAAGCACGATGTCGCGGTAGAGGTCGTCCACGTGCCATTCTAAGGCGGCGCTGGCCCTTCTACCCTCACCTCGACTCTCCCGCCGAGTCGCTTGGAGACATGAATGGGCGGCCTCCTCGTCCGAGCCAGAACCTGCCGACCTTGCCGTTCGAGTGGATGGTCGACCGGAGGTGCGCAGGGCCTGTCGATTCACCGGTTCACTTCCACGGTCCAACGGCCCCGCCGGTGTCCAGACGATCCGGACCCGACTTCGCCGGTAGGACTTGGATCTGGAACATGACTGGAACATGGCCGCGGGACACTGGAGCCAGGTCCGAGCCCGATCGGATCGAGCTCGTACATAGGAGTTTCCAGAACATGAATCGACGTATCTCAGCCGGCCGCGCCGCAATCCCAGCCATACTTGGTTCCATCCTGCTGCTTTCGTGCTGGGCTGCTGTAAGCCCAGTGACGGCGGACGCCGCAGGATTCCATAGCAATTCGACCCCGAACTTCGGTGACTACTACTCACAGACGAACAATGTGAAACTCACAAGCTCCAACGGCCACCATCTAATCCTCAACTTGTACGTCAACAATCCATTCGGCGACTTTCACCTCTATGTGCTGCTATCCGACTACGGCTGCAACACGTGCACCCAGGGCGAGACGCATCAGTGGGACTTCCCGCTCTCGCCCGACGCCTTCTCATACTCCTCCGAGACCAAGGCTTGGAGCTTGGACACGTATGACAGGATTCAGCCGTTCGGCCATCTGCATCTCGACATGAAGCAGATCTCCCAGGGTACGCCTCAGTGCAGTGGCCAGACCCTCACCAACAACAGTGTCAAGGGCTCCCTGACCTTCGCTACCGGGGCCGAGGGCGGCAGCAGCTGGGGCTCGGTCGGCACCAAGAACAAGCCCGTGTCCTTCACGACGACTGCGACGGCCACCTACAACAACGATTGTCTCGCCAACCGGTTGTTCCCCTGCTTTACTGGCTACCACTGGACCTCGCCCGGCCTGCCCGTCGCATCTGCGGGGAAGATCGTGGGCTCCGAGTACTTTCAGGGCTGGGCCCCTCGCCTGTCGAACGGAAAGCTGGGACCCGAGCAGATCATGTTTCTGCGGCAGGTTCAACTGCCGCATCCTCTGGGTGCGATGCGCTGGGACTGGGATACGGATGTGGCGCCGCCGCCGACGCTTGACGCCGGCATCGGCGCGTTTCAGATCTGGACCGGGAAGCCAGGACGTGGCTTCATCACCGGCGCATCGTCTCTCCTCTACACCGGATCCAGTCTCTCGAAGAATCAGTCCTTCTGCAAGCAGGGAAACAAAACGGTGACGCAACGGGAGATTGACTTCAGCAACCCGTCATGGAAGGACAACCTGGGAACTGAGGGACTGACTGCCTGGATGCACATCGGCAACAGCCCGTCGATCCCCAGCGAGAGCGGCAACGGAGCGGGTTTGTCATACGACTTCACCAAGTAGACCATCGTCGAAGGCTCGGGCTTGGCCCGCAAAGCTCGGCCTTCCAGTGACGCCAGGTGCGCGAACGACATCAACCTGCGACCCGAAACCGCACCGGCGCGGATTGCTTCACCTCGTTCATGTCGTCATCTGCAATCGACGTCTGTCGACACGAGCCAGCCATGTGATGTGGCCATTCGATCGCTGCGGCGATACATTCCCCCAGTCTCGCGGATTCCGCTAGAGGCGTCAAGCACGAAATCACGATAGAGGTCGCCCGTGTGCCAATTACGGACAACTACGCTGACGACGAGCGGCTGCAGACCATCGCCCAACTCGTCCATGACCGCCGCATAGCGCTTGGCTGGTCACGTCGCAAGTTGGCATTCGTGGCCGAAGTGGGTCAGTCTACCGTCAACAGCATTGAAGATGGTGAGCGCTTACCGTGTGCTGCCACGCTGCAGAAGACGGCTGAGGCACTAGAGGTACGCATTCCAAGATAGAGGCGACTGGGCGTGAACGGGGACTCGAACCCCATTTACCCCAGCGCACGAATATCGTGCGCCGCTCCTTGACCGGCACCATGGCTGCGGCTTCAGCGGACACGCCCAGCAGATGGGTTGTAGCCTGTCTCTGGCTTGTCAACACGCATATCGCGCAACGTCGAACGTTGAACATTGAACATGCGTCAAGCCCCCATGACCCGCTTCGCCGTCTCGATCCCCTCGACCAACACATCGACGTCGTCCTCGTCGTTGTAGACGTAGAAGCTCGCCCGGGCGCTGGCGGCGATGCCGAGACGGTCATGGAGCGGTTGGGCACAGTGATGACCGGCACGGATGCAGACGCCTGTCCGGTCGAGGATTGAGGCCAGATCATGTGGATGCACAGAAGCCATGTCGAACGCCACCACGCCGCCGCGAAGGTCCGCGTCCTCGGGCCCGAGGAGGCGAAGCCCATCAATCTGTTGCAGCCGCTCGAGCGCCAGCCCCACCAGCCGCCGCTCGTGCGCCCGGATAGCGTCCATGCCCAGCGCCTCCAGGTACTCTACGGCCGCTTGCAGCCCGATGGCGCCCTCGACGTTGGGCGTTCCCGCCTCGAACTTCCAGGGCAGCTCGTTCCAGGTGCTGCCCTGTTCGGTGACCCGGCGGATCATCTCGCCTCCGGCCAGGAAGGGCGGCATCTCCTCCAGAAGCTTTCGACGTGCCCACAAAACGCCGATTCCCATCGGACCCAGCATCTTGTGACCGGTTATGGCGACAAAGTCGGCTTCGGTTGCGGAGACGTCGAGCGGCAGGTGGGGCGCCGCCTGAGCCGCGTCGAAAAGCACCAACGCTCCTGCATCATGAGCCCGCCGTGCGATCACCTGGACCGGATTGATCGTCCCCAGCACGTTCGACACCCAGGCCACCGTGACCAGCTTGACCCTCCCCCGCGCCAGCAGGGCGTCGAGACTGTCCAGATCGAGCGTCCCGTCCGGATGCAGCTCGACGAGGGCGAGGTCAGCGCCCACCTGGGAGGCGAGGATCTGCCAGGGCACGAAGTTGCTGTGGTGCTCCAGCGGTGTGGTGACGATGACGTCGCCGCCGGAGATGTTGTGCCGTCCCCAGGCATACGCCACCAGGTTGATGGCCTCGCTGGCATTGCGCGTGAAGATGACCTCGGCGGACTCCGGTGCACCAATGAACCGGGCCACCGATGACCGCGCCGACTCAAACAGCTCGGTCGCATCCTCCGCCAGCAGGTACACGCCCCGGTGCACGTTGGCGTTGGACTCACGGTAGTAGCGATCGATGGCGGCCAGCACCGTCTCCGGCTTCTGTGAGGTGGCGGCGCTGTCGAGGTACACCAGACGGTGGCCGTGGATATGACGGCGGAAGATGGGAAAGTCTGATCGCAGACGCTTGGCATCTATGTCCGACGCCGCTGCACGCTCGACCACCTCAGTCACGCCCCAACCTCCCGGCCGGCGGCCCGAGGATCCATATCCTCAGCTCGAGGGTCCCGCTTCCATCTTGCGCGTGATCAGCTCCCGCAGATTGTCGCGGACGGCTCCTGCCGGCTCTCGCTGCAGCACCTCTTCGAAGAACCCTTCCACGATCATCTTGGTAGCCAGCTCGCGCGACAAGCCTCGGGACATCAGGTAGAAGAGCTGATCGGCGTCGACCTTGCCGACGCTGGCTCCGTGGGTGCAGCGGACGTCGTTCGCTTCGATCTCCAGGTTTGGGCTCGGATAGGCGGAGGCGTGGTCGCTGAGGATCACCGTCCGGTTGGCCTGATAGGAGTCGGTCCGGTGGGCGCCCTTCTCGACCCGAATCCGGCCCGAGAAGACAGATTGCGCCTCGTCGATAAGCGCGCCCTTGTAGAGCAGGTCACTGGTGCAGTTGGGCGCCTGATGGTCCTGCAGCGTGTGGTAGTCGGTGTGCTGGTGATCGTACCCCCAGAGGATGCCGAGCATCTGTGTCTCGGCGCCGGGTCCCTGCATCGCGACCTCGATATTGGACTTCGTCACCACGTCGCCGAGGCCGATTACCAGCCAGTCCAGGCGGGCGTCCCGCTGCAGCAGAGCACGCTGGGTGTTGAGATCGAACAGGTCGCCCTGATACTCCTGCAGCGTGATCTGCGTCAGGCGAGCCTCTTCGCCCACGATGACCTCTACCACTCCGGCGCTCAACCCGACGTCTCCGCGCAGGTCAGGCGAGGCATACTCTTCGATGTACGTCAGCCGGGCGCCCTGCTCGAGCACGATCAAGGTGCGCGGAAAGATCGCGCTGCCTCCTCGGCTGAGGCTGAAGAGCGCGCGCACCGGAAGCGCCACGTCGACGCCGGTAGGAACGTACACGAACGCACCGCCGCTCCAGAGGGCGCCGTTGAGGGCAGGAAACTTCCCTGCCCGCGGAGGTACGGCGGTCTGCAAGTGCTTCCTGACCAGATCAGGGTACGTGCGCGCCGCCTCGTCGAGGCTGCACGCGATGACTCCCTGCTCCGGACTGAGCTCACGCACCCACCGGCTGACCGGCTCGGCGTTGTCCTGGATCAGCACCGCCGTCGAGGCCTCATGGTTCGACCCGAGCGGAGACTCTGCGGGCGCGCCTGAGGCGGGGGCGTAGGGTGGCAGTCGCTCAAGCTTCAGACGCCGGATGTCGGTGCGGCGCCACTCCTCATCGGTCCGAGAAGGCATGGGCAGCTCCTCGAACGTCCTGAAGGCCTCACGCCTCAGCTCCCGCACCCACTCCGGCTCGTCCAATCGCCGTGACAGCTCGTCGACTGCCTCCAGCGTGAAGCCGGCGACCTCCGCTTCAGTTACCACGCAACCCACTCCGTACGGTGTTCTTCACACGGTTCTCCGGGCGAACCGCCCGGAGCGGCGCGAGTCGGGCTTGCTACCCGACCGAGCCCTCCATCTCCATCTCGATGAGCCTATTCAGCTCCAGCGCGTACTCCATGGGCAGCTCCTTGGCGATGGGCTCGATGAAGCCGCGAACGATCATCGCCCGAGCCTCGATCTCCGGAATACCGCGGCTCATCAGGTAGAAGAGCTGCTCCTCGCCGATCTTGGACACGGTCGCCTCATGGGTCACGGCGACATCGTCCTCTTCGATTTCCATGTAAGGATAGGTGTCAGAGCGGGAGTCCTCGTCGAGCAGCAGGGCATCGCAGTTGACGTGAGTCTTGCAGCCCACCATGCCCGGATAGATTTTCACCAGGCCGCGGTAGCTGGTCCGGCCGGCGTCCTTGGAGATCGACTTTGAGGAGATGGTTCCGGTGGTATGCGGGGCGGCATGGACGATCTTCCCGCCGGCATCCTGGTGCTGGCCCTCGCCCGCGAAAGCGATGGAGAGGATCTCCCCCTTGGCGCCGGGCTCCATCAGGAAGCAGCTGGGGTACTTCATGGTCAGCTTGCTGCCCAGATTTCCGTCGACCCACTCCATGGTCCCGTCGCCGTACACCTTGGTCCGCTTGGTCACCAGGTTGTAGACGTTCTTGGACCAGTTCTGGATGGTCGTATAGCGCACGCGGGCACCACGCTTGACGATGATCTCGACCACCGCACTGTGGAGCGAGTTGGTGGTGTAGGTTGGCGCCGTGCAGCCCTCGACGTAGTGGACGTAGGAGCCTTCCTCGGCAATGATCAGGGTGCGCTCGAACTGGCCCATGTTCTCCGAGTTGATGCGGAAGTAGGCCTGCAGCGGGATCTCGACGTGGACGCCGGCCGGGACATAGACGAAGCTGCCTCCGGACCACACGGCGCTGTTGAGGGCCGAGAACTTGTTGTCCCCCGGTGGAACGACGGTGCCGAAGTACTCCTTGACGATGTCCTCGTGCTCTCTGAGGCCGCCATCCATGTCGAGGAAGATAACGCCCTGCTTCTCGAGGTCCTCTCGCAGAGAGTGGTAGACCACCTCGGAATCGTATTGGGCGCCGACGCCGGCCAGGAACTTGCGCTCGGCCTCCGGAATACCCAGCCGGTCGAAAGTGTTCTTGATCTGCTCGGGCACGTCCTCCCAGGTTCGTCCCTGGTTCTCCATTGGACGCACGTAGTAGTAGATGTCGTCGTAATCCATACCGCTGAGGTCGCCGCCCCACTTCGGAATCGGCTTGCGCTCGAATATCCGCAGCGACTTAAGCCTGAAATCGGTCATCCATTGGGGCTCGTCCTTCATCGACGAGATCTCGCGCACGATGTCTGAGTTCAGCCCCTTCTTGGACTTGAAGAACGCCGGGTCGGTGTCGTGGAAGCCGTACTTGTACTCGCCCAGGTCCTGCGGTGTAGTTGCGATAGCCATGGGTATCTCTCCTTAAGCGACGCCGGCTACGGCGCGCTCCTCATATGGTGCGTATCCGTTCTTCTCCAGCTCGAGGGCCAGCTCCGGACCACCCTCGGCAACGATCCGGCCGTTGACCATGACATGGACGAAGGTCGGGGTGATGTAGTTCAGGAGCCGCTGGTAGTGCGTAATCAGCAGCACTCCAAGCTCCGGACCAAGCAGCGCATTCACGCCGTCGGCCACGATCCTTAGCGCGTCGATATCGAGTCCGGAGTCGGTTTCATCCATGATGGCCAGCTTCGGCTTCAACATTGCCATCTGCAGAATCTCGGCCCGCTTCTTCTCCCCGCCCGAGAAGCCCTCGTTGATGTAGCGCCCGGCAACGCTCTCGTCCATCTTCAGGAGCGCCATCTGGCGTCGCAGCTCCTGCCGAAACTCGCGCGGCGAGACCTTGCCGTTCTCGCCTCCATGAACCGAGTTCACGGCGGTGCGCAGGAAGTTGGCGACCGTGACGCCAGGCACGGCGTGCGGATACTGGAAGGCCAGAAAGATGCCCAGCTTGGCCCGCTCGTCTGCTCCGAGCTCGGCGATGTTCTCACCGTTGAAGCAAATCTCGCCCTTGGTGACCGTATAGAAGGGGTGCCCCATCAACGTGCTCGCGAGGGTGCTCTTTCCGGAGCCGTTGGGGCCCATGATGGCGTGGACCTCGCCCGGGTTTACCGTCAGGCTAATACCCTTGACGATCTCCCGATCTTCGACGTTGACGTGTAGATCCCTGATCTCGAGCAGGTTAGGCATCTCCCCTCCGATAAAACATTGAGCAGCGCTTCAATTCGCGCTGTGGCTGCCGGGAGCCGGCAGAACGACGATGGTGCTGGGCGATTTGATCCAGTCGGTGTTGACCTTCGGGGGCGTCAGGTCCGCCAGCGTGATCGAATCGAGGGCCCCCGCCACGGCGTCTCGCACCCGCTCCCAGACCGTGCTCACGGTGCAGGAGCTGTAGCGCGAGCATTCGACGTCCTCCAGCTCGGTGGCGCACATCATGGGCGCGATCGGGCCTTCGAGTGCTCGCAGCACATCCCCCATGGTCACGTCCTGGGGCCGCTTGGTCAGCTCGTAGCCGCCCCGAGCCCCCTGATGACTGGTCAGAAGGCCGGCGCGACGCAGCTTTCCCACGAGCTGCTCGAGATACGGCAACGGTAGATCCTCGGCCGCAGCCACTTCGGTCAACGAGACCGGGCCAGTGGCATAGTGCCGGG
>DASRCF010000276.1:0-5853 GCA_035653255.1 Chloroflexota bacterium
AAGCCTGGGGTCCGACGGCCGTCGCACGGAAAAACCCTCTCCCGGCGACGGCAAAACTGCCGGACAGGAGCTTCTCATCGCGAGTCTTGTCGACGGCCTCAGATTCGCCGGTGAGCAATGATTCGTCGACCTCGAGCCCTAGACTCCATAGCACCGTCCCGTCGGCCGCCACTTGGTCTCCGGCACGGATCTCGATCACATCGTCGAGCACCACGTCCTCATCGAGGATCTCCGCGGGCGTCCCATCCCGGACCACGTGAGCTCGAGGTGCCGACAGTAGCGACAGCCTATCCAGAGTTCTCTTGGCCCTCGCCTCTTGGATGATGCCGATCAGGGCGTTCAGCGTCGGCACGATACCGAACAGGGCGTCCTGCAAAGGGCCGATTACCAACATCGCCGTCACGAGAGCACCGAGCAGGGCGTTGAACCTCGTGAAGACATTGGCGCGCACGATGTCGCCGTAGCTTCGGCTTGCGGAGGCGCGATATCTATTGGTCTGTCCAGCTGATACACGCTCTGCGACTTCGCCCGATGAGAGTCCGCTCAGCTCTGGTTCGGCGGTCGGGAAGTGTCGGTCGACTCCGGCCGCTGGCAGTGTTGGCTCGACGGTCGGCTGGTCAGATGCCTCTACCAACGTCATGCGTCATCCAGGGCTGAGGTCAGGAAACAACCAGCCGCGACGTCAGAAGCCGGCATGAGCTGGTCGGCACCAGACCAGGGCTAACGACGATGAGAGTGTGAGCCGGCCGGCGGGTGAACGATCATGACCGGGCAGGGAGCCGATCTGACCACCGCATCGGTGACACTTCCGAATACGGCTTTACCAATGCTGCCGCGGCCGTGGGTGCTCATCGCGATTAGTCCAGAGCCCAAGTGACGGGCCCTTTCGACAATCGTTTCGGATATGCGAGCTCCTCCCGAGTCGCCCACAGGTCCCTCCTGGCACTCGACGCTGACGTCGGCTCCGGTGCGCCTCAACTCCTCCTGTACTGCTTTGAGATAGGTGATCGCGTCCGAACGAACGTCCTGAGGAGCATAGGAGATCTGGCTTGAACCTGTCTCGTTGGCCGCGGCCTTGGCAGTCAGGCTCGACGAGATTGCTATCGTCTCCAGCGGCCCTAGAACTCGCAGCAAGGTGATGGGAGCATGGGTCGACGCCGCGAGGGACGAGACGTGAGGCAAAACAGCCTCGGCCAGCTCGGAGCCGTCGAGCGGCACGAGGATGCCCGCCTGCCCGATATCTCGGGCCGGCGCTCTCTCTGCGACGCGGGCCAGGATTTCGCCACTGAACTTGGTGTCATGTGTGTCGACGGCAATGTCGTCAAGTGAGAGGATTCCGGCAACGTGCCCATCGCGGTCCTGAATCACGAGGCGCCGAACCCGGCGATCTTCCATAACGTACCCCGCATGCTCGATAGTCTCGTCGTCAAAACAGCTGATGACTTCCGTGGTCATCACCGTCCGCACATTCGTGTTCTGTAGGCTATTGCCGACACTGGACCCTTTGATTGAAATGTCGCGGTCGGTGATTATCCCTACGAGCCGTCCGTGATCAAGCACAGGCAGTGCACCCACCTCGTGCTCCCGCATCTGCGCGGCCGCAGCTGCCAAGGATGTGTCAGGTGTGGTCGTGATGACGTTCCGCGTCATGATGTCTCTAATTCGCATTCTGATCTCACTTTGGTGTCGTCTCTACTCAGTAAACGTCACTTGCGACTGACATCGCATCGGGTGAATGCCCGAGATTTTTGATCCTTCCGACTGACCGGGCCGCCTTGAGTCAACAACGCCGCTCGACCATCTCCCGGTCGCAGCAACTCCGAGTCCCATAGGATCTGAAATGAGAACAACAGATCGGTCCTCCCAAAGGCGCAGCTAAATACTCCCGGCACCCTATGGCGGTGGGCCTGCCGCGCAGGCGACAGTACGGGGGGAGCTACGTATGCACGATCGATTTGGGGCACATCTCGTGTATCAGCTGCGGGTGGCAGCCGTCCTCGTTGGCATCGTTGCCGGGTTCGGCGCCTCCGCTGCCGGGTTCCCGCAGGTCTCGTCCAGAGTTTGGCTGGTAACGCTCGTCGTCGGCGGCGTCCCCATTCTGCTCAAGACACTTCAGGGGATATTCGAAGGACGCTTCGCCTCGGATATCGTGGCCAGCCTGGCCATTATCGGCGCCGGCATCACTCAGGAGTATCTTGCCGGGTCAGTAATCGTCCTCATGCAGACTGGCGGCGAAACGCTGGAGTTGTTCGCGGTCCAAAGCGCGAGCAAGTCTCTTCATGCCCTGCTCGCACGGGCTCCCCAGGTGGCCCGAAGGCGCGTGGGCCAAACGATGGAGGAAATCGCCGTCGAGGACGTAGGAGTCAACGATGTTCTGATTGTTCGAGCCGGCGATATCGTGCCTGTCGACAGCCTCGTCGTCTCGGGCTCCTCCGACGTGGACGAGGCAGCTCTCACCGGCGAGCCTCTGCCGGTCACCAAGCAGGCAGGGGATGAGCTGATGAGCGGCAGCATGTGCTTGGACGGCGCGCTCGAGGTCCGGGCGCTGCGGACCAGTCGGAATAGTCAGTATGAGCAAATCGTCCAACTGGTACGTCAGGCGCAAACAGAAAAGGCCCCATTGTCCCGCCTCGCCGACCGCTATGCCGTCTTCTTTACGCCCGCTACGCTCATCATGTGTGCGGCGGGGTACGCAGTCACCCGTCAGGTCGACACAATGGTCGCGGTGCTGGTTGTGGCGACTCCATGTCCACTCATTCTGGCCACTCCCGTGGCGATAATTTCGGGCATCAATCGCGCTGCCCGTCACGGCATCGTGGTCAAGGGTGGAGCTGCCATCGAGGTCATAGGCCGGACTCGCGTCTTCGTCTTTGATAAAACGGGCACACTCACATCCGGACGCCCGGCCCTAGATGAAATTGTTCCCCTCGACGGCTATACCGTTCCGGAGCTTTTGGAGCTGACCGCAAGCCTGGAGCAATTGTCGGCACATCCGATGGCCCGTGCGGTTGTGGAAGCCTCGCATCGTGCCGCCGTCAATCTGCACATGCCGACGGATGTGGGTGAGCAGGCCGGTCAGGGTGTAGTCGGCATGGTTGAAGGTCATTCTTTGGAGGTGGGCTCCATCGCGTTTGCCGAGAAGCAGGAGCTGGCGAATTTGCACGTACTCGATCGCGCCCAAGCGGGTGAGAACCCCGTGGCCAGGGAATCCTCTGCAGTGATCGGCATCGATGGGCGGGTGGCAGGCATCATATCTTTTGCGGATCCGGTCAGGCCGGGCCTGCGGGACCTTATGGCGAGGTTGCGTGTGCTCGGAGTGGTGAAGACAGTGATGCTGACCGGCGACAACAGCATCACTGCGCAGCTGATCGGGGAGGAGGCTGGCATTTCCGACGTGAGGGCCAACCTCCTCCCGGTGGACAAGGCATCGGCAGTCAAAGTCCTCCAGCAGGAGTTCGGCACCCTCGCGATGGTCGGCGACGGCATCAATGACGCTCCTGCGCTCGCCTCGGCAACGGTGGGCATTGCGCTGGGAGCACGAGGGGCAGCGGTTTCAGCTGATGCGGCGGATATCGTGATCACTACGGACAGCCTGGACCGCGTGGCAGATGCTGTCGAAATTGGGCAACGGACGGTGAGTATCGCTCATCAGAGCATCTGGATCGGGCTAGGGGTCAGCGGAATCATGATGGTTATCGCGGCGTTAGGGGGTCTGGTTCCGACAGCGGGTGCAGTGCTGCAAGAGGGTCTGGATGTTCTCGTGATCGCCAACGCTTTGCGGGCGCGATAGAGGCTTCAATCGAGCAGGTTTGGTGATTGGCGGCACGTTATCTACTGCCATTTCTCGTCGTGGGGAAAAATTGGCGGACGAAGATGTGGACAACTTGTCGAGAGCGTGGACAGTCGGTTCACGTCCGACGAAGCGCATCGATCTTCACAGCAGCGACCTCGCGGAGGACAACAAATGTGGGAGCCGCCGACCCTGTCGACATAACAGTGGCCTTGTGGAAACAAGACGCAGGCCCAGTTGTGTGACAGCATATTTCGTGAGTATACTCGGCACGTCCAGCCATTTCTTGAGCATGGGTGCGAACATTTGAACGCCGGAATTTGGTCCAGCACATTTATCGTTCTGGGCTTCATCTATCTCCTCCTGCCGACTCCGAACATCCGCCACTAGCAGCACCTTCCGGGGAGCCGTCTCAGGCCGGTGTAGACTGTGGCCGTGTCTATCCGAGCGCGGTCCTACCATGCGCCGGTTGCCGGATACGTCGGTCGCTGCCGTGTCCAGGCAGTGTTCGGCCGAAGCGCCCATCTATGCACCGCGACGGGGGATGTCGTAACTCTGTCGACGATGGCCTATGATGGTCCGCTGAGCATCGCAATCGAACCTCCGCTTCCCGTTCTCCGTCCGGGTTCGGAGGCTTCGATCTGGATCCGAGAGAGAGCGCGTTATCAGTCTGACGCGGGTCTAGACATCGAGCTGACGGAGGCTCGTTGTTGGGACGTCCAGGTCAAAGCGCTGAACTGGACGAGGGCCTCGCTGAGGACCGCCGTCGAGGTCATGGACCCCTATTGCGCGGGCTCCGCATTTCATGAGAATGGGCAGCAGGGAGATCTGCTCCGGCGCAGCCGCGACGGTCTTCTCCGGACACTCTCAAAGGAAACGAGCGTAGACCGGCACATCGAGCGGCTAGTCGGCCTCGGTCCGGGATTGACCCCCAGCGGCGACGACTGGCTGACGGGGTTCACAGCAGGATACGTTCACCTGGTCGGGCTGGCAGGTGCTACTGGTCCGCTTCCACGACTGCTTCCCTCCCTTGGTCGGGCCCTGCGTCGGCGACCTCGCCGTACGACTGCCTTTAGTCAAGGGCTACTCGTCCAGGCGTTACGGGGCGTCGTGTGCATGCCGTTGCTCACGCTGATCCGGGCGTTGGACTGCTCCCCGTCAGAGCTGGAAGCCGCCGCCGGCACGGCCAGCCGGCTCGGCCATTCCTCGGGAGCGGACATGCTCCTCGGACTAACAGACGTCGTACGCCTTCTTTCGTGGTCGGCCGGCCAATGAGTGCTCGCCACGTCGTGGCATTTCCAAATCGCTACTACGACTCGGTGAAGCTAATGCGCGTATCCGTCGAGCTGGAGTCGCTGCCGGGCATCCACGCCGCATCGGCGGTGATGGCCACGCCGATGAACGTCGAGCTGCTGCGTGCTCAGGGCTTCGAGGGGCAAGCCCTTGATGCCGGAGCCGAGACCCTCGTCGTCGCCATCGCCGGCGCCGGCGACCACGACGTAGAGCGAGCCTTCGACCGGCTTGACGAGCTGCTTTCCTCCAGCGTGGCCATTCCCGGGGACACTACGGCTGGTCCCCCACGCAGCCTTGAGGCGGCTCTGCGCCTTCATCCGCAGGCAAATTTGGTGGTTGTCGCCGTGCCTGGGCAGCACGCAGCCCTCGAGGCATGGACCGCGCTGCGTGCCGGCAGGAACGTCTTTCTCTTCAGCGACAATGTCTCGCTGTCTGATGAGGTCAAGCTCAAGCAGGCGGCCGCCTCCCTCGGTCTGGTGGTCATGGGGCCGGACTGCGGTACGGCCATGCTGGGCGGCATTGGATTGGGCTTCGCGAATCGCGTGCGAGCAGGATCCATTGGTCTCGTGGGAGCATCCGGGACGGGCATCCAGCAGGTGTCGAGCTTGATCCATCAGGCCGGCGGAGGTATCGCCGCCGCCATCGGCACCGGTAGCCGCGATCTGTCCACCGAGGTTGGAGGGCTGATGACGCTCGCCGGCTTGGAGATGCTCGTCGCCGATCCGGCGGTTGAGCGCATCGGCCTCATCTCCAAACCAGGTGATCCGGAT
>DASRCF010000277.1:0-7370 GCA_035653255.1 Chloroflexota bacterium
GGTTCCCTTGACAAACCTTACGACCGGCAGCCCTCAGCTGGTTCAGCCCCTCCAGGCGGTCAATCCGGCCCACCTGGCGCCCTTCACGGTGACGGGGCAGGTGCTCAGCACTCCCTCATTTGGGATCGGGGGCCACCCCAAGTCGCAGCCTGTCGCGGGCGCCAGCATTCAGGTCGACGTGGCTGGCGCCCCTGCTTCCGTCGTCAAAACGGATGGACTAGGAGTCTTTGACGTGACCTTCCCATCCGCATCCTCGTGCCCGCTGGACAGCTCCTGCCGGCTTGGGCTGCAGGTGAACGGGACCCTATACGAGATCGACCGGCTTCGCTCGTTCTCAAGCGTGCCGGCCCGAGCCTCAGTGCTGTCATTCGAGGGGCCGGCAGTGAACGGCGACGTGTACTGAACGGCAGCGTCTCACCTCCACTGGCTGCCCACCGGCAGACGAGCCAGCAAATTGAGGTCATCGCCGGCTCTGCGCGCCTGACGGGCTCGCCGACGGCGGCATATGGTGACTTCAGGCTTGAAGCACCGAGGGCCGTGACTACGGGCGGGACTACCGCGCGCGTGCAGGCATACCGGCTGATTCTGCTGGAGAACGGCAGACCTGTCGACGCAGAGACGCTTTGGCCGCCTTCCAGCAGCACTCAGAGGGTCCAGGGTGCACCCGCGTCACTCACGAGCAATGCCCCTCTCCAGAGCGTGAGCGGCGGTCAAACGTTTACACCGTATACGATTGAGGGTCTCGTCACCTCTATCGCTCCCTTCGGTATCGGTGGCACTCCGAATCCGCGACCCACGTATGCCACAGACGTAACGTGGGTGAACGGCGGCCCCCCGGGCAGGAGCGCCATCACAGGCAAAGACGGATACTTCCGGATTGGTCAGTCAACCCAGGTCTGCCGGACGGTCGGTCCCGGCTCAGCGGGCCCGATCGACTGTGGAAGGGTCGGTATCGGGACACTCGTGCCCCAGCTCTACAACAGCGTCGAGGTGCCGATCACTCAGCACACCTCCGTCTCCGAACCGGCACTGGCGTGGGACATCCCCCTCTTTATGCCGCCGAAAGACCGCAGCAAAATGTACGTGACCGGATCCGTTCTGGCACCTCCCGGCGGTGCGGACACCCTTCCCCCGAACCTGGTCGCGAGTTTCTACGCCGGTTGCAGCGAGACCGACCTAGGCCTGGTCGGCAAGAGCGCTATCGCACACACCTACGGTGCGTTCGAGGTCGAGGTGAGCAGGCCATCGTGCGGAGAGGGATCGGGGTTGGTTCGAGCGATGCTCTACGAGGACGGGAAGCCCGTCGACAGCATCACCTTCGCCGCCGACCTCGCTCAGGACCAGACGCTGCCGAAGCCACTCCAGGCGGTCCCGGCCTCGTAGTTCTCCTCTCGATCAGCACTCCCACATTGAGGATCCCACCTGCCCCCGGAGTGCGATGCAGACCCTACGAACCGACCAGGGTTGGGAAAATGCCGAAACTGTGCCCACCAGGAGACCGCGCCTGCAAGATGAGCGAAAGAGATAACGGCGAGAGGTAGCGACGGAACAATCCATGGCCTGATGAACAAGTGCAACTAGTGGATCTGAGCGAGAAAGTCTCGTGAAAACGGCGCCCGGAGGTGTTGCACTGTTTGACCTCCGCCAACGGTCGGCGCTGGTCACAGGAGGCACGGGCGCCTTGGGCTCAGCCATTGTGAGGGGGTTGGGTGCGGCCGGCGTTCAGGTGGGCATCCTGGCCCGGGGAGAGGACCGAGCCCGCGAGCTGGCGGCCGAGGTCGAGGAGGGCGGTGGCTCCGCTCTGCCGCTGCCGGCAGACGTGCTCAGCCGGGAGAGCCTGGAGCAGGCCGGCGACCGGATGGCCGAGCGGTTTGGCGGGATCGACGTGCTCATCAATGCAGCGGGTGGAAATCTCCCTGAGGCGGTGGTTCCCGACGATGCCGATATCTTCGCCCTGGATACGCAGGCCTTCCGTCAGGTTGTCGACCTCAACCTCGTCGGGGCTCTGCTACCCATCCAGGTGTTCGGGCCTGTCATTACGAGGCGGGGCGCCGGCAGCATCGTCAACATCTCCTCGATGTCGGCCGCCCGTGCGCTCAGCCGGACCATCGGCTATGGCGCCGCCAAGGCAGCCTTGGAAGCGCTCACCCGGTCGATGGCAGTCGAGACCGCCCGGAGATTCGATTCGGGCATACGGGTCAACGCCATAGCGCCCGGCTTCTTCATCGGTGAACAGAATCGCGAACTGCTGCTCAACCCAGACGGCAGTCTGACCGATCGGAGCCGGCGGATTCTGGAGCAAACCCCGATGGGCCGGTTCGGCGAACCGGAGGATCTGGTGGGAACCGTAGTCTGGCTGGCCTCGGATGCCAGCCGCTTCGTAACCGGTGCCGTGATTCCCGTCGACGGTGGGTTCGCGGCCTTCGCCGGAGTCTGATGCTCCTCCAGGCAGTCGCGGATGGTCCTTCGGGTCTACGGGACGAACAGATCGAAGACCTCCTGTCAACGGCGCTCGAGGGGGTGGTGGCGGACGAGCGGCTGCTGGTCCTGATACCGGACGGCACCCGAACCATCCCCTTGCCGCGTCTGTTTCCCATGCTGGTTCGCGCCCTCCGGCGGGCTCGATCGATCGAGGTCATGGTGGCTTTGGGGACGCATCCTCCGCTTTCGCGGCAGCGACTGCTGGCGCTGCTCGGCGTCGGCCCGGAGCAGCTGACGACGCAGCTCTCCCGATGCAGCTTCGGCAACCACGCCTGGAGCGATCCCGAGGCGCTGCAGAGGATCGGCTCCATCTCAGGGGAGCGAGTTCGGGAGATCGCAGGAGACTTCTGGCATCCATCGCTGGGAGACGGAGCCGAGGTTCGAATCAATCGGGCTGCCCTCGAAGCCGATCGCATCGTCATCCTGGGGCCGACCTATCCGCACGAGGTCGCCGGCTTCTCGGGCGGAGCAAAATACCTCTTTCCCGGAATCAGCGGGCCAGAGATGATCGACGTCACCCACTGGCTGGGCGCGCTGGCCGGCATCATGCGCACCATAGGCGTCAAGAACACGCCCGTTCGCAGACTGATCCACGAGGCCACTCGGTGCCTGGCGACACGCGTGAGCCTCATCGATGTGGTGCTACACGAGGATGAGCTGCGAGGCATGTTTATCGGGGACGTCGAAGAAACGTGGTCGGCGGCGGCCGATCTCTCGGCCCAGCTCCACATCGTTTCGCTTGACCGCCCGCTCGAGCACGTGATCTCTTGGGCGCCCTCGATGTATGCGGACCTCTGGACGGCGGGCAAGGCGATGTACAAGCTGGAGCCGGCCCTGGCCGACGGTGCCGAGATCATCATCTACGCTCCCCATCTCGACGCAATCAGCCCCGTGCACGGGGCGCTCATCCGCGACATCGGGTATCACGTCCTGCCCTACTTCCTGAAGCGGTGGGACCGCTTCAGCCAGGTTCCCTTGGGCGTACTGGCTCACAGCACTCATGTCAAGGGCGCGGGGACCTACGACAAGGGCACGGAGCGCCCTCGTGTGCAGGTGAAGCTGGCCAGCCGCATCTCCAGAGAAGAAACCGAGGCGCTGAACCTCGGATACGTCGACCCCGCGACTATCGACCCACACCATGTGGGCCCGGGCGTGACGCTGATCCCGAAGGCCGGGGAGGTGCTGTATCGAGTCAGTTCGGGAACCCAGGCCTCATGAGTTCCCGCTTTCCGCGCCGTAGGGCCGCCAGCCGGCCGAGACCCAGGCGTGGTCGGGGTCGTCGGTGAATCGCCAAGCGCGAGTGGGTCCGGCCATCACATTCAGGTAGTACAGATCGTAACCGGGCGCAACCGTGACCGGATGATAGCCGCGTGGGACCGTCACGAGGGTGCCATCACGGATGACGACTGCCTCGTCCAGATCACCTTCGGGCGTATAGATCCGCTGAAAGCCAAAGCCCTGGCTCGGCTTCAGGAGATGGTAGTAGATCTCCTCGAGATAGGCTTCGCGAGGCGGGTCGGCAATATCGTGCTTGTGCGGCGGATAGCTCGACCAGTGGCCGCCGGGAGTGATGCACTCCACCAGGAACAGTGATACCGCGGTACGGTCGGCCTCCAGCAGATGCCGAATCTGTCTTTGAGCGTTACCCTGGCCTCGCGTCTCGACCGCAATCTCGTCGGGACGGATCACGTACGCGCGCGGCCCCTGCTCGGCCAGGGCGCCGGCTCGCGCGACCGTGCAACCGCACTCGGTCGCAGCACTGAAATCGGTCCCTGGAGGCAGGTACAGCACCCATGGGTTGCCCTCGAAGACGCTCTTACGAGAGCCGAGATCCGTCCACTCCCCTTGGGGCGACACAACGCTGAGCCGGCCCGATAGGAGCACCAGGCCCACCTCCTCGCGGCCCGTGGAATCTTCAACCCTGTCGCCCGACTCGAGCTGCCAGATCTGGAAGCTGACATAGCTCCACGCGGCGTCGCCCTGGGAGATGGAGAGCAGGCGATGGGAGTCGACCGGCGTGCCTGCCCGGACGACCATTGGACGCGAGCTCATGCGGAGAGTGTCATGTGCTGCTCCCCGAGGGAAAGTCATTCATTCAGGGTACCTGAGGCATCCGCCTTCACCAGCATCATATGCGCCAGGGCGGCGACGCGGCAGGCGTGTCCTCACTCGTTGTCGTACCAGTCGACCACTGTGACCAGTTCGCCGATGGCAATCGTATCCGTGCCACTGAACACAGACGAGGCTGGGACCCGCGAAATATATCGGTCGTCCACCGCTCAAATATCAGGTATCCGACTGAGGCCCAGCGGACGGGAGCGGCCTAAGTTGTGGGTGAAAGGAGTGAGGCCAGTGGTAGACCGGATCGCCAAGAAGGGCACAGGCGGCTCTATCACCAAGGGCACCGTCATCGGTAGTACAGCATCCGGCCACACTGGTCCTCTCCTTTTTTCATTCCTAACGGTCCCCCCGGGGATTGGCTGCCGTGAGGTTTAAGCCGCACGGTACAAAGGAGGTTCAAATGCCAACCAACGTCGTACCCCGCTACCAGACACCCACGAGCACTCCCACCCGCCTGCCCGACGTGATTGACCGGTTGCTGCGCGAGAGCGTCGTGCTGCCACCGCTGGCCGAGCGCTTTTATGAAGGCACTCACCCGGGACTCACCAGCAACCTGCTGGAGACCGAGGCAGCCTACATCGTTCAGTTCGTGCTGCCGGGAGTGAATCCAGAAAAGCTCGAGCTCAAAGTCATGGGCCACGAGATGAGCCTCAAGGGGATCATCCAGGTGCCGTCCGTCGAACACGCCAATTACATCTGGCATGGCTTCGACGGCGGCGAGTTCGTCTACACCTACACACTTCCAGCCGAGGTGAACGGCGAGTCCGCGAAGGCTGAACTCAACCATGGGATTCTCATGGTGACGCTGCCCAAGGCTGAAAGTGCGAAGCCGAAGTCGGTAAAGGTGCTCGTGAAGTAGCCGCGGGACCCGACTTTCGGTTGGGGAGCGCCGGCCTATCTGGAGGGGCCGGCGCTCATCTTTCTCGCTTCCGGCCCTCAGACCAAACTCTCTCATAAATCAGCCGCCAGACCGATGCTTGTTACGGCAAGAAGGCCATACGTTTGAATCAACTGTCGGGCAGCCTCGGCTCCAGAAAGGATGGCGGATCGGTGAGGACAGGGTCGGACGCGCGGCCAGAATGCACGTTGGTGTGCTCGCGCCTTGTCGCCCTGACCATCGGGAGTAGCGCCCCTTCAGCCGGCAGCCGGGGAGAGGCCCACAGGTTGAGTAGATCCCGGCAGCCATGACGTCGATTCTACGAGTCGAGGACGTGACCAAAGCTTACGATAACGGGTTCGTGGCCAACGACGGGATCAGTCTGTCGGTCGAGGAGGGAGAGGTGTTTGGTCTCCTGGGTCCCAATGGCGCAGGCAAGACGACTCTCGTCAGCCAGATCATGGGCTTACTCCGTCCTGATTCCGGGCAAATCCTCTACCGGGACCGTATGGTCAGCATCGGCGACCAGGCCCTGAAACGGCGCATGGGATATCTGAGCCAGCGGTCATTCGCCCTTCTGGACTTCACCGTTCGAGAGGCCATCCTCTTCACTGGCCGGCTGCGGGGGCTTACGTCGAAAGCGGCGATGCGGCAGTGTTCAGAGCTCATCGAGCTGTTCAGTCTGGAGAGCTGCGCAGACCGAGTGGTGGTGCAGCTGTCGGGAGGCCAACAGCGACTCGCCTCCCTGGCATCAGCTCTTGCCGGCACGCCCGAGACGCTCATCCTTGACGAGCCGACGAACGATCTGGATCCGGAAATGCGCGCAAGAGTATGGGCCACTTTGCGAGAGCGCAGGCGGAGCCAGGGCACGACAGTGGTGCTGGTGACACACAACCCGCTCGAAGCCGAACAGGTGATCGAGCGGCTCGGCATCCTGATGACGGGCAGACTGATTGCCTTCGGGTCGCCGGGCCAGATCAAGAGCAACATGGATGACCGAGTACGCCTCGAGATGTCGTTCCGGGATGGCTTCACCTTCGATGCTCTGGCTCTGCCGGCATGGATTCCTGTGACGTCGCGTTCGGGAAACAGAGTCGTGTTGGCAGTCGGGCGAGAGCGGGCTCAGCCGATCATCGCACAGGTTCTCGACCTGATTCCTCTCGCGTCGCTCGACGACTTCCGCATTCTGACCCCCACGCTCGAAGACATCTACCTCCAGGCCGCGGCAGGAGCCGCCGTCACCATGGAACGGGCCTCGTGAAGATACAGGGGGTCTCAGGCGAGAGGAAGGAACGGGACGTCGTGGACGGGACGGCTGGTCTCTCGCTTGGAAGTCAGTTCGCCGTTCTTCTTCGGATGCAGCTGGCCCATTTCCGCTCCGTGTGGCGCCGCTACATCATCGTCAGCAGTGCCATGCCGCTGGGAATCACGTTGCTCCTACGCCTGCGAGGGCCCGCGCCACACTCCCAGGCGGTGCAGTTTGTGGCCGGAGGCGTGACCTTGACTGTTGCGCTCTCCACGCTCACGTTCCTGGCTCAGAGGGTGGCCTGGATGAAATCCAACAAGACCTTCGACTACTACAACACACTGCCCTTATCCACAGCCGTGTTGCTGCTGGCGATGCTCGTCTCCTACTTCGTATTCGCGATTCCCGGCATTCTGGCGATTACAGTCATTGGGAGCCTCATATTCAGCCTTCCGCTGGAGCCGAGCATCGACATCCTGTGGGCCATGGCCACCCTCTTTCTCACGGGCGTGGCACTGGCGGGAATCGGGGCTCTGATCGGGCTCAGGGCTCGCAATGAGCAGCTCGCCGGCGCCTACGCGAATATTGCCATGATGGCGGTTCTGCTGCTGAGCATCATCCCCTTCTCGGATCTTCCCGGTTTGG
>DASRCF010000278.1:0-4741 GCA_035653255.1 Chloroflexota bacterium
GATCCCGAACGCCGGCAGCACCATGATGTAGACCTCCGGATGGCCGAACGACCAGAAGAGGTGCTCGTAGAGGATCGGGTTCGCCTGCGTGCCGTGGAAGAAGTGGGTGTTGAGGAAGCGGTCGAAAAGAAGCATGACGGCCGCTCCCGTAAGGAACGGCATGGCCCAAATGATGAGGAACTGGTTGACGAGGACCATCCAGACGAAGAGTGGCATCTTGCGCAGGGTCATGCCCGGACACCGATGGGCCACGATGGTGACGATGAGGTTGAGTGCAGTGGCGATGGAGCCGGCGCCCGCCACGATCAGTCCCACCGCCCAGAAGGTCGAGCCTGCTCCCTGTTCGAACGGGTGCTCTGTCAGCGGCGCATAGGCGAACCAGCCCACGTCGGGCAGCGTGCCCTCGAGCAGGGCGAAGTACATCAGGATGCCGCTGAAGAGAAACAGCCACACGCTCATGGCGTTGAGGCGTGGGAAAGCCATGTCACGGTAGCCGATCTGCAGCGGGACGAAGTAGTTGGCGAAGCCGATCAGCAGCGGCATGACCACGAAGAAGATCATGGTCACCCCATGCATCGTGAAGAGCTGGTTGTATACCTCAGACGAGACCACGTGGTTGTTGGGTACCGCCAGCTGCCAGCGCATAACCAGGGCCTCGACGCCTCCGATAAGGAAGAAGACGCCCGAGAACACGAGATAGAGGATTCCGATGCGCTTGTGGTCCGTGGTCCTCAACCAGTCGAGGAGCCCTTCGGACGTGCGCAGAGGCGCCAGGCGTGGATAGACCTCGGTGCGGGTGATTGTCGCCATAGGTTAGGACTCCATGTCCCGATGTTCCTGCTGGGTGACTAGCTCATCTCGTGGTTTCAACGGATTCTTGGAAGCCTCACTTGAGCGCGGATAGGTAGGCTGCGAGGTTGTCGAGATTCCTTTTGCCGATGTTGAAAGCGGGCATGTTCACGCCCGGCTTGTAGGAGTCGGGGTTATTGACCCAGCGCGCCAGATTTTGGGGCGACATCGGCAGGACACCGCCGGCGATGCCCCAGCGGCTCGCGACATGGGTGAGATTGGGCGCCGCCTTTCCGTTGGCCGTGGTGCCATTGATGGTGTGGCAGCTCCCACAGGACAGTGAGAAGAATTCCTGCTCACCGTTGAGTGCCGGGCCTGCCGTTGGCTGGGCCGGAGGCGAGGCTTCGTGCCTTACCCACGCTGCGAACTTTGCCGGGGTGTTGACAACCACCCGAAACTGCATCCAGGCGTGTCCGGCGCCGCAGAACTCGTAGCATGCCCCCGGATACGTCCCGGGCTTGTCGGCGTTGATGTACAGGATGGTGCCGATGTTGGGGGTGGCGTCGATCTGCCGGCTCAGACCTGGCGCCCAGAAGCTGTGGATGACGTCGGCCGAGGTGATGTGGACCGCGACGGTGGTATTGACCGGGATATGGAACTCGTTAGCCGTCACGACGTGATACCCGGGAAACCGGAACTCCCACCACCATTGATGCCCGATGGCATCCATATTGATGACTTTCCCGGCCGCATGCACAGGATTGTTGACCTGGTTCATCACAAAGACGGTCAAGCCGAAGGCAACGGCGAGGATCAGGGCCGGTATGAGCGTCCACGCCACCTCGACCCGCCGGTTGCCGTAGATCTGCTCCGGCTCCTCCCTTTGACCCGGCTTGGCGCTGTACTTGATGAAGTTGTAGGCCAGCGCCAGCATGACGAAGAGGAAGACGACGGCCGACTCGGCCAGGATGAACCAGAACAGGTTGGAGATATCGAGGGTCTGCTTGGAAGCCGGATGGAGCGGGTATGCCAGGGCATTTGCGGGAGGTCCCGAACCGATCGGAGAGGCGTTGTTCTTGCCCCGTGCAGCCAGGGCAGCCAGCTGCCAGGGACCCGCGCCCAAAGCGGCGATTCCCATCAGGAGCAGACAAATGAGAAGCCACAGCCGGGTACGGCACTTCACTTGCTCACCTCGGCGACTCCGTCGCTCACGGCTCGGGGGCTCGGGCAGCTGTCGGCGCAACGGTGAGCACCTTGGGGTCGCCCTTGTCCAGCCAATCCACGAGGATAAACGCCATGGCCGCCGCATAGGGTATGTTGCCGGGCATCCACATCACCAGCCCTCCGAGCTGCTGATCGGTAAGGGCCGACATGCCCCACAAGCGAGGAGCGGCCACGTATGGGGCGTACAGAGGATGCTGGAAGAAGCTGAAGAAGATGCCGAGCCCCATCGTCGGAAAGAGGTTGGCAAACAGATAGAGCAGCTGACCCGGGTAGCTTAAACGCTGCGCACGAGACGGGCTGAGAACCGGCCACCAGACCAGAATGCCGGCCGCCATGAAGGTCAGGTGCTCCAAAATATGCACGCCCTCGTTGGTCAGCGTGAGATCGTACCAGGGCGGCAGGTGCCAGATGCTGATATCGGCATTGAAGATCACAAACGCTACGACTGGGTGCGTCAGCCGGCGAAGCGCTGCGCCGGCCAGCGGCAGCTTGAAGGCCGAGACGGCGAGACGTTCGGGCAGTGCCAGCAGCAGCAGCGGGGGCCAAACCGTTGCCAGCAGCAGATGCTGAACCATGTGAGCGCTGAAGAGGTACTGGTCGCTGATGTAGTCGAGTGGTGACAGCAGCGCTGCCACCAACGTCACCATGGACAGCCCGAACAACCAGGGCTGTGACCGTGACCGCGCGTGAAGAGCGGGAGATGATTTCGGGACCTTCGCCTCGCGACGGTAAAACGCCCCATAGGCAGCCACCATCACCACCAGCCCTACGACGACGCTCGGTTCCAGGTTCCATCGAGTGAGTAACCAGCTCCATGTCGGTGTTACCATGCTGTCACGGGCGGCGGGGTGGCTACCCCGAGACGCCGGCTCTTAGCGGCCGAATGCGATACAACCATCCACCGGATGAGACCGGTCAGCAGAAAGCATGCCGCTCCGGCGAAGGCCTTCCGGATGCTGGGGCGGCGGGCCGCATCCCCTTCGGCACACGCCTCATTTCAACCGAGTATACATAGGCTGGGGCCGATTGGCGGTGTCAGGAAAGCTAAGACAACGACACGTCGCGCGGCAATCGAACATCCTGCGCAACGTGCCGAAGGCCTTGTAAAACACTCGGCTCAAAGGACCGTTCCTGCGTTCGCCATGAGAGGTAAGGCTCAAACTCGTCCGCGTCTCTCCTGTCACTTCCGGCATGCCTGACAGGTTTCAAATCTGCCCCTATCTTGTTCCGTCAGGTGGCGCGCGACCTCCGTGACTCGGCTTCTCCCAATACCAAAAGTGCTCGGCGGAGTATGAGGCGGGTGGGACCCCTACAGCGGTCGAGCTCGAGACATGTTCGTCAAGTCATTAGGTCGCGACATCACCCTTTGCAAGCGCAACTTGCTATCATATCCTGATGGCTTCAATCCGAACTACCTTCACACTAGAAGAAGATCTGGCTCGTCGTGCCCGGCGGCTAGGGGTAAACATCTCAGCGGCGGCGCGGGAAGGGGTGGCGGAAGCCGTGCGTGCCGCCCTCACGCACTCTGATAGGGAAGCGTACCAACGGCATCCCGAACACGCGGACCCCTTTTGGCCCGAAGCTGAGGCATGGGGAGAGGATTGAAGCGAGGCGAGCTTTGGTTGGCGGATGTTGGCCGCAAGAAGCGTCCCGTTCTCGTACTGACCCGTTCCGAGGTCATCGACGTGCGCGAGCTCGTGACGGTCGCGGAGGTAACAACCTCCATTCGCGGGCTGGCCGTGGAGGTCGAGGTCGACCACATCGCCGCTGGTCTCAGCCGTCCATCGGTCATCAACTGCGATGGAATCCACACCGTCGCGCAACTGTCGTTGACGGCGCTTGTGGGCCAGGTCGGCGACGACGTCATGCTGAGAGTATGTTCCGCGCTCAGTTACGCCCTCGGCTGCTGAGACCGGTACCCTGATTCGACGGTCGAACGTGGGGCGACGCAAGCACCGCGTAGATCGCTCCCCACTGAAGTCGCGCGAGTCGGCCCTTCAGCCAAGCGGAAGAACTGCTTGCCGCAGCGAAGCTGGCCGGGCCCGTCGCCAGGCGATTGTGTAGACTTGAAACACGAGCCGCTTGGCGGCTCCATATCGGCGCGCGCCCGTAGCTCAGTTGGATAGAGCGTTAGGTTGCGGACCTAAAGGTCGGGGGTTCGAGTCCCTTCGGGCGTACCACGCCGGGCTACGATGGCTGGACGCTTCGAGGCTCGCCTCCGGCGTTGGACGAGCCGCAGAAATGTCGAGTTGGGATCCGCGCTCCGGACGTAGCCCGGCTCCTGTGGCCGGGCGTGGTGCAAGCGTTCCCAGGTCGCGGACCGACAGAGGTCCGCTCAACCCGGCGAAGGGAGGTCGTCGTATGGACGGAGGACGATCCGAATTCGCGGGTTCTCGGGCTGTTTTGAGGATGCGTGGGATGCCAGGTCGCGCGACGCCCGGCCACAGAGGGACCGGGCTACGAGGCTCGCCTTCGGCGTTGGACGAGCCGCAGAAATGTCGAGTTGGGATCCGTGCTCCGGACGTAGCCCGGCTCCTGTGGCGGGCGTGGTGCAAGCGTTCCCAGGTCGCGGACCGACAGAGGTGCGCTCAACCCGGCGAAGGGAGGTCGTCGTATGGACGGAGGACGATCCGAATTCGCGGGTTCTCGGGCTGTTTTGACGAGCGTGGGGTGCCAGGTCGCGCGACGCCCGGCCACAGAGGGGCCGGGCTACGAGGCTCGCCCTTCG
>DASRCF010000279.1:0-20737 GCA_035653255.1 Chloroflexota bacterium
CCGCACCGGAAAGGGTGAGCGATCCGGAGTCCAGGGGACCCATGCCTGCCTCTGCAACGTCGGGTGACCGGGCGGTCACGTGAAGAACGAGGCCACGATGGCGTCGACTGACGAGAAGTGTGGCATCACCAGCTCGTCGTCGGCCAGCTGCCGCCCCAGCCGCTCTTCCACGAAGGCGATCAGCGGAAGGACGTTGATCGAGTCGATGATGCGGTCGGCAAAGAGAAGCGATGAACGGAGAACGACCACGTCCGGGTCACGACAGAGCTTCTCGCTCACGAAGCGCAGCAGCTCCTCGCCCACCGAATCCCGGTTTCCAATCATGGTGAACACAGAATCGTAGCACCTCGGGAAGATACGACTCGATCCGCGGCATTTGCTCCTCGTAGTCGGGGAGCTCTGCCAAGACATTGGCGATGTCGAACGCCTTCGGCGTCAGAAGCTGCTCGCTGAAGGAGTCGAGCTGCTCTAGGACTCTGCGATAGAGGGGATTGGCGGTCCGCATAACGGAGTTGCGGAAGAGCGCATAGGTCTCGGCGTCGACGGCCGGCGGTTTGGCGTATCCGCGACGTGCCCACTCCGGATCGAGGTGCCCGAATATCTCGTAGGCCTGATCGATCAACCTACCCACCGGCAAAGACGCTCTGGGGCCGGCCGCGATGTGAAACCGCGCCTGGGGTTTAAACCGCCCGAGCAGGAGCCAGACGGTGGCGCGAGCAGCATAATCGCCCGGAATCAGATCGATGGGACAATCCATCCGGCCCGGGAACATCGGCGCCATTCCTGTCCACAGAAGCCGGAAGGCAAAGTGCGGCGCTGTGAACCGATCCACCTGCCCGTCTCCCGCGTCTCCCAGTACCGTTGAAGTCCGGTAGACCGCTAGGGGCAGCTCATGCCACCATCGCTCGGCTTCGATCTCGGCTTCATACTTCGATTGCTCGTAGGTGTTCGCAAATCCTTTCTCGTGCGCCAGCTCGGATTCGAGGATCGTTCCGACGCGCCGGCCGGCCACATAGGGCGTGCTCAGGAGGGCGAAACGGGTGAGCCGGCGGCACGAGCCGGCCCACTGAAGGACATTAGCGGTCCCGCGAACGTTCACAGCGCGGCAAAACGCCAGGGATTGGTCGAACCGGGTCACGGCAGCGGCGTGAATGATGGTGGTGACACGGCACTGGAGCTTCTCGCTTAAGCCGGCCGGAATCCCGATGCCGTCGACGGTAACGTCGCCATGCACGACCTGCACGCGACCTACGACTCCGCCGACCGTCGGGAGGTAGTGCCGCACAAAATCGGCTGGAGTTGCGGACGCCGGTGAGCATCGACTGAGAACAACCAGCGAGGCCTCGGACTGCCGCAATACCTCGCAGGCCAGGCGCCGGCCCAATGCGCCGGTCGCTCCCGTCATGAATACGACCTCGTCAGCGCTCAAGCAGCAGACAGGACCATCGGGCGCCGAATCCAAAAGTGAACAACAGCAGGTCATCCCCCGGCTTCAGCGCGCCGGCCTTCTCCATATCGACCAGATTGATGATGTGGTCGCAGGTTACGGTATGCCCCACGCGCGAGATATTCTGCGCCCATACGCTTTCGGCCTGAATGCCGATCAGGCGGGCGAGAATCTCCCAGCTGCGAACGCTCACGTTGTGGGGCACAAACCAACGGATATCCTCGGCGGTCTTCGTCGTCGAAGCCAGGCAGTTCCGGATCGCGCGCTGAGCCAGCGGGAAGTAGGCAGCCAGCAGCTCGTCGGGATGAGCGGACGGGTCCCAATAGTAGGGCTGCGTCAGCTCGGAGTATTTCCGGACCCGGTTCCGGCCCGCCCCCTGCTGAACGACGACCGCGGCCACAGCATCCGACATCAGGGAGTACATGATCTCTCGGCGTGACGTAGCCGGGAGCATGTCACCTACCAAGCAGAGGGCCGTACCGGAGGGCTCGGCTGCGACGAGGCGACAGGCGAGGTCGATGGAACTCAATAGGCCGCTGCACCCTTGCTGTGACAGCGCGAGCGTTCGTGACCGGCGGAGCCCGAGCTCGTGCTGGAGTCGAGAGGACCGGTAGCGGAAGAGGCGCAATGGATCGTCATCGACGTCCGCTGACTCCGGGAGCCCACTGTACATCAGCAGCCAGTCCACCTTCTCGGGCTCGATCTCACCCCCCCTTAACGCTTCACGGCCCACTTCAAGCCATGCATCCTCGAACTCGGCGGGTTCAAACGCAAAGCTCTGCCGGAAGCCGAACTCTGCCAGCGTGGCAGGTTCGCTATGGATGAGGTCGCGCGAGGCCAGCTCGTCGAGGTCCTGATAGACCGCCGGCAGCCGGTAGGTCAAGCTCCGAAGGTACGCAGAATGTCGCCCTGAATCTGGTTTCGGCCGCGGCATGAGCAATACTAATCACGGCTCCGCTCCGCACATGGGTGTTGACCAGCCAGGTGCCTGCCGGACCGAGATGGTCGACGAGCGAGATGCCCGCCGCGCTCGTGCTCGCCCACTCAACGGTGGCACGGACGTTCGGATCGCTGAATCCCAAGCCCACCGCCTTCAGCACCGCTTCCTTGATCGTCCACAGACGGATCGGCGCCAGCGACTCTGGTGTCGACTGCTCGAGGATGCGGATCTCGCGGGCGTCCGCGACATAGGTCAGCAGACGCCGGCTTATCGGGCGCGCTTCCTCTATGTCGATTCCCACCGACGAACCGGAGACAGCGACGGCGACACGGTCACGGGAATGCGACACAGAACAGTGCAGGCCCGAATTGGTGGAACCAACCCAGGGTTGCCCATTGGGAAGGTGGCCTGTTGCGATCTGGCGGAGGCCGGCTCTCGACTCGTGTTGTTTACGCCACGCCAGCTTTTGAGCTATGCGAGCCGCCAGCCACTCGTCTGCCCTATCGCCACGGCAACGCTCATAGGCGGTGCACTCCTCCTCGCTCAGAACCTGGTGCGGATCGACCGGAAGGGGCCACTGCAGGATCATAATGGTGCATGTTTGCGGTCCCAGACTGGAACCGAAGCCGGCTTCCGCTGAGACCGCTTCTCTATGCACTTCCGCCCGTGGCGGCCCTGCTTTCGTACCGGCGTCCCGGAATAAAGGCCATCCGCGTCTCCACCGTCCTGCAGTACATCGCTGCCGTCGAGGCGCTGTATGCCCTGCACGGATACCGTCCGGCTCGGGGCAGGCGCGTCGTTCGTTCCACGCTGGCCATTGCGCTCAGCCTTGCGATCCCGACCACACGACTCCTGTTACGATACGACTCTTCCGACTTCGAAGCGATGACTCGTCGTTGCCTAGGAGCAACTCGCACACCGTTCCGCCGCTCGGGTTCGAACTTCGTGGCTACCATCGCGGGGACGGAGCGCCGCATCCGTGTGCGCAGCCTGATGCGCGGCGTCGCGGTGCTAGATTTTACGGGAAGCTGGCAGCAGAGAAAGGCACAGGTGGTTCAGCGCCTGATACTCAAATCTCTGGAGCCGCTGGTGCCGAGGATCGTGATCCGCCTTGGAGGTGCGCATGCCAAGAGTGAGCCGGACGGTTGAGATCGACGCGTCCCCTGATGAGGTGATCGAGTACATTGCCGACGTCGACCACCACCCGGCGTTTATCTCCGCTCTCAACTCGGTTCACGAGCTGAGCGGCAACCCTCGACATTCAGAGACCGAATGGTCCTGGACGTTTACCTTCGCCGGTGTCGCACTGCAGGGAAATGCCGGCACCCTTGACTACGAGCCCGGGAAGCGATACTCGTTTCAAACCACCGGGGGGATTCAAAGTACCTTCGTGTATGAGGCACAGGCGAACGCCGGCGGCGGCACTGTCCTCACAGCCTCGTCTGAGTATGAGATTCCGCAGACTGTGCTCTCGTCAGTGGTCGACCAAAACGACATTGACCGGTTTGTGCAGGGCGTGGCCGACGAGGCCGCCCAGGACCTGAAGGCCATCTTCGAGGACTGACGGGCCGAGCGAATCTGCGCCCGCCAGGAGAGGCGGCAATCTCCAGCGAGAGTGTGTCGCTGGCGACGATTGCCTGGCAGTGGACCCGTCTGGGCTGCATTGGTTTCGGTGGTCCGCCCGCCCATATAACCCTGCTCAGGCGGCTGTGTGTCTACGAGCGACACTGGCTGCCCGAGGCCGAGTTCGAAGACGGTCTTGCGGCGACCAATCTGCTCCCGGGGCCGGCATCGACGCAGCTCGCCATCTTCTGTGCCTGGCGGTTGCGAGGAGTGGCGGGCGCGATTGTCGGTGGAGTCTGCTTCATCGTGCCCGGCCTAGCTCTGATCATCGGTTTGTCGGCGCTGTTCCTGTCGAGCAACCCGCCGGTCTGGGTTCTGGGCGCTGCAGCCGGATCTGGGGCCGCAGTCCCCGCCGTGGCTCTCAACGCGGCGTCCATGCTCGTCCCTTCCAGTTGGTCTCGCGCCCTGCCAAAGCTCTATCCCCGACTGAGATGGATCGCCTATGCGGCTCTGGGCGTGCTGGGGGCGGCGACCGTTGGGGCCTTCGTCGTATTGGTCTTTTTGGGATGCGGGCTCCTGGAGGTCGCCATCCGGGGAATCGACCGCGGAGCGCTACGCGGGTCACAGGGGGCCGTGATCTTAGTGATCCACTCCCTGACCATGCCTACGGTGGGAGCGCTGATGTGGGTTGCATTCAAGGTCGGAGCCTTGTCCTACGGCGGCGGTTTCGTCATCGTTCCATTGATGCAGAGCGACGCGGTGAGCACCTACCACTGGATGACCAGCGCCCAGTTTCTCAACGCCGTGGCCCTCGGGCAGGTGACTCCGGGGCCGGTCGTCCAGACGGTAGCCGTCGTCGGATACGCGGCCGGTGGCGTGGGCGGGGCGCTGATCGCGGCGGTCATCGCTTTCACGCCGTCCTTCCTCTTCGTCATCGTCGGAGGACCCCACTTCGATCGGATCCGAGCCACGGCCTGGGTGCAGTGGTTTCTCAACGGCGCCGGACCAGCCGTGATCGGCGCCATCGCCGGATCGGCCATCCCTCTGGCGCTCTCACTGCACCTAGCCTGGCAGTTCGCGATTCTTGCCGGGATGGCAGTATGGTTGCTTGTCCTGCGGCGCAACGTCGTCGTGGGCCTGCTGATTGCCGGGGCGGCCGGCGCCCTGCTTCGGATCAACGGCTCGGCCGGGTAGCGCCGGCCTCTCCCTCCGGCCTGTCTCCACCGCCGGCATTTGGTGACTCAATGCCCAACAGCCTAGTATGTCTTGTGGATCCGGGCTCGGAGAGCCTTCGAGAGCGCCCCGGGGAGGAGCTGATGAACATGTCCCGGATACAGACGGTGGCAGGCGTGATGGTCGTGTTCGCTCTCCTCGTCGTCATCCCGCCTGTCAGACGGGACAGGCAGCCATAGCAAGCCGACTTTCGTTCCTGTCCGTCAGCGCAGCACCCGGCTTCGCCTGTGCCGTCGCTGCGACAGGAACGCCCTTCTGCTGGGGTCAGAACAACGGCGATGTCGCCGTGCCCGAGAGCAGCCGATATCGCCAGATTTCCGCCGGCTCCCGATACGCCTGCGGGCTGCGGAGATCCGGCCTTGCGGTGTGCTGGGGCGGCGGCGATGATCGCCTACATCCCGCGAGGTTGGCCTTCAAGGCAATCGCCACCAGCCGAGACTTCGCCTGTGGTCTCACCCATGCCGGAAGGTTGGAGTGTTGGGGCGACAAGGCCACGGTGCGGCTGGGCGACGATCGGGCACCCTCGGGCACGTTTATCCAGCTCAGCGCAGGGGAAGCCATGGCCTGTGGCATTCGGCCCTCCGGCGCGCCTTCCTGTTGGGGCGGTCGCGAGAAGTCGTTGGTCAAACCTCCCGAGGGAACCTTGACTCAGGTCAGCGTCGGTTCGAGAACCGCCTGTGGGCTGCAATCAGGTGGGAGGCCAGTCTGCTGGAGAGCCGGCATGGCCAGCCCCCGCGGGCGGGTTCAGGTTCGTCTCGGCCGGCGACCAGGCTGCATGCGGTATCCGCGACAACGGTACAGTCGCCTGTTGGGGGCGTAGTAGTTCGGAGCTGGAGAAGCAGCGGCCGGGCGGAGCCTCCCGGCGGCTGAGCGTCGGATCGCGCTATGCATGCGGGCTCCGAACAAACCGGTCGCTGGTCTGCTGGGGCTACGATCTTCTCGCCGATACCTTCGGACCGAGGGCCGACTTCTCGGAAGCACAGACGGGAAGCCAGGTCACCTGCGCCCTCCGTCGAGGCGGCACCGTCATCTGCTTCTCAACCCCTCGGGTCACCACCGAGCTTCACCCTCCGCGGACACTATCTCGACCTGGATGCCAGTCGAGAGTCACCAGGCACATGGTGTGGCGTGCGGAGGGATGGAACCATCGAATGCTGGAGTCAGAGCTCGTCCGGCCGGCCGGACGTCAAGACCGTCCATCGGTACCCGGGGCGATTCTCGCGCGTCAGCGCCGGCGGCGTCGGCCTCTGTGGGCTCCGAGCGAACGGAAGCCTCAAGTGCTGGGGCACGGGAGTCGAGGCCCCGCCGGACCGCTTCAAGCAGGTTTCCCTCGGGAACGGCTTCGCCTGTGGAGTTCTGACCAGCCGGCGTGCCACGTGTTGGGGAAGGGATAATCACGGCCAGAGCCGGCCGCCACAGGACCTGCGGTTTAGGCACGTCAGTGCCGGCATCGATGATGCCTGCGGAGCCACCATCTCCGAGAAGGTGGTCTGTTGGGGAGATCGCAGCAATCCTGGCACCAGGCCACATCGTGGACGGTTTCTCGAAGTCGAGCTCATGCCGTCGCTCAGCCGGGCGGCTCGGTAGACTACGCCTGCGGCCTCGACACCTCCGGATGGATCGATTGCTGGGGTTTCAGCTTCCCTGGAGGCAGGCTCTACCCGCCGTACGGCACCTTTGTTCGCTGGAGCCTGGGACTGGGAACGCTCTGTGGAATCGACCGCTACGGCGGCCTTCGCTGTCGCGGCCACATCACTATGAATATTCCGTCCCCGTCCGGCAGTACGTCTTAGACCCGCGACGACTCCCATCTGATCGGCCTCTCAAAGCCGTTCGCGGCCCCGGCACCCGCCTCACTGGCGCGGAGGTAGGTCAGCGGCATGATTCCTCTCAGTCCCGCCGCCGCGCCGAGGCGTTCCCGCCACAGCACTCGAATAGGGGCCGGCGCGGTGGGCCAGTGCCGCCCCTCCGTCCGGTGGCGTCTGTGGTCACTCAAGCACACAGATCAGCTAGGCTGAGCCGCGTGGCGCTGGGCAATCTCCCAGATATTCCCGTCGGGATCCTTGAAGTGGGCGGTGCGCATGCCCCAGGCACGGTCCACCGGTTCCCGCACAAACTCGACTCCGCGCCCGATTAGCTCTGAGTAGACAGCGTCGACGTCTTCGACGAAGGTAACCAGCTGAGAGGTCACCCCCACCGGCCGCAGGGCAGCGACCGCGTCCTCGCTGAGGAGATCCACGGCTCCCTCCCGATCCAGCAGGATGAGCATCACCGGATCGAGGTCAAAGCCTGCCGATCTCTCATCCCCGAAATTGAGCGGCAGTCCCAGTGTGTCTTGATAGAAGGTCTTCGCACGCCCCATATCGGAAACGAACAGAACGGCCACGTTGATGTGTTTGAAAGCTGCGCCCAAGGACAATTCTCCTGTTTCTCATCTACCGGCTACACGCCGACACCGCAGTCTATGGGACGGCTGCCGGCTGGTTCATATAATGCGAAATGCCCGAGGCGCGCGTGGTCGACATCCAGATTCAGCCGATCAAGGGCGGCGGTCCACTCAAGCTCGGCAGCGCGCGCATCACCAAGTCCGGCCTGGAAACGATCGATGGGCGGATCCTCGACCACTCCCTCTTCGTCGTCGACGCCCGCCTGAATCCTGAAGGCGATCACCCCTTGCTCACCCAGCGCACGCGACTTGCCCCGGAGTATGCAATGACCTTCCCAGGTACCCCGAAGCTGGCACTGATACGGCCACGGCTGAATGCGGATGGCCTCGTTCTGACGTTCGACAGCGCCGACCCTATTGGCGTTCCGGGAGGGGACCAGCTCGATGCGACGCAGGCTTTGCCGGTGCGGCTGTTTCGCTACCGCGGCCAGGCTCTCGAGGTGCGCCGCTTGTCCCAGTGGCTCACGACGCATCTGGACCGCGACGTCAAGGTGGTGCGGACATCCGGACCATGGGACCGGATGACCAGCAGCGACTTCGCCGCCAATGAGAATCCCCTGCGCGCTCAGGACGGGTATCCTGTCCATGCCGTCGTCCGAGGCGACGTGGAAGCGGCTTTCCGGGCCAGGGGCGCGACACCGGACGCGGGCCGGTTTCGGTACCAAATCCTGCTCGAGGGCTTGCCGTTGTGGTCAATCCACGAGCATGCAGAGGCCGTTGTTGGCGGCGTCCGCATGGTGCAGGCGAAACCATGCGATCGCTGCGAGGTCACCGCCATCAATCAGGAGACCGGTGAGCTGAGTGATGTCAAGCCTCTGGCGGGACTGCGCCAGGCGGGTTCACCGATTTGGATCAGACCCGACACGGGGGGACGAACACGGATCATGGGCGAGAGCTGGATACCGCTGGGCGAGGTCGTTATCGGCGTTGGAGACACCGTACATTTTCGCGGGCGCCGGTCACCACTGAACCTGGATTGGCGCCCGAAGCGAGAAGCACTGCCGGCGCTGCACGTGTCTCTACCGCAGCTCTGATCGTCAAGGCCGGAGGATGAAGCCTAGGATCCACGTCCTCACACTCGCGGTCGACGACCTGGAGCGGTCACATGCCTTCTACCGCGCTCTCGGGCTGCCGTCATCCGGGATTGTCGGATACGAGCACGTGGGAGATGCCGAGAATGCAGCCGGCGCGATTGCCCTTTTTCAGCTCGACGGCGGCTTCTTTCTATGCCTGTATCCTCGAACCGAGCTGGCGAAGGATGCCAAGGTGGCTCTCTCCTCCACAGGCTCCGGGGAATTCAGCATCGGGCACCCCGTGGCCACCAGGGAAGAGGTGGACGACATCCTTTCAGCCGCTCAGGAAGCCGGCGCGACAGTGACCGACCCTCCTCACGAACGGCCCTGGGGGATCTAGAGCGGATACTTCCGTGATCCAGACAACCACCTCTGGGAAGTGCTCTGGAATCCTGCTCTCGAAGACATTTGAGCCGGCGCCGACACGCTCGACTCGGCACGTGCAGAGCCGACATTCCGAGTGGCCCGTCGAATGTGTGAGGGAGGTAGCAGTATCCGGTCAGCGATCGAGGCTCCCTGTTTGTGGCGCCGGGCCTCCCCACCTCGGGGCTGAGTCACTCGATTTCACGGCTCCCTATCCCGGTCCCGGATGCCGTCACCCAGGACCGGGCACACTTTTCGGTGTCTACGTCCGTCCGTCGTTCAAGGTAAATCTGGGAACAACTGTAAAGCCGAAGCCCATGTTGTCGCCGGAGACAAGGTATATGGCGTAGTTGACGTCATTCTTGGAGGGCACCGAACCGTCGTTGGCGTTCTGGCAGAACGGAGATTTCAGGCCTCCCAGTTGTCCCTTGCTCCAGTACGTGTTCCAACACAACTCCAGGTTCTTTACACCCTGTTTGGTGTCCTGACCCCAACGGGAGGCGAATGTCAGCCACCATACCTGTCCCTGGTCGACTTTCTTGTTTAGCCACCCATCATAGAGGTATGGAATGACCTGGCCGCTGGTGCCGTAGGCATCGACGACGCCAACAATGGCGGTCTGAATGTCCCGGTCGTTGAAGAAGACGGTTTGTGGATACAGCTCGTCCTTGAACACGGTATCCTCGGCATAGATCTCCTGAGAGCTCTGATCGACGCGGATCATGTTGTAGTACACCTCCTCAGGGCTGACCGTCGGCCGATCCAGCATCTGCACGAGATACGAGCCCACGGCGTTGACGAGTCCGCCGTAGCCCTCCTCATGGAAGGCGAAGTAGGCCCGTGCCCGGATGGCCTGACGTAGGGCAGGCGTACGGTCCGTGTAGCACGCACCGACATAAACCAGGGAGTGGCTCAGGTTGACGCCCTTGGATGACTCGAGCCATGTCCAGAATTTCGGTTCCAGCAGCACGAAGTATCTGGGACCTCCGAGTGTTGGAACGCTGCCTCCCCAGATTGCGTCCTTCGGCAGTCCATATGTCTTCGCCAGGTTGTCCTGGATGGTCCCGAGGGCCGCCAGCGCCTGCGCTGAGCTGCTGCCCAGATACTGCCCCGTCGCCAGCGAACCGTCTGCTCCGCCATGGGTCGTGATCATGACCACTCCAGGCGACGAATGGAGGGCGCCAATCAGTGCCGGAACGGTCGCGGCCGTGTCCACCAGCTCCTCGGTGGTGTAGCCGTCGGACTTGAGGATCGACACCTCTTTCGCGGTGGTGGCGGAATCCGAAAGCGCACGAACCGCCGGCAGCAGGTCGGTCCCAAAGACCTGCCAGCCGATGTAGCGGGTGCTCTCGAATGGATCGAAGAAGAGAGCAGTCTTGTTCTTGGGGTCGTCCGTGTTGATGCCCGGCGGCTTCGCATGGAGGTGCACCCGCGGATCGCCCGCCAAAGGCCCGGGTGTGAGGGGCATCGCCGAGCCTCCGGCCTGATCCATTGAATCGAGGATAACGGCGACATGCTGGGTGCGCTCCACTGTCAGAACCAGCTCGTTTTCCAGTTCAGTCACCGAGGAGACGTCGAGAGCGGCAGGTCGGATACTTCCACTCTGCCGAGCGCCGGGATTCGCGTTGCGCTGGAGCAGGCGCGTCCCGAAGTGCTTGAGAGCCGGCAGGTGCCGGGCACGATGGGATCCCTGCCGGTCGGCGGGGCCTCTCGCCGCAGCTCCGGACATGCTGGGTCCGGCCGTGAGCGTGGCGCCGGTGACCCCGGCTACGTACTTGCCGGCGGCCGCCACGATCTGAGGAAGCGTGGCGCCGTTCCCGGTCAGAGCTCCTGTTGCCTGAGCAATGCGGTACGCTCCGCTGATCGGATCGATGCTCGTCCGGTTCCAGATGGATGACCCCTTGTTGCCGGAAAAGACCTGAAACGGAATCTGAATTTGTGCCGCAGCGAGATTGACGGCGAAGGTGGCGTGCCGCACGAAGCCGGAGTCATTGAACGTGAGGGTCAGCTTCGTGCCACTCAGTGACCAGCTACCCGAGTACGACAGGTCGCCCTGCGGACTCGTGGCCAGAAGGTACAGCTTGGCGGCCGGGGCGAAGGTCAACGTTATCGTGTCACCCTTAGCCACAGAAGGACCTCCGACGTCTTTGACCAGCGCGTAAGAGATCGACGTCATCGGGCTAGCCGCCGCGGTCTTTGGGTATGGCTGGCCGGCCGCGAATGCGGTCGCTCCGAGGAGGAGCGGAATCGCGGCGACCGTCAACGCCAGAGCAACAGATGCGACTGCATTGATTCGTCGCCGTCCTGCCGGCAGAGTGTTCGTTACTGATGGAATCATGTGGTCTTTCCTCCGGCCAATTCTGTCCGTCAGGCCTAATTGTTCAGCATCTGAGACCATCTCTGCAAGGATGATTGCTATTCTGTCTCTCGCGTCTGGCGGTCGGGTCTAGGCTGAAGCATGAGTATAGAAACCCTCGCTCCGCGCGGCCGAGTTACGACCGTAGACCTCCGCTCGGGCGTTCGGGTCGAAGTGATCACGGTATTGTGGATGGCGGCCGAGGCGGCGGTGGCCTTGGTCGCGGGGGTCATGGCCGGCAGCCTGCTTCTCACCGCCTTTGGACTTGACAGCGTCATCGAGCTGATATCAGGCGCAGTCCTGTTGCGCCGCCTCCAGGCTGAGGCGAATGATGCCTCGCTGGGCGCGGTAGAGCTCGCAGAGCGGCTGGCGGCGTGGGTAACGGGTATCAGTCTCGGGCTCCTCTGCCTGTACGTTCTGGCCGGCTCGATCGCGGGGTTGGTCCTGGCGATCCACCCGGAGCACTCGCTCCCTGGAATCGCCCTCTCCGTGGCCGCCGTCATCGCCATGCCCGTGCTGGCCTGGCGGAAGCGCACCATAGCGGAGAGGATTCAGAGTCAGGCACTACGCGCCGATGCCGCATGCTCTATGACTTGCGCCTGGATGGCTGCCACCCTGCTGGTCGGACTGGCCGCCAGTGCTCTGTTCGGATGGTGGTGGGCCGACAGTCTCGCGGCCCTGGCATTTCTCGTGTGGCTGGTCCCGGAAACGCGCGAGGCACTGGCCAATGCCCGGCGTGGTGAGGTTGGGTGCGGCTGCGCCAAGAGCTAACTCGGAGACGGTCTGGTGTTTCGTCAGCCGGTTAGAGGAACGTGCACCCCGAAGGTCTGAGCCAACAGATACACGTTGAGAACGACGATGACTCCCGCCACCGCATAGGCCGCCCAGTTGGTCAGCGGGCTGTTGACGAGATTGCCCATCAGCTCGCGGTTCCGCGTGAACATCACCAGAGGGACCAGGGCGAAGGGAATCCCGAAGGACAGGAAGACCTGGCTCAGGACCAGTGCGCGCGAAGGGTTGAAGTTCGCCCCGATGACCACCAGCGCCGGAACCATGGTGATCGTGCGGCGCAGGAATATGGGGATCTGCCTGTGAATGAAGCCCTGCATCACCACCTGCCCGGCCATGGTGCCGATACAGGACGAAGACACTCCAGAGGCGAGCAGAGCGATTCCGAAGACCAGGCCCGAGTGATCGCCCATGTACCGGTCCAACCCCTGGAAGACCTGAGACAGGTTGTTGCCCACTCCGGTGAGGCCACGCGCGTGAAAGACCTCCGCCGCGGTGGTCAGCATGGCCATGTTGATGATGCCCGCGATCCCCATGGCGATCACCACATCCACCAGCTCGAAGTGAAAGATCTTCCGACGTGCCCACGCATTGGCGCCTACGATCCGCCGCTGGGTGAGTGCCGAGTGGAGGTAGATCACGTGCGGCATCACCGTCGCGCCTAGGATGCCGACCGCCAGCAGCAGCGATTGGGTGCCCTGGAGATGGGGAATAAAGGTTCCCTGAGCCACGCCGCCGATCGATGGTTTGCCCTTGAGCACCTCCAGGCCGAAGGCGATCACGATCACTCCGACCAATGCGGTGATCACGGCCTCGAGGCGCCTGAACCCCCACGCCTGGAGACCCAGAATCGTAAAGGCGAGGACGCCGGTGAGGAGCCCGGCAACAAAAAGTGGTATTCCGAAAACCAGATACAGGCCCAGGGCAGCTCCGACGAACTCGGCCAGGTCGGTCGCCATCGCGATCAGCTCCGCCTGCAGCCACAGAAAGACGACCACAGGACGTGGAAACCGGTTACGACAGATTTCGGGAAGATTGAGGCCGGTGGCAATGCCCAGCTTGGCGCTGAGGGACTGGATCAACATCGCCATCAGGTTCGCCGCCAGAACCACCCACAGCAGGGTGTAGCCAAACTGGGATCCGCCGGCCATGTTGGTGGCGAAGTTGCCGGGGTCGACGTATGCGACCGCGGCGATGAAGGCAGGCCCGAGGAAAGGCAGTACGGCAGAGATGCCGCGCCGCTCGCCACTAAGGGAACGCTCGGCGGCTCGGAGGACCGACGCCTCGCCAGGGAGAGCCTCGTCGACCACTACCTGCGCCTGCGCGACGGCCTCCATCAGGACTTCACTCTGCCGCCGGCTGCCAACCCATGCAGAAGGATGTGACGGGCAAGGTTTTCGCCCATCGGCTGCGCCGGTTCACCATCAACCGACACCATGAGGACACCGCCGAACGGAGCCACGGACTCGACGGTCGCGGTGTTACCCGGCTTCAGATTCAACGAGGACAGGTATTGAAGCACCTCGGGTTCTTGCCGGTCGATGCGGGCGATCTTCCCCCTCGACCCAGCCGGTACATCGGTCAGACGGACGAGTTCCCGCTCCACCATCGTCCCCTCCCGTGAGGGAATGGGGTCACCATGCGGGTCGAACTGAGGATTACCGAGCTTGGCGGCCACGCGGTCCTCCAGGTTTTCGGAAAACACGTGCTCAAGGCGGTCGGCCTCGGCGTGTACCTCGTCCCACGGGACTCCAAGAAGCTCGCTGAGGAACAGCTCGATCAGGCGGTGGTGCCGGAGCATCTCGAGGGCTACCTCCAAGCCCCGGTCGGTGAGCTGGACGCCGTGATACGGCGTGTGGGTCACCAATGGACCGCCTTCGTCTTCCGCAAGCCGCTTTATCATGGCGGTCACCGAGGGCGGCTTGACGCCGAGCCGGTCGGCCAGCATCTGGGTCGTGGCGCGACCTGAATCTTCGGTAACTAGATAGATCTCTTTTAGGTAGTCCTGCTCAGCAGCCGTAGTATTGCTTCTCAAATATCCACCTGCAAACTTAGTGCCGACTAAATATATCATCCGCGCCCAAAAGGGCCATCGCCAACGACGCGCACAACAAGGTAGTCCAGGCCTTCAGGCTGTTGGTCTCCCTCTTAGCACGATGGTGGTACCGTCGCCGAAGGTGGGCTATAACCCCAGGGGGGAGTCAAGATGCCGGCATGGAGTGCGTACCTCGTGGGCCTCATGAACCGGATCATGGGGCGAACGCCGCCCGAGAGCGCGTCGGTCTCTAGTGGCCAGGCGCAAGTATTCGCCCTGCGGATACGGGGCAACATCCACAATCGGGACATCGATGGCCTAAAGGACGGGACTACCTTGGCTGCACGGGCAGCGGCGCGAAGACCGTGCTCATTTCTGGCCGCCTTCGCACACGTCGCGTCCCATGCTCAGGTCGGCACGCAACTCGCCGCCGACGGGGACGACAACGTTGTCCGGCCCTTCAGGTTGCTGGTCTAGCGCTTGCGACTTTGCTGGTACCAGCACCGAAGGTGGGGATGGGCAGCGGCGCGCCTTGGCATTTCTGGCCGCCCTACCGCGCTCTCAGAGCACAGGGCTAAGCAGGCAGTCCGGTCTCGCCGCCGGGGCACAGATCGAAGCGATCGCAAGAACAGCCGAATCCGTCTGCCCGAAGGGCACACCCTGTCGGCATCGGGCTGGGGCGGGTCAGCTGCCGGCGGCACTGTGACCTGACGGTTAGCCATACGATGCCATGTGAGAACTACCTGCCTTGTGGGCTCCAGGAGAAGCGCCACAACGCGACAACGAGGCCGCCCACGGCCCAGGCAGCCAGGACGAGAAGATCATTGGGGCTGAATCCGGCTCCCTTGGTGGTCGGATCGTATGCGGTGATCAACGCGGCACTGAGATGCTTCACCGGGAAGATGCCGGCGATGTTCGACAGCCAGCTGGGAATCTCGCTTTGAGCGACGAACACTCCGGAGATGAAGTACAGTGGCAGCAGGGTGATCTGCACCATGGGTTGAGCCGCATCGGCGTCGGGGATGAAGGTCGAGACGGCGAATCCCACGGTGCAGAACGTGACGGCACCCAGAATCGCGGCCGCCGCCACTCCGGGAATGGTGTGTGACGGAACCGTCGCGCCGTAGAAGATGCTGCCGATGGCCATCATGAGCGCGCACATGAAGAGGGCCACCACCACCGCAACCAGGGCGCGGCCGACGATCAGCACGTAGGCCGGAATGGGAGCCGCGCGCCGCCGCTTGAGGATACCGCTCTCTCGCTGAGCGACCACGGAGATAACGAGATTTGTGAAGGCAGCGGAGATGATTCCGAGAGTCGTCAGTGCGGGGATGTAGTACGTGGACTGCTTGACCCGCGCGCCACTGGGCAGGCGCACTGTGTGGTTGCCGAACACTCCCACAAAGATGACGAGGAAGACCACGGGAAGAAGAAGGGTAAAGAAACGGGCCTGGTTGTTCCGTAAGAACGAGCGCAGCTCAAAGTGGAACTGATGACCGATGAGCCAGAGGTCTCTAAGACCCGAGGGTTGTTTCTGAGCCGGAGCCAGCGTTGCGGTCATACTGTGCCGTTCAGGGCCACGGTCCCAGCGGCCTCACTCATCCAGCATCACGTTGTTCCCGTCCCATCGAAGGCGGGCTCCGCAGCTGACGCAGTCAAGCGCACCCCGCTTGACCCGCTTCTGACAGCGTGGGCAGGGTTTGCTTCTCCACCGACGAATCAAAAAGTACGCAATCATGTGCCCTCCTTTGAGCCCTCACGCTTGACTGAGGTATGCTCCGTAAGCTCCAGATAGATGTCTTCCAGGGTGGGCTGTCTCACCTCCAGATGTCTGATCACCACGTTCTGGCCGTTCGCCCACGCCGACAGAAGAGCAATGTCGACCAGAGGTTCGTCACTGCTGAAATGCACCTGGCCATCGAGGGACTCCGGAAGGCGAGCACGAAGTTGTGGCGGAAGCGTAGTGAGGTCCTCGCTCACGGGCAGCTCGAAGCCGACAATCGCGGGTCTGGCATCTCGGCCGCCGAGTGTGGCCGGAGTTCCCTCGGCCACGATTCGCCCCTTGGAGATGACCAGGATCCGGTCGGCGAGGCGTTCCGCCTCCTCCATGTAGTGGGTGGTCAGGAAGATGGTCTTTCCCAGGCTGCGCAGTCCTGCGATGACATCCCAAGCCTGGCGCCGGGCCGATGGATCGAAACCGGTCGTGGGCTCATCGAGGAACACCAGCTCCGGGTCGCCGATGAGCGCGAGAGCGACGTCCAGCCGCCGGCGCTGACCGCCACTGAGCTGCGAGCCTCTCCGGTCTGCCCTATCGGCCAGGCCAACCAGCTCGAGCGTCTCGGTGACGGGGCGGGGGTGGAGATGATAGCCGGCATAGAGTTGAACGCACTCGCGTGCAGTGAGATCGGGCTCGATCTCCGATTCCTGCAGCACCACACCGATCTTGTCTCGCCACAACAGGGGGGCGGAGGCGGGATCCTCGCCGAGCACCGACACATCACCGGCCGACCGCTTCCGGTATGCCTCCAAGATCTCCACAGTGGTAGTCTTGCCGGCTCCATTCGGACCCAGAAAGGCGACGATCTCGGCCCGCTGAACGTCAAAGTCGATGCCGGCGACGGCGTCGTAGGTGCCGTACGATTTCCGCAACCCGCGAACGCTTATGGCTGCTTCACGGTCCAGCGCGGACGGCAAACCGGCCGGCGAAATGCCGCTCGAAGACCCTGAGACGGCCGCGTTCGCATCCACAGCAAGTCCCTCACGGGAGTTTACCGTCTAATTAGTTACTGTACCACGACGCCTCGCGATCGCACCCCCTCTGCGCGCCCAAAGCCCGGCAGGAGCTGTGGGCGGCCGAGGGCGTGAGGTTCATCCTTGATACGCGTGTACGGGCCGAAAACGAGCATCGCAGCTCACGCAGAGTGGAGCGGCTGACTGCCTCGCCCGGCACTCGCCCAGCTCGACTAGTGGGCCGGTAACTGCCTGAGAAAGGAGCGAGACTCGGCCAGAATGCACCGAGCCTGCTGGGCCGCCGCGAAGTTTCGTTTCGCGTCCGGGTCTTCGGCAAGCCGGCGCCGGTACACCTCGTACTCAGCCAGCGAGGGGAAATTGATCAGTGCGAGGGCAAAGTTGTTGGCGCCTTCCTTGGGCAGGAAATAGCCGATCAGATCTCCTCCGCACCGTCGGATTATTGGCGGCCAGGTGGTTGCGTACTCCTCGAAAGCCTGAATCTGGTGTGGATCGAGAGTGTATTGGATGCAGCAGGTAATCATTGGCCGAAACTTCCGTCCCTAGCTCGCGTCCGCGAACTGGTCAGTTGCGTAACGCTAAATTCTGCCACTTCTTTCCTGCGGTTTCTCTGATTCCCCTGCGGTCTTACTCCAGATGGAGGTGTGAGACGGTGCCGTGTTGCCCTCGCATCGAGAGTCCCCTGACAATTGGGGGTCTGACCAAGCTGGCGTCGATCAGACCATTCCAGCTGACTTTCCGGAAGTTGCGGTCAAGAGGGCGAGTTGGTTTCTCAGGAGTATCACGACTTTCTGATCGTTAGCTCGCAAGCGAGCGCCGCCCTCATCGGACTGCTGTTCATCGCCATTTCCCTGGCCCCGGATCGCGTGTTCGGGTCGGATGCCTCTCCTGTGCAGCGGGCTCAGGCCCTCAGTGCCTTTACCGCTCTTGCGAATGCCTTCTTCACCTCGTTGGCGGGCCTCATTCCAGAGGTAAACATGGGCATTGTCGCGATAGCTTCGAGTCTCATCGCTCTCAGTCAGACGGCGGCTCTGCTCTTTCTCTGGCGCAGTTGGAAAGAACAGGGTCACGCGGCTCGGGGCATCTTCCTATTCCTGGTGAGCACCGCCGTCTATGGAGCCGAGCTGTATGCCGGGGTTCGTTACCTCGGCAAGGTCACCGACGTGGTGTCGCTCTCGGTCCTGTTCGGATGCGTTCTGGCGATGTTCTTCATCGGACTGTCGCGGGCATGGGAGCTGATGGGCGCGGGAGAGCATCCCGGCCTAGTGGGCGAGCTCCGAAAACGGATCAGGAAGTCGCCCGAGCGGGGCTCAGCTCACGAGCGTCCGGGAGCACATCCGCGGCAATGACCGGCACTCGTTCCGGGTCGGCGTAGACGTCAATCTCGACGATCCTCTCCCCGACAGCCGTGAATGCCATCACGACGAATGGCCGGCCCCTAACGGTGACAAACACACCCGGTAGATCATTGACGAGAACCGGGTGCAGTACCGAGCCCGGGATCGACCGAGCCTGGCCCGCAATCGCCTGCGCCCCCCGGATTACCCTGGAAGCGGCAGGACGCTTAGGCCCGAAGTCGGCGCGTAGAATTGCATCCGGGTCGAGCACGGCGAGGAGACCCGTGAAGTCGCCTGCCCGAGCCGCGGCGAAGAAGGCATCGACCAGCCGGCGCTGCCGACTGCGGTCGGAGTCGGTATGGGCGACTCCGGCGCTCCGAACCCGCCGGCGTGCGCGGCTGGCAAGCTGCCGTGCGGCGGCTGGGCTCCGCCCAACCAGTGCTCCGATCTGCTCGAACGGTACGTCAAACGTATCGTGAAGAACGAACGCCAGCCGCTCGGGAGGGGTAAGCGTGTCGAGAACGATCAACAGCGCGAGGCCCACCGAGTCGGCGAGGATCGCTTCCTGCTCAGGCTGAAGCATGGCTTCTGAGCTGACGATCGGATCGGGTAACTCGACCTCGCGGCGGGTTGCCCGCGACCGGAGGACGTTGAGGCACACCTGGGCAATGACGGTGGTCAACCAGCCCCTCAGGTTCTCGACGTCTTCGTTCTCTGCCCGGCTGAGCCGGAGCCAGGTCTCCTGCACGGCATCATCGGCTTCGGTGGCCGATCCGAGCATGCGGTAGGCCACAGCCCGCAGGTAGGGCCGGTGTTCCTCGAATCTCTCCGCCAGCCATGTGCTCTCGCTCATCTGTCACATCGTCCCATGGTGAGGTGTCATAGTAGTGGACCCGCCGGCGGAGAAGAATGTGACCGCGACGAAGGCGGGTAATCACAGTGCAAGGAGTATCCACAGTGAGTGCCTATCTACAACCCATCGACAAGCCGCGAGGGCTCATCCTCAAAGCGGTGTACTACTTCAGCCGCCGTCAGTTCGGGAAGGTCGCCACACCGATCGCGGTATTTGCGCCGCGGATGCCGTTCGGTTTCCTATCTCTCTACGGCAAGCTCTCCAAATTGGACAAGAAGCTGGAGTTGCCCTCGACCACGGCGATGCTGATTCGTGAGCGCGTCTCCAGCCTCAACACATGCCTGTTCTGCATCGACATCGGCAGGTGGTTTGCCATGAAGACCTCGCCTGAGGACCTGGCTCGGATGGACTCCCTTTCCGAGTACCAGACCAGCCCACGCTTCACCGAGGCAGAACGTGCGGCCCTGGATTACGCGACCGAGCTGACGCAAAACAAGCACGTGGATCCCGACACGTTTGCCCGGCTCCGGAACTATTACAGTGAGCGCGAGGTCTGTGAGATCGCCTATCTGGTCGCCAGCGAGCACCTGTACAACATGACCAACATTGGCCTCAACATCGGTTCAGATGGCCTGTGTGAGCTGCGGGGCCCTGCAACTGCTGCAGCCGGAAGCCCAGTCGACACCGTGGCAAGCAGGGTGTCCCACTAAGGAGGTAACGGTCACCATCCGCCCTTGGGGACGGCGACCGCGAAGCGGGTAGGGGTAGACCAAGCCCGGTCCTGTCCCACGCTTCGAGATTCAACTTGGACTCTCAACGGCAGCTCCCATGCTAGATTGCCTGGTGCAAGCCCGGTCTTACCGGCGAATCAGCACTCCGGGGTCCGACGAGTGAAAGTGCGTAAGGCGGTGATCCCGGCGGCGGGTTTGGGAACCCGCCTGTTGCCGGCCAGCAAAGCCGTTCCCAAGGAGATGCTGCCCGTGGTCGACAAGCCGGTTATCCAGTACATCGTCGAGGAGGCGGTCGAGTCGGGCATCACGGATGTGGTGGTGGTAACGGGTTACGGCAAGCAGGCCATCGAGAACCACTTCGACACCAGCTTTGAGCTGGAGTTTCACCTGGAGAAACAGGGCAAGCTGGAAACGCTGGAGAGGGTGCGCCGGATCGACAACCTCGCCAACATTATCTATGTGAGGCAGAAGGAGCCACTGGGCAACGGCCATGCCGTGCTGGTGGCTGCTCCCGCCGTCGGTCAGGAGCCCTTCGCGGTTCTCTGGGGCGACGACATTATCCTGGGCGAGCCGCCGGTCACCCGCCAGATGATCGACGCCTTCGAACGCCTGGGCGGACCGATCATCGCGGTCCAGCGCGTTGAACCCGAAGAGGCCTCACGGTATGGGATGCTGGAGGTCGAGCCGCTGCGCGAACGAGAGTATCGCGTGCACGGCGTCATCGAGAAGCCGTCGGTCGAGGACGCACCCTCGAATCTGGCCCAGATCGGAGGCTTCATCCTGACTCCGGACGTGTTTGACATTCTGCGAAACACGCGCGAGG
>DASRCF010000280.1:0-17354 GCA_035653255.1 Chloroflexota bacterium
CTTGGAGGTGCAGATGAAATCGTAGACCTCGGGGTTGTCGAGCGGCAGATCGTCAATCGGCAGCTCGAGACCATGAGTTTCCTCGATCAGATCGACAGCCTCGTCCACGATGGAGAGCGTCCGCAGGCCGAGGATATCGAACTTGATCAGGCCCAGCGCCTCGACGTCGTCCTTGTTGAACTGGCAGACGCGCACGCCGCTGGTCGCCAGCTCCAGCGGAACGATGTCGACCAACGGCTCACGGGTGATCAGCATGCCGCCATTGTGAAGGCTCAGATGCCTCGGATAGCCGTCGAGCTGCTCGCAGAGCTGGATGATCGTCTCCAGCTGACCATAGGCCGCTCCAGGTTTCGGGTTTCGGGTTTCGGGTTTCGGGTTTCTCGGTTTCTCGGAAATAGGCCCAACATCATCGTCCCCTGGAACGTTGAACGTTGAAGGTTGAGCTTCGCTTTCGATTCCGGCCACCTGCAGGTCAGCCCGTATCTGACTGACGCTGCGGTAGGTCAGGGCCGAGGCAATGTGGTCGATCAGGCCGGGCGGATATCCCATCGCCTTGGCCACATCACGGAAGGCCGAGCGGGCGCGATAGGTCACCAGGTTGGCAACCATGGCGGCGTGCTCGGGGCCGTACTTGTTTTCGACGTATTCGATGACCTCATCTCGCCGCCTGGAGTCGAAGTCGATGTCGACGTCCGGCATGCCCAGGCGGCCGGGATTCAGGAAGCGGTCGAAGAGGAGGTTGTGGGCGAGGGGATCGACGGTGGTGATGCCCAGAACATAGGCGATGATCGAGTCGGCGGCCGAGCCGCGGCCGGCGCAGCGGATGCCGCGCTCGCGGGAGAAGCGGACGATGTCCCAGACGCAGAGAAAGAAGTCCGAGAGGCCCATGCGTTCGACCACGTTCAGCTCGTACGCCAGGCGGTTGACGGCCTCGGGGATCAGCGGCTGATACCGTTCGCGGAGGCCCTGGTTGCAGAGCGAGTACAGGTATGAGAAGGCGGTCTCGCCTTGGGGCACGGCAACCTCAGGCGGCCGGCACTCGGTGGCCAGCAGTGATGCCTCACCACCGAGCACGTGGCATCGGGCGGCGATCTCGACCGAGGCCTGGAGGGCCGCATCGGTGGTTTGAGCCGGCAGCGCCTTGAACGCCAGGCGCAGATCCCCGGCTGTCTTGAGGTAGTACTCGGCGTTTCGGTGCCTGACTTCAGTCCAGCCGTCGAGCGTGGTGGTGGTTTGGATGCAGGCCATGAGGTCGCGCAGCCGGTAGCTCTCCGGAGTGGCATAGTGGACGTCGTTGGTGATCACGCAGCCGAGTCCGGTGCGGTGGGCGACCTCGACCAGCCGCAGGTTGCGGGCATCATCACCGGGGAGCAGGTGGTGCTCCAGCTCGATCCAGAAGTTTTCCCGCCCGAAGATCTCGGCGTAGACGCCCGCGACCTGCACGGCATGCTGGAGATCGGTCGAAGCCCCTTCCGGGAGCGCGCTGGCCACCTCGCCCCGACAGCAGCCTGAGAGGGCGATGACGTCCTGGGTCAGCGGGACCAGGTCGGGAAGCGAAATCTGGGGGTCATCCTGGTGATCCAGCTGAGCCCTGGTGACGATGCGGCACAGGTTGGAGTAGCCCTGCCGGCTGGTCGCCAGAAGCACCAGGTGATACTTCTCGCGAGCCCGGGCGGTCCCGCTGAGGAGATGTGAGCCTTGCACGTCGATCTCGACGCCGAGGATGGGCTTGACGTTGAGGGCGGTGGCGGCCTGCATGAACCGAACGGCTCCGTAGAGCCCATGATGATCGGTGAGCGCCAGTGAGCCCATTCCCAGCTCTCCGGCCCGCTCCAGCAACCGCTCCGGCGGCGAGGCGCCGTCGAGGAAGCTGAAGTTGCTGTGGACGTGCAGGTGGACGAAGTCGGGTTTCGGGTTTCGAGTTTTGATCAACATCCGGTTTCGATCTTTGAGCCGAGTTTGAGAGGAGTGCACATTGAACATTGAACATTGAACATGCCTCCGCCAAGGCTCCTTGAACCTTCAGACTTCGAGCTCACTAGTCCCAGACTCGTTCGAGGAACCATTGTTCACCCTGTCGGTAGATGTCGAAAAGCTCCAGCTCGTCGCATTCGATGGAGTAGTGGACGCGCTCGATTTCCTGACGCCACCAGTCTGCTTGGACAATCGACCGTTCGTGAACGGTCAGGATCCGTCGCCAGCGATTGCGCCACCTGAACCGGCGGAGCCGGCCGTCGACGGCTTCAACTTCGATTGGAGCGTGATAGAGCTTGGTCAAAATGAGTTTCGAGTTTCCAGTTTCGAGTTTCGGATTCGGTGCTTCGAGTTTCGGGTTATGGGGTTTCGGGTTTGAGGTTTGGCGCTTGGAGCTGCGAGCGTGGGAGTTGGAAACATCCGCTCATTCCAGGCCCTCCGCCCACTCGAACCGCCGCTCCTCCAGTACGCTGTCCACATCGACGGCGGCCAGGTGCCGGAAGGGCGTGGCTCCGAAGCGACGCTTGAGCAGAGCTTCCTGCCGCTGTAGCCGGCCCCAGCGGGGGTCGGTTCGATCCCGGGCATTGAAGCGAAAGAGGGTGAGCTGCTCGGGAGGCGCGAACTGGCGCATCTCGAGCTGCAGCTCCGCCCCCGGCTGAGCCGTCGCGGTCTTGGCCTCGATGTCCGAAATCAGCCGCTCGAGCAGCCGGCCCGTGATCTCACGCAGCGAGCGCTCGTCTCGCAGGGGCCGGCTCGCCGCCAGGCGGCTCCCGGCACGGACGATTCTGAAAGGATCCGGTTCGGCGCGCGCACCGACATCTGTCAGAGCGAGGGAGGGCATGGGCGGTTCTGATCGCGGCCGGTGGGTTGACGGGCGTCGCGGCTGCGGAAGCATGGAGTGGATCCGCGGCTCTTGGCTCGGAAACCAATCGGCTTGAGGCGGATGGTCATTCATGGCTGTTCGAGCTCGGGCCGGATCGATCGGCAGCGGGGTTCCTGAGGACGGCCCGGTTCCCGTTCCGGAGGCGGTTCGCGGATATCGAAGGGTCAGAATGAGCAGCTGACCGGCCATGTTCCGCCGCTGAAGCTCGGATGAGAGGTCCGTGGCCAGAGCTTGGGCGATGTGCGCCAGCGCCTGTCGCGGATCGATCTGGCCGAAATCGTCGTCGCAGGAGCGGCTCACCCGAACGGCCGGCTCTTCCGGAGCCGGCCTGACGGGCCGGTCATCCTCCCCTCTGGAATACCGGCCAAGGCGCTTGCCCAGAGATCCGAACCGGCGTTCCAGTGAGCGCAGCGAGAGTGAGGCCAGGTCCCCGAACGTCCTCAGACCGAGAACTTTGAAGGTCAGCAGGGTATCATCGTCGATCTCCGGAAGGGAGGTGAGGGGCAGGGGAGCCAGAAACTCGGCCTCCCTACCCTGCTCCACCGGCCGGACCCGGAAGACGGAGCCGGCGGCATGCTGCGCGGCGAGCTGCGCGACCAGGCGGTTCGAACCGGCGCCGGCCACTGCGCGAAGCCCGGACACCTGCTCGATCTCCAGGATGATCCTCGAAGCGAGCTGTGCCGGCTCGCCAAAGAGGCGCTCACATCCGCGAACATCGCATGCCGCTTCTCCGCCCTCCAGCCATTCGACCAACGGCGTGTAGGAGAGAAGGATCGCGGTGATCTCGTCGCGCACCTCGCGATAGAAGGCCAGCTCGGGTGAGAGGATGACCGCCTCCGGACAGAGATGGCGCACGTGGGCCAGGCTCATGCCCGCGCGAACCCCGTACTCGCCGGCGACGTCATTGGCCATCAGGGCTCTGGCTCCCGCGGCGCTCTTTTCAAGAAAGCCTCCGCCGATCACCACGGGACGTCCCTCCAGCTCAGGGCGCCGCTGCTCTTCGACGGCGATCCAGAAATGAGGAATGGTGATATGGATGATCATGGAGTTTCAGGTTCCAGGGCTCTGTTACTTATTAGAACATAAGTTCTAGTTACCAGGGAGTTACCCTCCAGGCCCGATCACCAGGACTCCAGGCTCTGAGCTCCTCCTCGATAGAATCGAGGGCCGCATCGAGGAGTCACATTGCCTCTGACCCAGGAGCCGCTCACCCTCCAGCTCGCCCGCCCGTTCACGATCGCGCGAGGCACCCAAACCGAGGCCGGCAACGTGCTGGTTCGACTACAGGACGATGGGCTCGAAGGGCTGGGAGAGGGCGCCCCATCCGAGCACTATGGCGACACCTATGACTCGACCGCTGCCTTCCTGAAGTCCGCGGCCGGCCAGATCTCCGCGGGCGCCCCCATCAGCTCGGTCCACGAGTCCCTCGACGGCATCGCCCGCCTCAACCCAGCCGCCAAGGCGGCGGTCGATATGGCCTGCTATGACCTCTTGGGAAAACGGCTCGGGGCACCGGTATACGAGCTGCTGGGACTGGATCCGGCGAGAGCGCCCCGCACATCCTTCACCATTGGCATTGATTCACCCGACGTCATGGCCCAGAAAGCCGGGGCGGCGGCGGGGTTTCCAATCCTCAAGGTGAAGGTGGGAACTGATCGTGATATCGAAAACCTCGAGGCCATCCGCTCGGTCAGTAATGCCGTCATCCGGGTGGACGCCAACGAGGCCTGGCATCCGAAGCAGGCCGTCGCCGCTATCACCGAGCTGGATCGCTTCGACATCGAGCTCGTCGAGCAGCCGGTACCCGCCGCAGACCTCGCCGGGCTCGGATACGTGCGTGACCGTTCGCCTGTTCCGATCATCGCCGACGAGGCAGCGGTAATCCCGGCGGATGTCCCTCGGGTGGCTCCGTTCGTCGACGGCATCAACATCAAGCTGATGAAGTGCGGCGGCATCTATCCCGCCCTACAGATGATCCACACGGCGAGAGCGCACAATCTCCTGGTCATGATGGGCTGCATGATCGAAAGCTCGCTGGCCATTACGGCGGCGGCCCAGCTCTCGCCCCTCCTCGATTTTGCAGATCTGGACGGTCACCTGTTGATTCGAGACGATCCGTTTGAGGGTGTAAGCGTCCACGAGGGCCGCCTGGTTCTCCCCCACGGTTCGGGGCTCGGGGTCGAGAAGAGGGGCGGATGACGGCTGAGCCCAACGAGCTTTTCCATACGACATCACTTCCGAATGGACTGACGCTGGTGGGTCAGCACCTGCCGGGTGTGCAGTCGACGGCCATCGGCTACTTCATTGGTGCCGGCGCTCAGGATGAGGTCTGGGAGCAGGCGGGTGTGGGGCATCTGGCCGAGGCGACGATGTTTCGCGGCACCAATCGACATTCATCGCGAGAGCTAACCGAGCGCTTCGACTCCTTGGGAATCGCCCGTTCGTCCAGCAGCGGCGTCGAGATGTCGGCCTTCACGGCGGTGCTCCTCGACGCTCATGTGCTCTCAGCGCTCGAGCTTTTGACTGAGGTGGTAACGGAGCCGGCGTTTGCCGATGAGGAGATCGACGCGGTGCGGGCGTTACAGCTCCAGGAGATTGGCCAGCGCGAGGATCAACCCGCGCAGCTGGCGATGGAGCATGTCCGGCAGCTGTATTTTGCCGGCAGTCCACTCTCCCATGATGTTCTGGGGAGCCGAGACTCCGTCTCGGGCCTGACCCGAGATCAGGTCGTCGACTACTGGAGCCAACACTATGCGGCCGGCAATGCGGTATTGGCCATCACCGGTTCGTTCGATTGGGACTCATTCGCCAAGCGAGCCGGCGAGATCACGGCGGGCTGGGAGCCCGGGACCGGCAGAACACGGGTCGAGCCTCCGGCGGTCAATCCCGGTGTCGTGGTGGAGCAAAACGAGACCGCTCAGGAGAACCTGGCCTTCGCCTTCCCCGGTGTACCTCAGGGCGACGACCGGTTCTACGCGGCGGCGCTGGTTGCCATGGTCCTCGGAGGGGGCATGAACTCCCGACTCTTCACTGAGGTCAGGGAGAAGCGTGGCCTGGCCTACTCCGTCGGCTGCCGCTTCGACGGCATGGAAACCGCCGGGATCAACCGCATCTACGTGGGCACCCAACCGGAGCGAGCTCATGAGAGCCGTCAGGTGGTGCGATCGGAGGTCGAGCGTCTGTCCAGGGACTCGGTGACCGCTGACGAGCTCGATAGAGCCAAGGTCCGGCTCAAGAGTGCGGTGGTGATGAACGGCGAGAGCACCGCCAACCGTCTGAGTGCGGCGGCCCGCGACTGGTGGTACCGTGGCCGCCTCCGCAGCCTCGCCCAGGTGCGGGAAGAGATCGACGCTGTGAGCCTCGATCTCATCCGTGAGTACCTGGATTCGATCCGTCCGGCCGAGAACCTGGGGCTCGTGGCCATCGGACCGCTCGCTGCCGCCGATCTGGGCGTGGAGCAGCGGGCGTTCGAGGTCAAGGCCGAATAGTGAACGTGGAAGTGAAATGGCTTGCGCGACCTGACCAAGGCGCCGGCCGGCCTCGTGGTCGCCTCTTATCTTCAATGTGCAATCTCCGTCGGATTCTGTGGAAGGAGCCATGGCTGTAGTTTCGCGAAGTGAAAGCACTCTTCTGGTGGAGCAGCTGCCCAACGGGCTGCAGATCCTCGGCCAGCGTATCCCGGGAGTCGAGTCGGCGGCTGCGATGTTCTGGGTAAACACCGGCACGCGCGACGAGCCGCCTTCCTGGAACGGGATCTCCCACTTCCTCGAGCACATGGCCTTCAAGCGGACGGCGACGCGCACGTACGAGGACATCAACAGAGAGTTCGAGGAGATGGGCGCCGAGAACAACGCCTTCACCTGGCTCGAGATGACCGCGTTCTACGCCAGGGTCCTGGGTGACCAGCTTCCGCATGCCGTCGAGCTGCTGGCCGACCTCACCCGCCCCGTGCTTGACGGATCCGATTTCGACCAGGAACGACAGGTCATCCTGGAAGAGATCGCCCGTCACCAGGACCAGCCCTACTCACTGGTCGTCGACGAGTTCCTGCAGGCTTGCTTTCCCGATCAACCGTTGGGCCGGCCGACGCTCGGCACCGCCGACACCATATCCGCCATGAAGGTCGAGGATATGCGCACCTACTGGCGGGAGCGGTATGGGCCCGCGAATACCATCATGGCCGTCGCCGGCAACTTCGATTGGCACCAGCTCACTCGCCAGGTCGAGGAGCTGAGTGCGAGCTGGCATCCTGGGAGCTGGAAACGGGCGGAGGTCCCGACCTCAGCGGTCGCCGGAGTGCGGGTCCTTACGAGTACGCGCTGGAATCAGCAACACATAGTCCTCGGCTCACCCTCGATTCCTCGAGGCGACGGCGACTACTACGTGGCGGCCGTGCTCGCCAACATCCTCGGCGACGATACCGGCTCACGGCTCTACTGGGCTGTGAACCAGACCGGACTCGCCGACGTCGTCGGCTCCAGTACGCTGACCTTTGTCGGCGCCGGATTGTTCTATACGATTGTCGTGACTGCGCCCGGGAAAGCCACCGAGGCGCTGGACGTGACCCGTCAGGAGATCGAGCGCCTGCAGTCGGGACCCATCGAGGCGGAGGAGGTCGAGCGAGCCAAGACCAAGTTGCTGACCTCGGTGGTAATCGAGGGCGAGAGCACCAGGGCACGCATGATGGGGTTGGTCGATTCCTGGCTATCCCATGGACGGCTCGAAACCCTGGAGGAGGTACGCGCACGTATCGAGGCCGTTAGCGTGGCCGACCTGCAGCGACTGCTGGAACGATACCCGCTTACCGAAGAGCAGGTCCTAACGGCCCTCGGCCCGCTCGACCAGGCAACCCTAGCCGCTTAGCTCGCAGCGGAAGTTCACTCCGGACCCGTCTGTGCTACCGAGTGTGGGGATGAGTTGGGGTGGCCCCGTTCGCCGTGACCACGTCGAAGCCGTCAGGTGTATTGAGATAGCCCGGCCGCGTGCCGGGAGTGCCTGTGTGACCGTACTGCCAGACGATGGTCTTGGTCACTGGATTGATGACCACCATCCGGTGGCGGTAATCATCGTTGACCATGAGGAAGCCGTTCGGCAGTCGCTCGGACAGACTGGGGTGGTCAAGCATGCCGTTGCCCGAGGTCACGTGATAACTCCATAGCACTCGACCGGACCGGTTGAATTCGTAGAGACCGCCGGGCCGGGAATAGTCACACACCAGGTAGCGATCGGGGCCAATCTGCTGCGGATCGGAGGGATAGCTGATCGGCAGCTGAGTGGTCCATACCAATCGGCCCCCAGGCGTGTACTCGGAAATCCAGGAGCCATTGATCTCAGAGATCAGGATGTTCCCGTCTGCCAGCGGTGTGTCGCCGTTGGGGGATGCCAAGGCCGAGGGCGGGCTGTGCACACAATCACCGGTGGTGCCGATCTGGCCCGCGATCTGATGATTGGGCTTGATGAAGAGCACGCGGCAGTTCTGTATGTCCGCCACCACCACCTCGCCGTTTCTGAGCAGATAGGCGTCGTCAGGCTCCTGCAGGTAGCCGGGAGCGCTGCCGGCAACTCCGGGAACCCCGTATGACCAGAGCACGCGACCCGAGGGGAACCCGATCTGCACGATGGTGTCGTTGGCCTCCTGGTTAACCACGATACGAGTGCCGTGATCGGCGAAGAAGGCGTCATCCGGAAAGTAAAAGCCTCCAACGGGCGGCGCCTTGCCTCGGGACGGATAGGTCCACAGGACCTGCTTGGCGCGGTTGACAAGGAGCAGCCGGTCATTGCCTCTATCGGCGATCAGCAGCCGGCCGTGAAAGGGGAAATCGTCAGGGACTCTGGCGGCCGCCTCGCCTGAACGTGGATGGAGCTCGACGACCGAAGGCTGCGGTGCCCAGTTCTCACCCCCGATGAGGTACGCCGACCGGCCCAACGTCACAGCGGCCATGTCCGAAAGCGCGATGGGAAGCCACCCGGCAAGACGAACTCTCTTACGGGCAGGATCGAAGCTCCAGATACGACGCTGGGCCGCCAGGCCCGAGCGCCCACCCGCGACATACAGGTGATTGCCGAGATGAAAGGCGCTGGCATGGGCCAACCGCAGCGGCAGGTGGCCGACGATGGCTACGGCCCCGCGACCCGGATCTATCTCCTGGATGGCGGAGACGGGTCCGCCGGCCGCTCCCTGTCCACCGAATACGAAGATTTTGCCTCCAATGCCCGCAGCGGCGGCATAGCGGACAGGTACGCGAAGGTGCGCCACAACGCTGAAGTGGATCCCGTCTGCCGTCTGCAGCACGTCGCCGGAGAGGCGGATACCGTCGTATCCTCCGAGGATGTAGGTCTGCCGACCCATGGTTACGGCGGTGAGGTCGGATCGCGCCTGGGGCAGGCTTCCCACAACGCCACCAAAGCGCCCGCCCGCCGCCTGTACCACCGCCAGGCTACTGGTCGATCCGCCCCCGAAGACCAGGAGCCGGCCGTTCCGCCAGACGCCGCCAGCGTCGTGAACGGGAACCGGAAGAGCCCCGAGAGGCACCTCAACCCCTGACTTGGGATCGAGGCTCCAAACCTGGTTTGCCGACGAGCCGCTGGGTGTCAGGCCGCCCGCGATGATGAGTCTCCGTCCCGAGACGGCAGCCACCGCCCGGCTGATGGGCGCGTTGAGCTGCCAGGCAGGCAGTTGCGCCGCGAGCGACGGTGGCGCTGGATCTGGAGGAGGCGGGTCGGGGGTGCTGATGAGCACCGGACGGCCGTCAGGCGTACCACAGGCGCTCAGCGCGAGGGCCAGAACGACCAGCTTCCACATCTTCTGAAGGAGTGGCTTGCTTCGCTCGGGTCCTGCGCCGTTTCTCGTGTCGCTGGAAGGAACCCGCACTAAGGCTTGCGCCTCATTGCTGCGCTTCTGCTCCCGCGACGACTCAAACGATCCACCCCTTCACTTCGCGGCCCACGAACTCTCCCTATCACTCTACGGTGCCAAGATTGGACGGCGGTTGTTAAGGAGCCAGTGCCGGACTGGGCTGGCATGGCCGGCTCCGTCTGGCAGTCTCGCCGCCACGTTCGAGGGTGAAGCTGAGGGTGACCAGGAGACCGGCCGTTACTACTTGGAGCGAGTGTATAGCTCCAGCTGGATGTTGTCCGGGTCACGGAGAGCGATGAACCAGCCCGTCTGGCCTTCGGTGATATCGGAGTGCGGCACGCCAAGGCCGTCAAGGCGCGCCACCCACCGGTCCAGCTCCGCCCTGTCGGCGACCGTGAAGGCAAGATGGTCCATCCCCGTGCGGAACTCGCTGAACCGCTCGCCCTGGTTGGACTGATGAAGCGCCATTGCCAGACGGACCGGCGTTCCCGGAATCAGAAAGGCCACCTTGCGGCCCCGTCCCTGAACATCCTCAATCTCGAAGGCCCGCTCGAGGCCAAGAACACGGCTGTACCACTCACCGCTCCGTTCCAAATCGGTCACGGTCAGACCGATGTGGTGAATGCCCGATGGCGCCGGAGGTTCCGAGGTACTCACCCGCCAGTCTACGACTCGAGCCTCGTTGTCGCTTACTCACCTGGTCGGAGTTCCTCCTATTTGTCACACTTGAGATAATGAATGAACGGGCGTATAGCAGGAAAGGAACGGTCATGGAAGACGGTAAGGTGTGGGATGTGCTGATCATCGGCGGAGGTCCTGCCGGTTTATCGGCTGCCCTATACGCGGCCCGGGCTCTGCGCAGCACGCTGGTACTCGAGGCCGAGATGCCGGGTGGGCAGATCGCAACCACCGGCGATGTCGAGGACTACCCCGGCATCATCCACACCACCGGTCCCGAGCTGTCGATCATGATGCAGACTCATGCCGAGCACTTCGGGGCCACTGTGGAGATCGGCGAGCGCGTCAGTAATGTCGACCTCAACGGCGAGACCAAGATCGTGCAGACGGAGTCGGGAAAGACCTACCATGCCCGCACCGTGATCGTGGCCACCGGGGCAGCACCGAGAACGCTTGGCGTGCCGGGAGAGGACCTGCTCCGTGGGCGCGGCGTTTCTTACTGCGCGGTCTGCGACGGGCCCTTCTTCAGAGACCGCCATGTGGCCGTCGCCGGTGGCGGCGATGCGGCGTTCGACGAGGGACTCTATCTCACGAAATACGCCTCCAAGGTGACCATCATTCACCGTCGGGACGAGTTCCGGGCCCAGAAGATCCTGGTAGACAGGGCCAAGCGCAATCCCAAGATCGATTTCATCCTCGATACGGTCATCGACCGTATCAACGGCTCCGACAGGCTTGAGTCCATCCTCATGCGGAACGTGAAGACCGGCGTGACCGAGACCCTCGAGCTCGGTGGGCTGTTCGTCTACATCGGCAGCGAACCCAACACGAGCCTGTTCACCTCCTGTATCACGGTGGATCGGGCGGGATTCATCGACACCGATGAGAACATGGCCACTGAATGCGACGGAGTCTTCGTCGCCGGGGACGTGCGCCGGAATCCGCTCAAACAGGTGGTTACAGCGGGCGCCGACGGCTCCATCGCCGCTCTCACGGCCGACAAGTACCTCGATCTCCTGGAGGAGGGAGATACGCCCGACGAGGCAGAGGCCATCGCCACGTCTAAAGCCACCTGGAAGACGGAATACTAGCGGGTTTCGGGTTTCGGGTTCGAGTCTCCGCTACAGGCCGGTCGCGCATGTTGTCGTGCCGTCTAGACTCTGGTGCCTTAATTTGACAATCACGGGAAGCGCGCATGCCGAAGAGTAGAGACGATGCCTACGCGCTCATGACCGAGTGGACCCAGAACGAAGCGCTGCAGAGGCACATGCTGGCCGTCGAGGCGGCGATGCGCGCCTACGCCGGCAGGTTCGGCGAGGATGAGGACCTCTGGGGAATGGCCGGACTCCTGCACGATTTCGATTATGAGAGGTATCCCTCGCTGGAGGAGCACCCGGCGGTGGGCACCAAACTCCTGGAGGAGCAGGGCTATCCCAAAGATGTCGTCTACGCCATCCGAACCCACAACGACCGCCTCGGGTATCCGCGCGCTCACCTGATGGACCGGGCACTGTTTGCCGTCGACGAGCTGTCCGGTTTCATCACCGCCGCGGCCCTGGTACGTCCCGACAAGAGCATCATGAGCCTCGAATCGAGATCGGTGCGCAAGCGCATGAAGGACAAAGCGTTTGCCCGACAGGTCAGCCGCGAGGACATCATCCAGGGCGCTGAAGGGCTGGGCGTGGACCTCGATGAGCATATCGCCTTCGTCATCAAGGCCATGCAGACGATCGCCTCCGATCTCGGACTCGAAGGTCAGCCACCGCCGGACGCCTCGACGTGATCCGGAGGCCCATCTCATGGGGAAGGCTGGCGGCGGCCGGCAGCCTGGTCGCGATTGCGCTGGCGGCCCTTGCGGTCCTGCTCCTTCATCCGGCTGGGAGCCCCTCCCGTGAGGGAGTTCAGAGTCCCGTGCGTCCGCGACGGGTCCACGTTACCCCGACGGAAATGCCTCATCAGCAGCTCAGCAAGGCGACTCAGCGGCGGATTCACCGGATCGAGGTCCAGACCATGGGACTCCGCCACCTGAAGCAGCTGCGGAGTGTCCGGGTAGAGTTTCTCGGGAACCGGGCGTTCAACCACTTCATTGCCGGAACCTACAAGCAGGCGAACTCCAATAGCCAGCTCCACATTGCCGATGTCGAGGATGTGATGCTCGGCTTGATCTCGCCGCGCCTCAACCTGGCCAAGGTCGTGACGGGTGGTCTGACGTCGCAGGTGGTGGGACTGTATGACAAGCATCGAAAGGTGCTCTTCATCCGCAACACCGGCCGCGCGCTGACGGTCAACCGCTGGGTGATCGCGCACGAGTTCACACACGCGCTACAGGATCAGCATTTTGGGCTGTCGAAGGTAGAGCCGGACCAGAGCCACTGGAAGCTCAAGAACTCAGACGCCGAGCTGGCGCAGCACTCATTGATCGAGGGCGACGCCGTCAACATCCAGTACACCTATGCCCGCACCTTCTACGACCCTCAGGATCTCGCCGCGCTCAATCGCGAGATCGGATCGGTGGGGCCCTCTCATGTCCCGGCGATCATCGAGCAGCAGTTTCAATTTCCCTACCAAGAGGGGCTGTTGTACGTGTACCACCTTCTGCAGTCAGGGGGCTTCAGCCGCGACGACCAGGCCTTCCGGCACCCGCCGAACTCCACCTTCGAGGTTATGTTTCCCGGCCAGAACGTGGTTCCCGCCAACCCCAGGATCAGCAAGCTTGGTGGATCCTTCAAGCCTTGGAAGCGGCGAGACGACGATGTGATCGGCGCCTTCGGCTACTACCAGCTGGTGGAGCGCTGGGAATCACGCGCTAGGGCGAACCAGCTGGCCTCACTCTGGCGGGGCGACCGCTACCTATTGCTCTACCGCCGCGGACATTACGCCATGTACCTCGACGCCTCCTTCGGCACCTCACGCTCCGCCCGCGTTGCTGCATCGATTCTCGAGTCGGCTGTCGCCAAGCGCTTTCATCACCGTTTGGCTCACTTCCATGGAGGCGTCTGGACGGGTGCACATGGGACCTATGTGGCCGCGCGCATCTCCGGTCACAAGGTCTTTATGGCCTACGCTCCCGCGGCGTCGATAGCGCGTTCGATGGTGGTCGCCACGGCCGGGTAGCGGCGAAGCTACTCAGGTCGGAGCCGCCAATGACCGTGGCTGGCGATAGCAGTGCGCTATCGCGATCGCCAGCGCATCGGAGATATCCAGAGGCTCGGGCAACCGGTTGATGGCCAGGATCCGCTGCACCGCCCGCCTCACCTGCTCCTTGGGAGCCCGTCCGTTGCCCGTAAGGCTCGATTTGACCGCCGTCGCCGGGTAATCGAAGACGGGAACACCGGCCTGGGCGGCGGCCAGACAGAGCACGCCACGCGCATGGCCCATGAGAACAGCGGTCATAGGATGTGCGTAGTGAGAGTAGAGCTGCTCTATTGCCAGCGCGTCGGGCCGGTACTGGGCGATCACTGACCGCAGACCTTCATGGAGCAGGTGCAGCCTATCGGGAAGGGAAGCCTCCTGCGCGCCGCCCTCGATCGTGCCTCCCTCGACGAGGGTGACCTGGCTCTGCTCACTGCGGACTACCCCGTAGCCGGTCCTGCCGAGGCCGGGGTCAACGCCGAGGATGATGGGCACACACAGCCCCTTGGTGCGCGGCAGGCCAGCGGCGCAGAAGTCGCAAGGGATAGCGTTCGCCGAACGCTGACGGAGTACCTTGACTATCCACCGCTAGCGGATGTCAACGGCGCTTCTCGCCAGAAACAGGACCATCACAAACAGGCGGTAGGCCTCGAGGCCTGTCTCGCCGCGGAACCGGATCGTTCTTTCGCCCGTCCGCTCGACTCCGGGGACCCACCCGGCGAGGACGGCCATGTCCGCCGACTGGAAGGTCAGCTCGACCGTCGCCGGCGCATCGGCAGGCGGTTGCCCGATCTCTTCGAGCGCCTTCTGGGTGGAATCAAAGATCAGCTCGACAGCCTCGGCAGCCGTCAGGCTCGACGCCGAGAAGCGAGTAATGGACGCCTTCACCGCGACGCCTCGGGCTTCGGGAATCCATCCGGCGGCGTCGTCGACGGTTCGATCGTCGCCCGTGATCATTACCACTGGAACGCCGTAGTAATGGGCGACCATAGCGTTCAAACCCGTCTCTCCCGTCACCCGGCCATTTATCCGGGCCTCCCAGATGATGGCGGGACTATAGCTGTGGGAGAGCACCGAGGCTGAGCCGATGGGCCCATGATAGCCGAGGAAGATCGCCGCGTCGAAGGACTCGTCGAGACCCTCCATCATGTACATCGGCTTGAGGTGGCCGGTGAGGATGCGCGAGCGCTCGAGCGGCTCTTCAGGATCAATGTTGCGCATGGTGGCGTGGGCGTCATTCACCAGAATCTCCTGCGCCCCAGAGATTGCCGCCGCGCGGCAAACCGCGCTCAGCTCTCCCATCAGGAGGCGCCGGCCCATGCCGTAATCGGCGCTTCCGCTGGTGATTTGGTCCCAGTGGACGATCCCGGCCACACCCTCGATATCTGCGGATACGTATACCTTCAGGGGATGACCATGTCCTTGGGAAGGGCATTCAGGTTGCGGATGCCGTCTTCCTCGATCACGACCACGTCCTCGAGCCGTACGCCGCCGACTTCCGGATCATACAGTCCTGGTTCGACGGTGACCACGTCGCCAGGCAGCAGCTCGAAGTCGATCTTGCCCAGGGATGGCAGCTCGTGAACCTCGAGCCCCAGACCGTGCCCGGTTCCATGTATGTACTTAGCGGAGCTGTCGTCGTCGAATCCCTCTTCCTTGAAGGTTTCCACGACCGTCTCGTGGACCTCTCGGCCGTTGACTCCCGGCCCCACCATCTCCAGCGCCCGCGTCTGCGCCCGGCGCACAGCCTCGAACATCCGCTGCAGTCTTGGATCAGGCTCGCCTTTCACGTAGGTTCGAGTGACGTCGCCAAAGTAGCGTGACTCCTGATCCAGCGGAAAAATGTCCAGGATGAGAGGCTCTCCGGGTTTGATCAGTCCGGCTCCAGTCCAGTGAGGATCCGAGCTTCCGGGACCCGGGGCGATGATCATCGACTCGCTGGCGAATCCGTCACGCGCAAAGGAGACCGCCAGCTCGGCTCGTAGCCGCTCGGATGTCAGCGGCACGCCCCGATACACGAGGGTCTGATCTCTCACCTCCGACTCAGCCAAGATTTCGGCCGCCTGCCTGATCGCCTCCTCAGCTCGAGCTTGCGAGCGTGCCAGCGCCTCGATCTCGCCTTGAGACTTGTGCCGGCGTTCGGCGACAAGCAGGTCGGAGTCGGGCAGCAGCTGGAAGCCACGCTCCCGCAGACGGTCGGCAAAGAAAACTGGGAAGGTGGCCTCGACCCGAAACTCCTCGCCCCCGCCCCCGTCGAGAACCGCGGCCATCAGCCTCGCCATGGCCTCTGTTCGATCACCCGTCTCCTGTAGGAAGCGGTCGTAATCGAAGTCGCGGTAGCTGAGCACCCGCGAGACGCGCGCTTCCTTGTCCGCTCGGTCCTTCTCCAAAGGAGACACGACGACGGTATCGGCTTCCTCGCTACGCACAAAGATGAAGGGATCGGGAGCGAGGAAATGGCTGAGATAGTAGATGTTCGGCGTGCGGTAGCTATCGCCGTAAAGGAAGATGGGCGTGCGATCCCTGTGGGGGATGGAACCGTTTGTCATGCCGACGCAGGCCGGCTGCTAATGCCGTTCAATGCCGTCGCGGCCAAGCTGGCGCATGAGCTCGTCGAGGACCTCCTGAGCCTGGCGGGCGACATCTCCCAGTCGTTCGGGCGCGTTCTGGTCTTCGATATCCAGCCGTAACACGTCCATCACCACATTCCACTGATGCGGCGCCAGAGTTACCGTCTCCTGCTCGTCTGCCATCCGTGACCTCTCCCCTTTACGTTGATACTCGTCTCATCGGGCGACGCCGGGATCCAAGCGTTGTCAGCGTTCGGATCTCACGCCCCCATACATCATCAAACCACACCCCCTATGGCACCGCCGGCAACTGGACTCGAGACCGTCGCCCTAGCGTCGGGAAGACTCGTGCAGCGTGATGGGCCTATCGACCGGCAGCTGGCAGTCGAGGCACTCGATCTCGATGGTGGAATGGCCGATTCCGAAGCGCCGGGCAAGGATGAGTCTCAAGTCCGCGAGCAGCGTGGCGGTCGAGGACAGGGACTGTTCGGGAGCCGTAACGTGGGCTGAGAGCAGCCGGACCCCATCCGAGAGCGCCCAGATGTGCAGGTCGTGGACGTCCTCAACGCCGGGCACCTCTCGCATAACGCGAGCCACCTCGCCCACGTCGACTCCTCGCGGCGTGCCCTCCATGAGGATGCGCACGGTCTCGGACACGATGCGCCACGCGCCGACGGCAATAAGAGCCGCAATCAGCCAGGAGACGATCGGATCGACGATGTACGCATGGGTTACGAGGATGACGGCACCCGACACTACGACGCCGATGGAGGCCGCGATGTCGCCGGCGACATGGAGGAGGGCTGCGCGCACATTGAGGTTGCCGCGCTCGGTCCGGAGCCAGGCAGCGATGAGGGTGTTGACTGCTATGGCGGCTCCCGCCGCCAGGATGACGGGCAGGCCGCTCACGTGCTGTGGGTGGCGCAGCCGGCCGTAGGCCTCGAAGGCCAGGAATACGGCGATGACGACAAGGACCACGGCGTTGGCCAGCGCCGCTAGGATGCCGACCCGTTGATAGCCGTAGGTGTTGGCCTCGTCCGCGGGGCGGCCCGCCCGGCGCAGCGCCCACCACGCTAAACCAAGGGCAAAGACGTCGGTGAGTATGTGCCCGGCATCGGAGAGCAAGGCCAGTGAGTTGGCGCGGAATCCGACGAAGGCCTCGATCACAAGGATGATAACGGTGAGACCCAGCGCCGCTCCCAGCCGGATTCCTGCCGTGTCGCCGGTAAGGACTGAATGGTGATGGTGGTGGTTGTCGCTC
>DASRCF010000281.1:0-6067 GCA_035653255.1 Chloroflexota bacterium
CTGCGGTCGCTCCCTGCTTAGTCGTGGCGAGTGCCTCCACGATCGATTCCAGCTGCATACCCCGCGATCCCTTGACCAGCACGACATCCCCCGGACCGAGCCACGATCGAGCCATCTCGACAGCCTGCTCATTATCCTCGACACGGACTATTCGTTCAGGATTGAGACCCGCCTCTCGAGCCGCCTCGGCGATCCACCGCGTTCTCGGTCCGATCAAGATGAGGCCGTCGAGTCCCTGGGCCGCCACTCCCACACGGCGATGCTCAGCCTCCTCTTCCGAACCCAGCTCATACATGTCGCCCAGAATGGCGAAGTGGCGGCCTCCACTCTCCAGCAGCAGCCGGATGGCGGCCAGGACGGAGGCGCCGGCCGCGTTGTAGCGGTCGTCGAGGATCATGCTGCCGTTCGGGCCCTCGAGATATTCCAGACGTCCTGGAAGCCGAAAAGTGCTTGCCCGATCGGCTAGAGTGTGCCAATCGAGCCCCAGGTGGTGACCGATGGCCAGTGCCGGAAGGAGATTTACGGCATTGTGAACCCCGGGAGTTGGGCAGGAGATGGCCATCTCCCGGCTACCGTGGCGCAATGTGGCCTCGAAGCCCTGTGACCCAAGGCCGTGTACACGCGAGACGGTGAAGTCATATCGGCCGGGTCCAAACCCATACAGAACTGCGGGAGCAGGGCTGGATGCTCCGATGGCACGCACCCAGGGATCGTCTCCATTGAAGACGCCGAAACCGTTTGGCGGAAGCGCGTGTGCCAGCTCCGCCTTACCCTGAGCGGTGCGTTCTATCGACCCCGTCCGCTCGAGGTGCACCGGCAGCACGTTGGTGATCACTCCAATGCCGGGTCCGGCGATCCGAGCCAGGAGAGCGATATCTCCCTGCTGATACATTCCCATCTCCAGAACTGCCGCCTTATGGCTGGACCGCAGTCGAAGCAGCTCCAGGGGCAATCCAATCTCGGTGTTGAGATTGGCCTCGGACTTGAGTATGGAGCCGGGCCGCAGCCCCTCCAGGGTCCAGGCGATCGATTCCTTGACCGTCGTCTTCCCAACGCTCCCGGTCACCCCAATTACGGGGATGTCTTGCTTGCGCCGCCAGTGAGCTGCCATGCCCTGCAGAGCCGCAAGCGAATCCTCCACCACCCACAGCAGCTTGTTGTCGGGCAGCGGGTGGTCCGGCGGCCTGCGAACCACCGCTCCCATCGCGCCCGCCTCGAGCGCTCGCCCCACGTATTGGTGGCCGTCGGTGCGCTCCCCCGGCAGGGCGACGAACAACGCATCCTGCTCAACCTGCCGGGAGTCGACGACGACTCTCGAGATCGGTCGATGGAGGTCGCGTGGATCGAGCAGTCCCTGATGGAGGTTGTCGGCGACGGACCACAGGACTGTCCCCGATCCCGAGGAGAGGATGTCTTCTAGTTCCACGCTAGCTGGCGAGCTTTAGAGGACATTGCACGGGTGGTGGCGCGGCAAGGGTGGGCTGAATGTGGTAGTGGAGGAACAAAGCCTCAAACAGGTAGTGCACCACGGGAGCGGCGATGAGCGAGCCCCATGGCCAGGTCATCGGTTTCCGGACGATGACGAGAACCGAGAACCGTGGGTGGAAGGCGGGAGCGTAGGCGACGGTGCTGGCGATGGTGCTCCCTGGACCGCTGAGATAGGCGCCGTTCGGACCGGCGATGTTGGCCGTCCCGGTCTTCGCCGCCACCTGATATCCGGATACCAGTGCGCACGAGGCCTCGCCGTTGATTGCCGACTTGACCAGCATGGACGTGAGCGTATGCGCCGTCGCCCGACTGATCACTCGGCGTATCACGGCCGGCCGGCGGTAAACGACCTTGCCCCGGTAGTCGATCCTGGACACCATCTCAGGCCTCATCAGCAGCCCACCATTCGCCACCGCGTTGACCCCGGTGATGAGCTGGAGTGGCGTTAAGGTTTCCGCCTGGCCGTATGCGTTGGTGTACAGGTTCGACTGCGACCACACCCGAGTCCCCGGCAGCGGCAGGAACCCGGGCGACTCGCCCGCCAAGTCCACACCCGTCAGGCTACCCACACCAAATCGACGGATGAAGGGGTAGAAGCGCGAGACCCCCAACCTGTTGGCGACAAAGGCCGCGCCGACGTTGGCAGAGTGCTGGAGGACCTGGATCATGTTCTCCTGGCCGTTGGGGGTCGGATAGTCCCAGTTATGCACCGTAATCGACGGGTAGACGGCATAGCCGGGATCGAAGATGGTGGTGTAGGGGGTGATGACGTGGTCCGAGAGACCGGCCGCCATGGTGAAGATCTTGAAGGTAGAGCCTGGCTCGTAGGTATCGGAGACGGCCGGATTGGTCCAGTTTGCGACCGGTGAGGCGTTGGGCTGATTGGGGTCGAATGAAGGGTAGCTGGCCATGGCGATGATCCGGCCGGTGTGGGGGACGGTGATAATCGCCGTGCCACTGCTGCCTCCCGAGGCGACGACTGCCTTCTTTAGGTCATCCTCGACGATGTTCTGCATGTAGGTGTCCAGCGACAGATGGAGCGTCGCTCCATTTTGGCTGCCTTGATCCTGTAGGTTTCCGTCCGCTCGCACCACATCATGTGACTCACCCCGGTTGGCCAGGAACGACGAGAGTGAGTCCTGACCGGACAGCAGGCCGTTGTAGTACTGCTCGACCCCGTACTGCCCACCGTTGGAGTTGACGAAGCCCAAGACTTGCGAGGCCAGGCTCGCTTCCGGATAGACGCGGTTGGCAATGGGCTGCAGGGATATTCCGGGTAGCGCTCCGCCGTCGGCCAGGCGCTGGATGATGTCGGCGGTGCTCTGCGGAACCGCCGGCGAAAGTCGTGGATACACAGCAGAGCTTTCCAGTAGCTTGGCGATGGAAGAGGCCGGCTGCTTGAGCAGCGGTGCCAGCATTCGTGCCTCGGGCTCTGGACGTGCCACCTGAATCGGGGAGCCGTAGACGGAATACACCTGATCATTGACCGCCAGCGGATTACCCCGATCGTCAAGTATCAAACCCCGCGAGGGAAGCACGAAACCGCTGCCCGATCGCTCCGCGGCCGCGGCCGAAACCAGCGATGCTCGGTCTACGATCGACCAGAAGGCCAGGCGGTAAGAGAGCCCGACTCCCACCGCGATGATGACCATGAGAACTATCGTTAGCCGCCACGGACTCGTGGGCAGCCGGGAACCCCGTCGAGGGTGAGGGGAACCCGCTCGATGAGATCCTCGTCGGCGGCCGGGGGTCAGAGGCTTGCGTGAATGAGCTGCCATGCTCTCTCCATCCAGTCCAGGGGTTGAGTTGTTACTCGCGGAGGGCGTGGCAGCCGAGGACGGTCCTCCGGCACCCTTACGGTCAGCCAGAGCGCCGAATTGAGAGAAGGCGGTCTCATACCGAGGCGCGTGGTGGCTAGGGTTTCTATTCGGTGCTCTGCCACCAGCCGGTCGGCTTGGACCAAGAGCTGGGCGTTCACCGCGCTGAGCTGCGACCGAGCCGCCCGCATTTGGTTCAGCTGGATCTGCATGGCCGTCGCCGTATTCGCTTGGACGAGATAGAGGATGAGCGCGAGGCTTACGAGAAGCGTGGCGGCGACCAGCGGGTTTTGCCGGGCAAGCGCCAGCGGCTCGACCCGGATCCGAGGGAGCGCCAGGGCTCTGCGGCGCACCCGCGGCGCCTTGACCGCGGCTCGTCGGGTCCTCGGTAGTGCTGGAGTCCAAACGGTCTCACGCTGCATGACCAGCTACCTCCATGTCCCGGCTCTGGAAGCCGGGAGCAGTTATTTGGCTTGTCGAATTGAAGGCTGATCTCCAACCTCTCGTGAGGTGGCTCATCAGGCCACCGCCTCGGCGGCACGCAGTCGAGCACTCCGACTGCGGGGATTGCGAGTAACCTCGTCCGGTCCCGGCCGTATGGGACGTCGCGTGAGGATACGAAGGCGGGGCTGTCTACCACACGTGCACACGGGAGCATCCGGGACGCAGGTGCAGCCGCGCTCCTCGGAGCGAAAGAACCGCTTGACGATTCGGTCTTCGAGTGAGTGGAAGGAGATGACGACCAGCCGGCCACCCGTCTGCAGGAGTGGAACGGCTTGAGGCAAAGCTCGACCCAAACGATCGAGCTCATCGTTCACGGCGATCCGGAGTGCCTGAAACACCCGCGTGGCGGGATGGATACGGTCCCTTGAGCGCGGGACCGCGGCCGCGATGAGGCCTGCCAGATCGTCGGTCGTGGCGAAAGGCCGGTGCGCTCGACGACCCACGATTTGACGCGCGATACGACGGGAGTAACGCTCCTCTCCGTACTCAAAGAAGATGCGCGTCAGCTCCTCTTCCGGAGCCTGATTCACGATGTCGGCCGCTGTTCGCTGTGCCGAGGGACCCAGGCGCATGTCCAATGGACCAGACGCCCGGAACGAGAAGCCGCGATCTGGTGAGTCGATCTGGGCCGAGCTGACTCCTAGGTCGAAGAGGATGCCGGCGACGGCGGACAGTCCCTTCGTCGCGGCAATGCTCGACAGCTCGTCGAAGAACGCCACCTCGATCGACACCCGGTCGCCGAAATGGCTCAGCCTCTCAGCGGCCACGCGAGCGGCGTGGGGATCGACGTCGAGGCCGAGTAGCCGGCCTTGCGGCTGATTCAGCTGGAGTATGCGCTCGGCATGCCCACCTCCACCGATGGTGACGTCGCAGTAATCGGCGTTGGCGCGCACGGCGAGAAGATTGAGGGCCTCATCCAGGAGCACCGGCAGGTGATCAAACTGCATCGATGATCCTCTCGGCATCACTAATGTAGGGCGACTGCCGCTCACTCCAGAGGTCCGGATTCCAAATCTCGACGTGTCCGGCTCCGGAGGCCACGACCACCTTTCGGTGGATGCAAGCGCGAAACCGGAGATCCCTTGGCAGGACGGCTTCCCCGGTGCTTTCAAGCGTCAGCTCGACGGCGCTCTTGCGCACGGTTTCTAGGAGCAGCCGCGCCTCAAAGCGAAGGTCGGACATGCCGCAGAGGCTCGACATGATGGCCTGCCACCGTGACCGAGGATACACGCGCAGGCAGGGCTCGAACCAGCTGCAGATCAGCAGCGCAGGCCCTAACCGGTTGAGGACCGACGAGGACAGCGTCAGGCGGTAACCGGCCTCCAGGAGCTGGTCGCCCTCCAGCAGCAACAGCTTGCCCCAGGGGCTTTCCCGCGGTCCTCCCTGAGCTGTGGTTAGATGCTCCACATCACCCCACTCGTACCCACTTGAGATCATTATGGCACCATCCCAACCAGAGCGCAAGAGTGATTTCCGGAAGGAAGAAGAGGGGCGTAATGCTCCGGGATGTGAGTATGAACCACGTGAGATACAGGATGCGGCGGGTGAATACGAGTTCCATCTTGAAACAGGGTTGCTCGCCGTCGATTTGGCAGAGCAATGATTCTGAGGCGAGTGGGATATCAGCAGCTTGAATGGAATAACAGACCCCCACTTGGCCCCACCAACAGCACTTTATTGTTCTGAAGTCACCCATGAAGGGAGCCGAGCTCGCTCAGGGAAGCCCGGCTCGCTTCGCCGGGCGATTCTCTGAACCAGCCCGACAGGTGGTGATAGCGACAACGGAACGGCGACGCGCGCCGGCTCGCGTGTCCAGTCAGACGGCAGGTCGGTGCAGGCAAGGCACGACCAATGGGCTATACGCTACCGGCTACAACTCCAGAGCCTGATCATCGAGCAGCCTAGAAGGCTCTGCTTGCGCCATGGGCTTCCATCCAGGCACGGTTAGTGCGGGACGATGGCGGGTAGCCGTACACTGATGCAGGCCGGAGCATTGATCCGGCGGAGGATAAACAGATGTTTGGCAGTGATCACATCCTACTCATGGCAATCGTCCTGATCCTGGCCGTCGTTTTTCTTGGACCGAAGCGGCTGCCGGAAGCGGGTCGAAGTCTGGGACAGGCCATTCGAGGGTTCAAGCGAGAAACTCAGGGCATGCGGGACGAGGTGTCGTCGATCAAGGAAGACACCGAAAACCTGCGCCAGGAGATGACCGGAATGAAGGAAAGCGTCCACTCCGCGGTGCACGAGGCAGTCTC
>DASRCF010000282.1:0-3219 GCA_035653255.1 Chloroflexota bacterium
GTCTTTCCGTTTACTGATTCGGCCGAGGATGCAAGGGCGGCCACGCTAATGGACGCCACCAAGAACCGCTGGTTCCTCGAGCCGGTTCTCTGGGCACAGTACCCAACGGATATTCCCGCCTACCTCGACCTACTTCCTGAAGGTGCCGGGGATGACATGAGTGCCATTGCCGCCCCAACCGACTTTGTGGGTGTCAACTACTACTCCCGTGCAATCGTGGGCCTCGACCCGGCCACTCAGATGCCTCAAGTGAAGCATCTCGAGAATGTCGAAAGAACCGGCTCGGGCTGGGAGGTATATGCGGATGGCCTTCGCGATCTGCTGATCCGGCTGCAGGAGGAATACCGAGTGCCCAGCCTACTGGTGACGGAAAACGGAGCCGCCTATGCCGGCGGACCGGACGGTTCGGGCCACGTTCGCGACGGCAAACGCATCGACTACCTGGCCAAACATCTCAATGCCGCCGCAGAGGCGATTGATCGTGGCGCCAAGCTCGACGGCTACTTTGTGTGGTCACTTCTTGACAACTTCGAGTGGGCCAGCGGATACGACGACAATACGCGCTTCGGCATCGTTCACGTCGACTTCGATACCCAGGACCGAACCATAAAGGACAGCGGGCACTGGTACTCCCAGCTGATAACGACGGCGCGACCTTCGGCCTAAAGCCCGAACAGATCCTCCGGGGTACTGCCACGGACGCCGGTCCACATTGATATAACTGTGCGTCTCGGGCGATTGCCCGTCGGCGTGCGGCCGTCGAGTTGCAGGATAGACTGAGGCATGTCAGGTCACTCGAAGTGGGCGCAGATCAAGCGCCAAAAGGGTGCCGCGGACGCCAAACGGGGGCAGCTCTTCACCAAGTTGGGCCGCGAGATTTCGGTAGCGGCCCGCGAGGGAGCCGACCCATCGGCAAACTCTCGTCTGCGCATCGCCATCCAACGAGCGCGCGATGCCAACATGCCCCTGGACACTATCGAGCGTGCCGTCAAGCGCGGAGCCGGAGCCGGCGAGGGTGCGAACTATCAGGAGATCACCTACGAGGGCTACGGGCCCGGGGGCGCCGCCGTGCTCGTCAGGGCGATGACGGATAACCGGAACCGAGCCGCGGCCGAGGTGCGCAGCGTATTCAGCCGGAATGGCGGCAACCTGGGCGAGTCCGGGTGCGTCAGCTGGCTGTTTGACGCCAAGGGCGTCATCACGGTCGAAGTCGACGGAAACGATCCCGACGACCTCGCGCTGAGAGCGATCGACGCCGGCGCCGAAGATGTCCAGGTGGGAGACGGCGTCGTCGACGTGTATACGGATCTTTCCTCGTTGGAGCCGGTTCGGGAGTCGCTGGAGCGGGAGGATGTGGCCGTTGCGGCGGCCGAGATGCAGATGATCCCAAAGACCACCGTCGATCTGGACGACCGGTCGGCCGAGCAGTTGTACCGCCTCATCGACAAGCTGGAAGAGCTCGACGATGTGCAGGATGTGTTCACCAACAGCGAGATCTCGGATGAGGTTGCCGCCAGGTTAGTGGGGTGAGCATTACCGATCAGGTTGAGGTTCGACCTCGACCTGAGCGAGAGCCGGAGCCCGAACCCGCCGTTCCGGTGGTGCGGGGAGCACCACTCCGTCCGGCGGCGAAGTGGGCTATCGCCATTGCAGTCATCCTCCTCGGGATCGTGTTTCTGATCCATATCAAGAGTGAGATCTACCCGTTTCTCTGGGGAATCCTGGCGGCCTACATCCTGACCCCGGTCGTCAACTATGTCAACTTCCGGCTGCTGGTACCTCGCGTCGTGGTGGTAGTCTCGTTGTACTTCCTGGTCTTTTGCCTGTTGATCGTCGGTTCCCGCTACTTCTTTCCCTGGATCAGCAACCAGATCTCGTACTTCATCGAGGACTTCCCCAAGCTCCAGGGTGCACTTATCCATACGGTCGGGCCACGGCCATTGGGGATTGACATCAATCAGCTGATGACGCAGCTCGCCGGCAACTTAAATGGGCTCACAGGCAACCCACGCAGCGCCGTCAAGCTCTTGGCCGATGCCTTCAACACGGCGATCCGCATCCTGATATTCCTCTTCACCACCTTCTACCTGCTGATGGATGGCCCGCGAATCAAGCGTGGGCTGACGCGGCTGATCCCTCTGCGCTACCGGCCCGAGATGCTGCGCCTGGCCGGCCAGATCAATACCAGCTGGACACAGTACATCCGGGGGGAGCTGGTCCTGTTTGGAATTATGACCGTGGCCAGCTTCGTAGGGCTCGAATTGCTGCGGGTGCCTGGAGCTGTACCCCTGGCGCTGGCAACTGGAGCACTCGAGCTGCTTCCCATCGTCGGCCCGATCACTGCCGGCGCCCTGGCCGTCAGCGTCGCCTACCTCAACGGAACAAACCCCTTCGGCTGGAACCAGATCACCTATGGCCTGGTGGTTGCCGGTATGTACCTTCTCTTCCGGGAACTGGAGGATTACGTGGTGGTGCCGCGTGTGCTCGGTCGCGCGGTCAAGCTCCATCCGGTTATCGTGCTCTTCTCACTGGTTTCAGGAGGCTTGATCCTCGGATTATTCGGCCTGCTCATCGCCGTGCCGGTGGCCGCCAGCCTCAAGATCGTGGGCGCCTACCTCTACGACAAACTTGTCGACGAGCCTTCGCAGTTCGTGAATATCCACGCGGTCCAGGACTGAAAATGGAAGTCCTTGGGTGAAGCCCTCGCCACGCCCGTCTCAGCTCAGACACTCGCACCGGAACCATGCCCGGGAGCGGAGGGATGCACTGCGAAACGGGAGGCGCGAGGTGGCGATGGGTTGTCCGCTTGCCCCATAAGTCCGAATCCGCATCAACCCGGGTGGTCGGGCGACCGGCAATGGCACGGGCGGCGGAAGCCGTCAAGCAGGATGGCGGCACAGTGGTGCTCACCAATGGATGCTTCGACATCCTGCACATGGGGCATCTAGATTACCTCGAGGCGGCGCGAAGCCTGGGATCGGTCCTCTTCGTGGGCGTGAATGCCGACGAGTCCGTGCGGCGGCTCAAGGGTCCGCACAGGCCATTCACCCGACAGGCGGACCGTGCGACCCTGGTGGCGGCGCTGCGGACGGTCGATCTGGTCACGATTTTCCGGGAAGACACGGCGACCGAGCTGGTCAAGGCGGTGCGGCCCGACGTCTACGTGAAGGGCGGTGACTATAGCGAGAACCCGTCGAGCGGCGACTGGCCAGGAGGCCG
>DASRCF010000283.1:0-14159 GCA_035653255.1 Chloroflexota bacterium
CGATGGTGACCACCGGCTTCTCCTCCCGCACCTGGCCCCTCATGCGGTCTATGGCATCCCTCAGCAGGTTGGTGTAGAGATCGAAGCCCACCGCGGCCACGTTACCGCTCTGCTCGGCCCCGAGGAGGTTGCCGACACCGATCCGGGATCGGAGCCCGTGCTCGCGTAGCCATAGGTGCCAGTCTGCTGCGGACTGGAGTTGCCGGTGACGCTCACCTTGCTGATCTCGCCGTTGTCGTTGTACGTGTCCGTGGAGCTGGACGTCGTGCCCGAGGGACCCGATTGGCTGTCCGCCGTCATGCGACCCAACGGGTCGTAGTTGTAGGTGTCCGTCCCGGCGTTGGACCCGGTCCCGCTGTCATGCCGTTCGACCGTCGGGCGAGTCGAAGCCAACCGTCACCCCTCGGCGCTCGATACTCGGCGCAGAGCGGCGCGCGCCTCCCGGCGCTGGAAGGGGGAGCCTCTCGATGCCAACTCGATGAGCTTCCTCTGTGCCTCCTTTGCGCGAAGGAGCCCTAGCGCATGCGCAGCGTGCCCTGATACGTCCGGATCATCCAAGAGGCGTATCAGAACGGGCACAACTCTTGGGTTCTTCCATTTTCCGAGCCCATAGACGATCATTTGGCGGGCGGTACCGTACGTGGGGTCGATTATCAGTCGCGCGATTTCCTCCCAAGAGGAGGGGTCGGCCACCACGCCCAACGCGTTGCCGATAACCCAGCGGTTCGTCTCGGTGTACGGAGTCTCCCGGAACCGCCTGATCAAGAGGGGAGCCGCCACCTTTCTAGCGGCGGGCACCGTGAGCGATCGGACAATCGCCTCTTCCAGCTTTTCGCGTTCCGGCGGCTCGGACCACTCCTCCAAATTCTCGAGCCATCTCATAAGCACTGGTATGGCTTCCGGGTACTGCTTGGGGCTGTTGACAACGTCCCAAATGTCTTGAACAGATACGCCCGCAGCCACCAGATCGGCCACTATGTTCGACCTTCCGTTCATCATCTCCTGGGCAGCAACTTGAGAATGTTAAACCTGCGGTTCTCTCCGGCCATCTTCCACAGATTTCTCGATACGTGGGTGTTCTCTCGCACGATCAGATCGAAGTCGCGACTGGTGCGTTTGGCCCACATAGCATAGTCCCTCAACTGGGCGCTGTTGTATACGGTTTTCCTGTTCTTCACCTCCTCTATCGCTGTGTCCGTGATACGGTCGGGGTACCTCCGGGCTGCAGTTCCCGTGAGCGACTCGATGCTTCTCTTCGGCAGCGACACGTCGATACCGCGGCGCATCTCGCCCGCTCTTCCGAGAGCCTTGGCGACCTCGATCGGCACGACCATCCCTGACTGGTGGGGCAGGAGCTGCCGCTGGAGTCGCGGCGAAGGCGGCGACGGCTGGCCGCGGAGCCGTGCCCCTGGGTAAGACGTGTCTCGTGCCGAGGTGACAGCCGTCTGGGTGCCGGCCTGGCGAGCGGGCCTCCGACGCGAATGGCGCGCCGCAGACGAGGGTTGAGCCAGACGGTGGACCGCGACCCGCGCTCACGCACCTGGGGCATCGCCACCCGGTTCGGAGCCAGGCGCGAACGAACCGCGGGCGGGTTCGGGTGGAAGCCCGATGTTCGGTACGTGGCGGGCGCCGCCAGGGCGCCAACGCTACGCGGACCAAAGGTGGTGGCCAGCAACGCGACCAGGGCGACGGACGACGCCACAACCTGACGACCTTGCATTCCCACTTCTCACCTTCCCTCTTGCCGAGATGCTATCGCCCTACAAGCAGGCTATTGGCACCAGCCTACCATGCGATTTCGATACTGTCAGGATGCAATGTTCGTAACTGTGACTCGCCAAGGCCCTCAATGCCGCCACCAGACGCATCCGCGCAGGGTACAGAGGGAAGGGCCGCGGATGAAGAAGGGCACGTGGCCGCCGAGCGTCAACGCCAGCCGGGTGAGCTGAGACACTCTCAGGGGCTCTATGCCCGCCCAGCCAAGGCCGCAGCCTGCCGCCCCCGGAGGGCGATGGTGTCGAGCAGGATCGAGTGCAGGTCTCCGAGCCAGCCGTCCGACAGAGCGTCACGCTGAATGCGCAGCGTGTTGTCGTCGATCCGGGCGCTCATGCCGAAGCGGCGGTAGAGGCCCACACGATCGAACACGATGCGGCGCTGGCCCTTGATGACCAGCAGCTCGCCCCGGAGCACGATCGAGACGAACCGCGCCTGCTGTGCCATCAACTTCAGCTCGATCTGGGTCAGCAGATTCTCGACCGACTTGGGAAGCGGCCCAAACCGATCGCGAAGCTCCTCCCTGAGCGGCCCGATCTCGTCGACCGACTCCAGCCGTGCCACCTTCCGGTAGAGCGCCAGGCGCTCGCGCTGATCGGGCACGTAGGCATCGGGGATCAGCACGTCAAACGGCAGGTCGATGGTGACCACCGGCTTCTCCTCCCGCACCTGGCCCCTCATGCGGTCTATGGCATCCCTCAGCAGGTTGGTGTAGAGATCGAAGCCCACCGCGGCCACGTTACCGCTCTGCTCGGCCCCGAGGAGGTTGCCGGCGCCACGGATCTCGAGATCCGTCATCGCAATCTTGAACCCCGCCCCCAGTTCGGTGGCCTCGAATACCGCCTCCATCCGCTTGACCGACTCGCGACTCAGGCGCGCGTCTCTCGGGTACAGCAGATAGGCGTAGGCCTGATTGACTCCCCGGCCGACGCGGCCCCGGAGCTGGTAGAGCTGCGCCAAACCGAGCGCCTCCGCGTGGTCGATCACTATGGTGTTGACATTGGGGATGTCGAGCCCGCTTTCGATGATGGTGCTGCAGAGCAAGACGTCGGCCCGGTGATGGGAGAAGTCCAGCATCACCTGCTCCAGCCGGTCCTCGGGCATTTGGCCGTGCCCCACCAGCACCCGGGCCTCCGGCGCCAGCCGCCGCAACTTCTGGCCGACGGCTTCGATCCCCGCCACCCGATTGTGGACGAAGTAGACCTGGCCCTCCCGCTCCAGCTCGCGGATGATGGCCTCCCGAACCAACCGGTCCTCGTAGGGTTGGAGATAGGTCTTGATCGGCAGACGGCCCTCCGGGGGGCTCTGGATGATGCTGACGTCCCGGATTCCGGCCAGAGACATGTGCAGCGTGCGCGGGATCGGAGTCGCGGTGAGCGTCAGCACGTCGACCGAAGCTCGAAGCTGCTTGAGCCGCTCCTTGTGACGGACGCCGAAGCGCTGCTCCTCATCCACCACCAACAGTCCCAGGTTGTTGAAACGCACATCCTTGCTCAGCAGGCGATGAGTGCCGATGACGATATCGACCTCACCGTCGGCGAGTCTCTCCAGAGTGGCACGCTGCTCCTTCGGTGAGCGGAAGCGGCTGAGCAGCTCGACGCGGACCGGAAACGCCTCGAGCCGCTCGGTGAAGGTTTCGAAGTGCTGCATGGCCAGGACCGTCGTGGGAACCAGCACTGCTGCCTGCATGCCCTCGATCACCGCCTTGAAGGCCGCCCGCACCGCGACTTCGGTCTTGCCGTACCCGACGTCCGCGACCACCAAGCGGTCCATGACCTTGCCCTCCTCCATGTCGCTCTTGACGTCGCGAATTGCCTGCAGCTGGTCGGCGGTTTCCTCGAAGGGGAACGAGGCCTCAAGCTCTTGCTGCCAGGGAGAGTCGGGAGAGAAGGTGTGGCCGCCGGCCGATTGCCGCTGCGCGTAGAGCCCTATGAGCTCCTCCGCCATGTCCTCAGCCGCCTTCTTGGCCCGAGTCTTGGCTCGTGACCAATCTGCGCCGCCCAGCTTGCTGAGCTGCGGCTTGGCGTCGCCGATGCCGACGTAGCGAGTGAGCCGGTCGAGCTGATCGGTCGGCACATACAGCCGGTCAGCCCCGGCGTATTGGACGATCAGGTACTCGCGCTCGGCGCCGCCGTCGGCCATGGTTGCGGTTCCGGTCAGCTCTCCGATGCCGTGCTCGACGTGGACGACGAAGTCCCCCGGATTGAAGTCGGAGAGGAAGGCCTCTCGTGGTGCTCGCTTCCGCCGCGGCGTCACTCGTGGGCGGGACCAGCCGAAGATCTCGTGATCGGTGTAGAGGTCCAGGCCGAGCGGCTGGGCGATCCATCCCTCGCCCAGCGAGCCCTTGACCAGCGTGATCTGACCCGGCTCCGGCTGCTGATCAATGTTGTCGCAGACCGTCACCGTCAGCCCCTCGGCGGCGAGAAGCTCAGCCAGGCGCCCGTGCTGAAAGCTGGTGATCACCAGGGCTCGGGACTTCGTCGGCCCTCCCTCGTGCTGCGGGTGAGCCGCTGAAGGGTCGAGTGAGTGGAGAAAATCGCGAACTCGACCCCCAAACTCCGGCGGCCGGGTGAACACCCTTGACTCGACGGCTTCGGCCGACCCTCCCCGTTGAAACTCCACCACACGCAGCTGTTGGAGGTGCCGCTCGAGGCTGTCTATCGAGGCCAGAGCGGGTGGCATCCCGGGCGGCAACTCGCCCGCCGACACCAGGTCGCGCTGGAATTCCGCCGCCTGCTCGACCAGGTCCTGACCCGCCCGCCGTACCTCATCCGCGTCGTCGAGCGAAACCAGGACAGGGCTCTCACCGACGGCGTCGAGGAGCGTCGCGCCCCGGTTGAGCGCCGGGGCAAAGAACTGAGCATCCTCCAGGGCTCCCGAGTCCAACGCCTCGCGCGCCTCCAGCCAGCGGTCGCCGCCTTCGGGGCTCAGGCTGGAAGTGTCAAGCTTGTCGAGGCCCTCGACCGTCTCACGAATCGCGTCACGACCGAGGAAAGCCATGGGCGCGATCTCGACTGAGGCAACGGCTTCCAGTGAGCGCTGGCTGACCGGATCGAAGGTTCGCAGGGAATCGATCTCCGGGCCAAACAGCTCGATTCGCACGGGGTCGGTGGCCCCGACGGGGAAGACGTCGACGATTCCGCCTCGCCGGGCGAAGGTACCCACCTCCTCCACGAGAGGCGCGGCTTCATATCCCTGATCGGCCCACCCCGCCAGCACCGTGTCGACCTCGAATCGGTCGCCGACCCGCAGCGTTTCGATGTTTCGCCGGCCGGTCTGGAGACTTACCGTCTGGAGCAGGGCCCGAATCGAGGTGGCCACCGCCAGCGGCTCCCGACCGATTCGGTTGACGATGTCCTGGCGCCGGGCGAGCGTCTCTTTGTCGACCGCCACGCGCTCGTAGGGAAGGCTTTCGAACGCCGGAAAGAGGGCCGTCGGAATCTCGAGCCAGGGAGCCAGCTCGGCGGCGAGATGCTCGGCGCGGTGCGGGTGGCTGGTCACCAGAATGAGCGTCGACTGCAGCTGACGGCAGAGGAAGGCACTCACGGCCGGACGGGCCGGCTCGATGACGGCTGCTTCTGCCCGGCCGGTTCTCAGCTGGTCGAGCAAGCCGGCCAGCGCCGGGGCTTCGTGAAAGCGGTCAAGCAGGGGGACGAGTCTCACGGAGCCGCCCGAGCTCGAGGCGCCGAGCCGTTGTAGCGGTTCATGGCCGCCTGCACGCCCTCCCGCAGTATGAACTCCACGATGCCGGCCACCGAATCGCACAGGCTCTCCAGCTCCGCGACCTCCTCCGGCCTGAACGTGCTCAGGACGTAGTCGATGGGGTCGCCGGGGCCGCGGCCGATTCCCACTCGTACCCTGGGGATCTCCCTCGACCCGAGGTGGTCGATCACCGACTGGACTCCTCGGTGTCCGCCGGCGCTCCCGCCGGCGCGGACTCTCACGGTCGCGAAGGGCAGATCGAGGTCGTCGTAGAGGAGAATGACGCCTTCCGGCGTCACCCCATGGTGGCGGCACAATCTGACCACGGCCTGGCCGGAGTCGTTCATGAATGTCTGCGGTTGAGCCAGAACCACCGGTATGCCGCCGATGATGCCCTGGGCCACATCAGATCGATCGCGTGAGGAGGACCGGAATTGGAGGCCATGAATGTGTGCCAGCCGGTTTACGCACATGAAGCCGATGTTGTGGCGTGTCTTTGCATAGCGCGCCCCCGGGTTTCCCAGTCCTACCACCAGCGCCCGCGCAGGTGCCGCCTCTCGACGGCGAAACTGTCGAGATATCGAATCAAGCAGAGAGTTCATGATTGCGCCATCAGAGAACCTGTTTCTGGAGAGCGGAGCGACTCACTCGCACCGTTGCCACGCATCCCTCCGTCAGACCCAGAGAGTCGCTCACCGCAACCACCCATCCCAACTCGAAACTCGAAACTCGAAACCCGCTTACCCCTGAGCATCGTGTGCTGCCAGCGCGAGCGCGAGCCGAGACCAGTCTCGCACGCCGAGGTTCTGCGGTCTGTCGGTAGGCCTGATTTCCGCAGCGGCGAGCAAACCGGCCGCGTCGCCCTTGGAGATGCCGAGTCCCGTGGCAAGCGAGTTTACGAGCTGCTTACGGCGGCCACCGAAGCCCGCACGGACGCCACGGAAGAAGGTGTTCTCGTCGGGAACCGGATGGGAAGGCTCGGGGCGGGGGAGGAGCTTGACGATTGCCGAGTCGACCTTCGGTTTGGGCGAGAAGGCGCCGGCCGGCACCCGGCGGACGATGGAAACGTCGGCATAGAACTGGGTCGCAACCGAGAGCATGCTCATAGATCCCGGTTTCGCCGTCATCCGTTGAGCCACCTCAAACTGGACCATGAATACCGCTACCGAGGGCTTACACACCATCTCCAGATAGTGGCGGAGTAGCAGGCCGGTGATGTAGTAAGGCAGGTTGCCCGCCAGCTTGTAGGCTCCGTCGAATATCGTGCACGGATCGATGTCCAGAGCGTTTCCCTGAAGGATCTCAACCGAGGGCTCAGCCGCAAAGGCATCCCGCAGATCGCTCGCCAGCCGCCCGTCCAGCTCGACGGCAACGACCTGCGAGGTCCGGCCGGCGAGCGCGTGAGTGAGAACACCGGTGCCGGGGCCGATCTCCAACACCCGGTCGGCAGGGGCCAGGTCGAGAGCATCGACGATGGCACTGAGTGCGCCCCGATCGCGTAGGAAGTGCTGGCCCAAGCTCTTCCGGCCACGGACCGTCGTTCGCTGCAAGGGAACGAGGATGGTAGCAGGTGCCGGCCCGGCTGAGCTCATCGCCGGGCGTCGGGCCGGGCTAGGCGATGGGGTGTGCGGAAGCGAGCTTCGCCGTCACCACCAGACGGTTGGTGTCCACCCAGTACGGCGTGCAGGTGATCATGCTCAACTCTCGTTGGTTGGATGGGCCCAGGACGGAGTTGTCGTTGGGGCTGACCGTCTGCTGCCCGTCGACGACGTAGGTGAAGACCATGTGACGCGTGTAGAGGAACACCTTGTCGCCCGGAGAGAGCTGCCAGATGCGCTTGAATATCTCGCCCTTGATGTCGTCGTGGGCGGCAAAGGCCATATTGCCGACCTGACCGGGAGCCGCCGTTCCCTGAAGCCACCCCACCGCCCAGTCGGCGACCTGCCAGACGCCGTTCACGACGGCCGTGGTGACGACGGGTGCATCCAGGCCGATTTTGGGAATGCGCATCCGGACGGCGGGCTCACCGAGGCTGATCTTGACGCTCTTGACGTGACCAAACAGGTGGCTGTTCTGGTAACCGATCTTCTTGGAAAGCTCACGCGCCTGATCGATTTGCCTGGCACTCCAGCTCTTGACCACGCTGTGCGCGGGGGCCGCATCATTCGAGCGGGCATAAGAGATTCCGACGCCGATCATTACTCCGACCCCCAGGAGGAGGAGCAGAGTTCCGAGCCACGTCAGCCAGCGGGTGCGCAAGGTATCCAAACTCCCGTAAGCTCACCGCTCAGGCGGTGATCCTGATTCGAGCTTATTCTAGCAATCTCACGAAGAATTCCAAATAATCGGGGGAAACGGTACGCTTCAGCATGACCGCCGTCGATGACGCCGCGGTAGTGGAGGTCGGCCGGGAAGCACCCGGCTGGCAGCCGCCGTCAAGCCTTTACCTTCACGTGCCGTTCTGTCCGTACAAGTGTGCCTACTGCGACTTCGTCACGCACGTCGGCAGCCCATCGCTGGTGGCGCCGTACGTGGAAGCCCTCTGCCACGAGATCGAGCGGATATCGCCGGGCGACGGTCCCTTACAGACGGTCTACCTGGGCGGTGGCACCCCGACCATGTTGAGCCCGGCCCAGATCGACCAGATCCTGAGTACCGTGGACAGGTCATTCGGGCTGGCCGTCGACACCGAGATCTCTCTGGAGGCGAATCCCGACACTGTGAACCGGGAGGACCTCGCCCAAATGCGTGCGGCCGGCATGAACAGGCTGAGCATCGGCGTCCAAACGCTGGACGTGGCCGAGCTGGGGGCACTCGGGCGCGGACACACACCGGAGGAGGCCATCAGCTCCTTCCGGGAGGCACGCGATGCCGGACTCGAGAATGTGAGCCTCGACCTGATTTACGGCGCGCCCGGTCAGTCGATCGATTCGTGGGAGCGGACGCTCACGCGCGCGGTCGGTCTCGGTCCCGACCACATCTCGCTCTACTCGCTGATTGTCGAGCCCGCCACCCGCTTCTGGCGTCAACAGGAGCAGGGCCGGCTCACGCTCCCTCCCGACGACGACGTGGTGGATATGTATCAGCTGTCCTGCCGGCTGCTTCAGGACGCCGGGTATGAGCACTATGAAGTTGCGAATTGGGCGCGGCCGGGGAGGCAGGCGCGCCACAACTGCATCTACTGGTTGGATGAGCAATTCTTCGCCGCCGGCGTCGGCGCCTACGACTACCTGCGCCCATACCGATCCCGTCGAGTCCGGAGCACCAAGAGCTACATCGAGCGCATGAGGGCCGGCCAATCGGTCATCGTCGAGCGAGAGCTGGTGGCACCAGCCGACGAGCAATTCGAGACCGCGGCCATGCGTCTGCGGCTGTTGAAGCACGGGCTCGAGGGACGGGTGTTCGTAGAGCGGTTTGGCCGAACTCTGGAGTCGGTGTACGGAACGGTGATCGAGGACCTGGTGGATCTCGGATTCTTGGAGCGCAAGGGCGACGTTGTCTATCTTCGTGAGCACATGGTGCCGCTGGCAAACGAGGCCTGGCAGCGCTTTCTCCCGCCTACATGAGCTTCCCTGAGCAGTTGCCGCCCCCTACGGCCCTTCCCTCAGTGGCTGCTGCCGCCTACGGCACTTCCCTGATCGCGACCGGTGGGTCTGCGTAGTCCAGGCGTTCACGCCGTCGATGCTCCCATCGTGCACGCTGCTCCGTATCGTGAGTGTACGCAGCCTCGCCGCTGCTTTTCTGTGGCCTACGGAATCTCCCTGATCGCGACCGGTGGGTCTGCGTAGTCCAGGCGTTCACGCCGTCGATGCTCCCATCGTGCACGCTGCCCCGTATCGTGACTGCATGCAGCCTCGCCGCTGCTTTTCTGTGGCCTACGGAATCTCCCTGATCGTGACCGTTGGGTCTGCGTAGTCCAGGCGTTCACGCCGTCGATGCTCCGATCGTGCACGCTGCCCCGTACCGTGAGTGCACGCAGCCTCGCCGCTGCTTTTCTGTGGCCTACGGAATCTCCCTGATCGCGACCGGCGGGTCTGCGTAGTCCAGGCGTTCACGCCGTCGATGCCCCGATCGTGTACATTGCCCCGTATCCGCTCCCGTGACCCGACGGCCAATGGCCTCGACCGATCAGCCGGGTCCGGAGGCCGCCGCGCCCGCGCGCCCCGTGAGCCTCGGGCCGAGGAAGAAGATCCCCAACAGCACAAACGCGAGGACGATGAGGGCTATGCCCAAGATCGTCATCCAAGCCGGACGCCCTCCGGCACTTGCGGTGTGGGTACGGCTACCGGTGTGGTGGGTTCCCGGCTTCTGGTTGGTGCAATGGCCTTGGAAGCAGTAGCCCTTGCTTCTGGTCCCGTTACCCGTGGTGCCCCTCTGAGCCGGCTTCTGAACCTGGAAGTCGGTCAGTACCTGTTTGGCGGTCAGGCGGCTGCTGCCGTGATGAAGGGCCGCGACGGCTGCGCGTGGAATATTCAGCGTGCCGTAAAGGGTTCCGTTGACGCCGAAGTTCTTGTAGGCGCTGAAGACGCTGTACAGCCTGCCTGAACCACCGGCGGCAGATCCCTGACCGGTCAGCTGCACCAGGATCATGTGCTGGATTCCCTGAGGGCGGATGAAGGCCTCGGCCAGCATGGTCCCCACGAAGAGAGCCCTATTCTTGGGTCCGACTATGATCGCCTTGCCTGAGAAGAATCCACCGAGACTGCTGCTGACGAGCTTCTTGGGATGGATGAGATCGGGCAGAACCGGCGTCGTGTCCACCTGAAAGTTCTCCAGGTAGGCGTCGAGGATCAGAGTCATGGGCGGGAGGGATTTGGAAGTGACCGTGGTCTCGAAGATGGCCCGGTTGATGAGGTCAAAGTCCGGCTCAAACCCCGCCGGGCTGAAGTAGATCACCTTGCCCGTGAACTTCCCTGAGAAGGAATGTGGCGCCGCGGCCTCTGGAGAGGCGTGGCCGGCCGACGCCGCTGTCCCCGCCTGCGCCACGGGAGAGAGCGTGGGGAGCAGGGCGGCCAGCGCGAGGTAGAGGAGCGGCCAGAGAAGGATTCTCCTCACGACGACAGGGCCCTGCCTGCGGCGCGTAACCCGCGGGCCGCCGGGCCGTACACCACGACCAGGGCAACGATGACGGGCGCGACGAGCCATAATGTCCCGGCGGCCAGGAGATTGAACTGGGTGTCGTGAGTGCCGATGAAGGTGGTCAGTGCCATGGGTGCCGTCTGCAATGAGGAATTCGAAAGGAGGAGCGTCGGCAGTGAGTAGTCGCTCCAGCTGGAGACGAATACCCACAGAGCTGCCGCGGCAGCCACCGGAGCGGTGAGTGGAGCGATAACGCTCCGCAGAAGTCGGACACCACCTCCGGCGTCGATCTCTCCTGCCCCTAGTATGTCGCCTGGCAAAGATTCCATGGTCAGCCACAGGAGGATGATGGTGAAGGGCAGCGTCCGGCTCACCTCGACCAGCACCAAGCCGGTGGCCGTATCGATGAGACCGAGCTGCAGGAGGAGATAGAAGAGGGGGATGATATAGGTCTCGCCGGGCTGCAGCATGGTTACCAGCAGCAGCGTAAGCAACACGCCGCGGAGCAGGGGCCGGCCCTTCAGCCTGGATAAACCGAAAGCTGCCGGAAGCGCCAGCAGCAGGCTGAACGCCACCACGACCGACGCCACCGCCAGACTCTCCCACAGTCCGGTCCCGATGCCGGCCTGCCACGAGGTGAGGAAGGGCGTGAGGCTCGGGTGCCGGAGGGCGACGCTCAGCGGTTCGATCGCCACGGTACGGCCGCGGGTGAGGGCTGCCATGACATCCCAGAGCAGCGGGAGGATCAGCGCAAACGCGGCTACGAGGGCCGCGACCATGGCCACCGGACGTGTCCCGGCTTCGCCGTACTCGCCCTCTCCGCCGAGTGCCGCGTGTTTCCGGGCCAGCAGCAGCACGACGATCGCCAGCCCCAGCCCGATGGCCACTTCGATGCAGGCGTCCGCCGCTCCCTGGCCCACATTTCCCCCACTGAAGGACCGGTTGTACATGTCGAGCGGAAGCATGATGGTGGCGTTGGCCGGGCCGCCGTTTGTAAGGGCCCGCAGCAGATCCAGCACGTTCGACGTGGTGGCCACGGTGATCACCAGAGCCAGGGCCGCACTTCGCCGGCACGCCGGGATCAGCACGTGGACGATCTCCTGCCGGACGTTTGCGCCTTCGACTCGGGCGAGGTCGAAGAAGCTTCGGTCGATGGTGCGGATACCGGCGGTGAATATCAAGACGCTGAAGCCGGTGGAGCTCCAGAGGGCCACCGCGAACAGCGACCAGAACGAGAGGCGCGATCCTCCGAGCCAGCCCAGCGCGAGTCCGCCCAGGCCGATCGCCCGCAGAGTGCCGTCCAGTGGTCCATAGAGCGGGTTATAGACGATCTGCCAGGTGGCGGCCACGACGGTCTGCGGCAGCAGCAGAGGCACCACCGCCAGGGCTCTGGCGACCGCTCCGACCCCGCGACCGGCACGGCTGAAGGCGACCGCCAGGAGGAAGCCGCCCACGACGGGCAATGTCGCGCAGAGGGCGGTCCAGAGCATTGTGTGACGGAAGGCGGCCTGGAAGTTCGGATCGCCGAATAGAGAAGTCCAAGTGCGAAAGCCGTCGAAGGTGATAGCGCCGTAGCCGTCCCAGGAGGTGAAGGAAAGGCCGACCAGCTCCGTCAGAGGCCAGAGGAGGAAGAGCCCGACGAGAAGCAGCGCGGGCGCCATCCACAGCAGCGGCAGCTGCCGCTGGAGCCAGTCCGAACCAGCCACCGGCCGCCCGAGGGCAGGCACCCCAAGAGTCGACTTAGCCGCAGTCTCCCCTATGACTCATCCACCTTCAGCGTCCGGCTCACCCTCAGAACTCTCCGTCGATGGCCACGACGCGGTTGTGGCTGGTGCCGTGTGAGGTATACACCTGCTGCATGGCATCGGGGAGGGTCGAGGGCGGCTCAACCTGTTGCAGCAGGATGGCGACATTTGCTTCCATGGTCGCGTTGAGATTCGGTACCGGAGCAGCGTCGATATAGACACCGGGCCGGGCAGTGTTGAGGCTGCTGAGGTACGACCGCTGCCAGACGGTCGTGCCCTGACTTGGGGCAGTGGGCATCGCCGGGAGCACCCCGTGCCGCAGCAGGTACCGTTTGGCCTCGGGGTGAAGCATGAAGTCGATCCACTCGATCGCCGCGGTGCGGTTCTTGGTCGCCTTGGGAATGATCCAGCCCTCGTACCCGCTGTAGGGCATCACCCCGCGACCGCCGATCGCCGGGAAGGCGGTGACGCCGATGGGGATGTGGGTGGTGGACTGATCCTTCATGATCTGTGCGTCTTCGGTGCTGGAGATGAGCTGGAAGAGAGTCTTTCCTTGGAAGAATGAGTCTATCCCTGATTGCGCGTCGAGACTGCCGAACTGGGGCGTGAAGTAGCCCTGGGTCGCCCACTGGTCGAGCGTGCGGGAGGCCTGGAAGAACCCGGGGCGCCTGAAGGTAAATGTGCGGCTCAGGCGAAGCTCAGAGCCGAGATAGCTGGGCGGGTATAGCGCGTTGACCAGCGTGAGATACCAATCGTCTCCCAGCCATCCGTCGGCGTTGCCGAGACCGAACGGAATGTATCCCCGGCGTTTGGCGATGGCAGCGTCGGCGACGAGCTGCCCCTCAGAACGGGGCAGACCGAGGTGCAGGCGGCCCAGAAGCGCCCGGTTGTACATGAGACCGACCGCGGCGACGGCGTCGGGCACTCCATAAATGGGCGTTCTGGCGTTTCCGGATTGCGCTTTCTGGGATCGATAGAGGGTGAACGGATCGTTGTAGTGCGCCAGCAATCCCGGCCGCAGGAGGCTTTGCCATCCTTTGCTCCGTGCTATCGAGGTGAGATCCATCAGCTCATGGGCTCCGACGTAAATGGGGATACCGGGTGCACGCGGCGTGGCATAGGCCAGGTCGGGAGGGACGTGAGCCGAGAGGGCGGTTTGCATCTTGGTGTTGAAATCGTCGAGCCCGTAGACCCGCATTTGCACTGCAACGTGCGGATGCCTGCGCTCGAACAGCCTGACAAGCCCTCGTGACCAGCTGCTCTCAACAGGGTCGTCGGTCGAGTACCAAATGGTCAGGGTGCTGTGGCCGGAGGCCGTAGACCCTCCACAGCCGGCCATGCCCAAGGCGATGACGACGCTGATGAGAAGCGGCACAAGGCCACGCATCAACCCCATCTTTCGACTGGAACCTCCAGGAGATAGCCTCAGCTTCAGTCTATTTAGTCAGTATGAGAGCTTCCTGAGAGGGAATTCGCGAGAAAACTGATAGAGTAAGCTCGAGAGTTGGAGGTGCCGCGGAAGCAAGCGACTGACAGACTGTAGTCTCAGCGCCAGGTCCGCCGGATTCCGGCGGATGACGAGGTGGAGGCCGATCGAACAACTCGGCGGATGGTCTCCCGGCCCGGCAGGTCGTCATGGATGGAGCAAACCAGCGCAGTAATGAGCTGACAAAGGCCATCCAGGTGCCCGGAAGCAGTACTGCTTCCGCAGGATGTCGACTCGTTTCGCGGTCCCTCCGCTCTTGCCGGAACGCCTATTGGGCGTTACCACGATATCGGTATTTGAGGAAGGGACAGCATGTGCGGCATCTTTGGATTTACGACCAGCACCGAGAAGCCCAGCTCAGTCGTCATCGAGGG
>DASRCF010000284.1:0-11326 GCA_035653255.1 Chloroflexota bacterium
CCGGATAGGGCTTGGTCCAGTTGTACGCCATGTACCAGTCGAGTCGGTTGAGCAGCCGTGGGTCGCTCATGTCGGCGGCGGCATGGAACCCGTTAAACGGCTGCTGCCGCTCCCACGTGAGCCAGCTCTTGTATGTCCCATGCTCTGATGCCGGGATCGCCGGCGCGGCCGTCACTCCCTGGTTCAGCGGGATGTTCTCGGGCAGGGCGTTGAAGGCCGCCTTGTTCGGATGATCCGTAAACACGTTGTACATCGGCTGCGCCGCGCGATCCATCTGGTTGAGCGGCGGCATGCCCAGGATTCGCTCGATGGTCTTGTCGACGTTGAGCTGGGTATAGTAGGTGTTGTTCACCACCCCGCTCTGCTTGACCCAGGGGCTGATCATCAGCAGCGGTGCGCGGTGGCCATCCACGTGGTCGACGCCGTTCTGTGAGTCGTCCTCCTCGACGATGATCAGCGATGACTTCCACCACCGACTCCGTGAGATGGCCTGCACCACCCGCGCGGTGGCCAGGTCGTTGTCGGCTACCTGAGCGACCGGATACGGATTGCCGGCACCGCCCGTATGGTCGTCGGGCAGCGTCATCATGACGAGATTGGGAAGCTGGTGCACCTTCTCTTCGTGACGGAACCTCTGCAGCCACACATCCACCCGGTATTGGTCCGGGATGTTGAGGTTGAAGACCGGGTACAGAGGATCCTCGATGGCGTTGATCGAGGGGACGTCGCCGTTGCTGAGGTACTTGTTTTCGGGAACCGGCAGCGCCCCCGACGCCTTGCCCTGCAGGATCAGGGAGTCCTTGTACCACTGGCTCCACGTGGGGGCGCCGGATACCGGCAGGTTCTGGTAGCCCTCGTACTCGCCGAAATCTTCGGCCCGCTTGCCGACGCTCTGGGCATCGGTCCAGAGGAAGCCGCTGGGCTGGTAAGCCAGTGCATCGGCGCCCACCGAGGGATAGCTGCGGTAGAAAGCCCCGAACTCCTTCTCGATGTAGTCGTTGCTGTTGGCCTGCATGATCCAGTTGTGGCCATCGGCCGACAGGGTGGCCGGATCGTAGAAGTTGTCGAATAGGCCGAACCGGGTCGCCAGGGCGTGGGCGTTGGGCGTGACGTTGGCGCCGAACTGCACGTCGGCGGCGTCGCCGTTGCCCGTTTTCATGTCGCCGAAGAGCTGGTCGTAGGTGCGGTTCTCACGCACGATCAGGAAGATGTGCTTGATGGTGGATGGGGCGCCCAGGACGGTGGGCAGGGGGACGGCCTTGCAGCGACAGTAGGTAATCGGAGTTGTCGCCCCCAGACTGTGCCAGCCGTTATTGGTCCACACCTGCTTGGTCGAGGCAGCGAGATTGGCGAGGGCGCTGGACCAGCTGAACTCGGTTAGGCTGGCGGTGTCGTCATAGGTATTCCAGCCGGTGGCCTTGTTGGTCCCAGGCCCCTTGCTGATCGTGCTCTGATACCCGAAGGAGCCGATGCCCTTGTCGTTGGTCACCACGATCTGGCCGGCGGTCGCATCCTTGGACGCGTTCACTGGATACTCGTCGGTGGCGATGAGCCCCATGAAGGTGATCTTGGTCGGGCTCGCGTAGCTGTAGACCGCCAACGCGTTGTTGCGGCCGACACTGACCACGAGATGGGACGAGTCGGGCATCAGCAGGGCGTTGGGATCGCTGCCGTTGGTGGTTCCCTTGAACGGATCCGTGCTGACCGTGTTGACTACCTGGTTGGTCGAGGTGTCGATGACCGAGATGCTGTCGGAGTTAGAGTTGGCCACCAGCAGAGTGGTCCCGTTTAGCAGCTCAGCCGAGGGCCCCAATCCAACCTGGATCTGCTGGCTCTGTGCCTGCTTCGTGAGATCGACCACGGAGACCGTGCCGGTCACGGCCGCGCCGGTGATGGGATCCGAGTACACGGGCGTGGCGTCGGTCAGATTGATGGTGGTGTAGTTGTAGTTCGGCGGCCCGATCTGGTAGCCGCCCTCGCTCGAAACGTAGGCATTGTTGCCGGAGATGACCACCTGGCGCGGGGCCACGCCGACGGCGATCTGATTGGTCAAGGTGTTGGTCTTGGTGTCGATCACCCCCAGGGTGTTGTATCCGTTGAGTGCCACGTAGGCGATCGAGCCGTCACTGGAGAAGGCCATGCCGGAGGGCAGCGCAGCTCCGCCGGTCCCCGTCGTCGGCAGGTGGATGGTCACCATGTTCTTGGTATCCACCGTCCCGTCGGAGTTGACCGGGAAGCGCAGCAGGTCATACGTCTGGCCTACCCAGAGCGACTTGCCGTCGGGCGAGTAGTAGGGGCCGTCGGCACCAACCGAACCGTCGCCCATAGCTGGGTTTGGATAGCCGCCGACCTCTTGGACAATCTTGTTGGTTTGAAGATTGATGATGGTCAGGAACCCGGTGAACTCCTGCCAGGACAGGGCAGCCATGTATTTTCCGTCCGGACTGACGGTGCTGGAGACGATGCGGCCGTCCTTATCGACCAGTGCTCGTGTGCCGGTGGGATTCAGCCATTGGTTTTGGGCCAGCAGCACCTTTTGCCCCGTGCCCGGTCCCACGACGGCCCGGCCAAAAGGCCCGTGTACACCCGCCGCCAGGGCAAAGCCGGTCACGCCCAAGCTCAGTGCAACCGTCAAACACAGCACGTTGAGACTACGTTTCATCGGATCCCCTCTTTCCTGATTTGTGATCGCGCCGAGCGCGTCAACTCACGGTACACCCGAAAGGTGCCGACACTCCAGTCATCCTCCCCCTTCTTGTTTGCCGCTTCGACATGCCACTCTTGGCCCTACAACCGTTTCGGGTCCGTTATGCGGCCTACGCCATCAGGCCTCCGTGGTCAAGGCGTGTACACCGTCGATGTCCCCATGGTGCCTGTCGCGGGTGGAGGCCAGCGGTCGCGATGGGACCCTGCTTCGCCGGCGTTGCCGCCTATCTCCCGGGCCGAGTGAGCATCGTGGTAGGTGGGACATTGACGGCCTGAAAACTATTCAACCTCCAATGGCCGCTAATCTTGGTCGGCGCTGGCGGGCCGTTCCACTGGTATGGGCCACTGCCGTGAGCCGCCTCCGTAGGCCAGGCGTTTACGCCGTCGATGTCCCGATAGTGCCTGTTATCCCTTGGGGCCGGTGGACATCCCGGCGGCGACTGCTACTGGAGCCCGTCCCAGGACCAGCGAGGCACTTGTAGGCCGGCAGGAACCTCGGACCCGTGTGGGGAAACCGCCATCACCTGCCCAACCGCCCACTCCATGTACTGTCGCAGAGCGGCTCTGAACTCCGCATCCGTGGGGAGGCCGGCGTCGTCGGCGGCCCGCACGAAGCAGGCGACGAACCGATCGCCCAGGTCCAGCTCGGCACCCGTACCCGAGTGAAGGCCGAGCATCCAGGACTGGCTGCCATGCTCTTGCGAGTACCGGGTCGGGCCGCCGAAAACCTCGGCCCAGTAGTCTGCCAGCCTCCGGACATGCTGCGGATGCCCAGGATGCGAGAACGGATGGTTCAGGACGGGATCGTCAAGGCAACGCTGATGATGGGCCGTTGCCAGGGCGAGCATGGCACCGTCGCCTCCCGCGAACTCATAGATCGAAGGCCTGTCCACCATCGCTCCTTTCTCGCTCGCAGATTCTACCTCCTACAACGGTCGACGGGGCGGCCAAACTAAAGGTTCAAGGAATGGTGCGAGTTGGCGGGACCAGCCCAGGAGCTGAAGTGGATGGGAGTCCGTGCCTGATGGCTTCGATTCTCACCGCTTGACCTCCAACGGATGTGATTGCGCCGAGCCCCGTCATCACAGTCTCTCGGGGGACACATCCGGGGCTGGTGTATGGTCATTCGTATGGCCAAACCGCCCCTGTCCTGCTCCTTCACTATTGCCGCTCACGCACAGGCCGGCACAGGCGTCAGGTAGATGCTCTTCGCCGGATCCCTGTCACAGTAGGTGTCGTCGACGCGCCAGGCGCCACCCTGGTTCACGGCCGCGAAGTCAATCGCATAGCTGGAGGTCCCGAACGTGTACGTGACCTTGACCACCTCCTGCGTTGAGGTGTTCTGTAGAACGGAGAACGAGACGGTGGACGCCACTGCCTGGCAGCGACAGATTGGATCGAAGCCGCCCCCACCTGCAGGTCGCGGCCTTGTGAGGTAGTGGAGGCGTTCCGCCAGCCGGGGCGTGAGGGGGCAGCCGGCCGTCCCGAACCACTGTGCCTCCGCCTGATAACACGTGCCCTGATGACATCCTTGAGGTCCTCCCTGGTGCGGGGTTGAATAGCAAACGACATCCTGGACCGACGTCAGGGCTGCGTTCGCGTTTGGCGCGCTCGTCGGGGTGGGCGGGGGAGACGTTGGGGTCGGGCTGACGATCGCTGTAGGAGTCGCCGTGGGGGTCAGCGTGGGGGATGCCCCCGATCCGACGGCTTTGGTCACGACGACGGCTACGGCAGCGGCAACCACCGCAACCACGATGAAGGCCGCGAGGAGCGCCAGGCGTGAAGATCCGGAGCTCATGGGAATAGTCTATGACGCCGTGGAAGATCTGGTCGGCAGGCAGTGCTCAGTGTCCCCCCGACTCGGGAACTTCTTCCCGGCTTCCTATCCAGCCGGATTGGAACCGGCCATGATGGCTGCCAGGGCATTCGACGCCGCCTCAGACGGCGGCCCTTCGGGGCGTGCGAGCGGCCGTATCTCTTCGCCTGCGATCTTGCCGTCCAGAACGCGAATTGTCCGATCCGTTTGCTCCGCCACCGTTGGATCGTGGGTCACGATGACGAACGTCTGGCCTAGATCGAGGTTGAGGCTCCGCAGCAGTGACATAATCTGAGCGCTGAGCTGACTGTCGAGCTGGCCCGTGGGCTCGTCCGCCAGAACGATGTCCGGGTTGGTCGACAGGGCTCGGGCAATGGCGACGCGTTGACGCTGGCCTCCGGACAGGTCCGACGCTCGATACTTCACGCGGTCGGCCAGACCCACTCGCTCCAACATCTCCAGGGCACGCTCACGCCGGTTTCTGAGCCCGGCGTACTTCATGGGCAGCATGACGTTCTCAAGCGCCGTCATGATGGGAATCAGGTTGTGCATCTGGAATACGAACCCGATTCGGCGGCTCCGGATGTCCGCCAGCCTGCCGTCTCGCAGAGAGTTGGTGTTGACGCCGCCGATCACAACCTCGCCTCGCGTGGGGCGGTCCAAACACCCGATGATGTTCAGCAGAGTCGACTTTCCTGACCCCGACCTGCCCATCACACTCAGGAACTCGCCCTGGTTGACCCGCAGCGAGACACCCGCCAAGGCGTGAACACTCTCCTTGCCGACGTGATAGATCTTGTGAACATCACGAAGCTCGACGATGGCCACCTGGTTTCTCCTCCTCACTCTGATCGCAAAGCGTCGACGGGGTTGAGGCGGGCAGCCCGAAGCGCCGGCAGGAAGCCCGCGGCCACGCCGAGTATGGTGGCGAACAACACCGCGCCGATCGCCAGCCTCCCCGTGACCGCGAAGATCTGCGTGGTCGTGGTCGCCGAGTTAATGGCGTTGACGAGGAGACTTCCGAGCCCTAAACCCGCCAGGCCGCCGATGAACCCGATTACTGCGGCCTCCATTAGATACTCCTGTAGGATGCTGACGGTGTGCGCGCCCAGTGCCTTCTTGAGACCGATTTCCTTCACCCGCTCGGCAACGGACATCGCCATGGTGTTGATGACCGAGAGGCTCCCGACCACCAGTGCGATGATCGCGGAACCCATCACGATGACGTTGAACACCACGGTCATCTGGTCGAATTGCTTCCGCATATCACTCGGAGAGCTCACTTTTATTCCGGGGATTCCCGAGCGCTTGATCCGGGCAGCCAGCAAATCGCCGTTCACATTCGGCTTGGGATAGACGTTGATGGCCGACGCGATGTCGCCGGCCTTCAGTCCCTTGCGCAGCATTGGAGGGAGCTGAGCCAGGAACATCTGTTGGACGTCGTGGAGGCTGACCATCACCTCCTGGTCCGGAGCCGTCATCGTCGCCTGGAGGATGCCGACGATCTTCAACGGCGTACCGTGTGCACGGAAGGTCTGGCCGACGTGGAGCTTGTACTCTCGGGCCAGCTCCGAGCCGACCATGGCTACCCCACGATCGGATGATCGAATCAGGCGGCCCTGAGCCGGGTAAAGCTTGAACTTGTCGTACTTGGTGAAGCCGGCGGCGAACCCCGTCACCATGTCCGGGATTCCAAACGTGGCCGACTGCCCACCCTTGAGCGTGAGCCCAACGACGGGGACGGCGGCGGCGGCGCCATCGACGCGCGCTAAGCGTTTGCCCAGAGCCGTGGAAATCGGAGCGCCGGAGAATCCCGAGTCGCTCGAGGATGTCACCGTGACGTGGCCACTATAGTACTCGACGCCGCCGGCCAATAGAAGATTCATTTTCTCCGCCATGGCCCCCATGACTGTCAGGGCGAACACTCCGATCAGGATCCCCAACACCGTGAGGAGAGTGCGCAGCTTGCGCCGCATCATATTTCTGAGCACTGAAATCATTGGTCCCCTCGCTTTCGTCCAGGTTCCTTGAGGGGGAATCCGGCTTCAGCCCCTTTTACTCCGGGGCGCCGGCCGGACGGTATAGGGTGCTGGACCTATTTGGCTCGATTGGAAGGCTGAGACTGGATACCGGCTGCTATCCGTTCTCGCGCTCTGGGAATGCAGGCTTCCCTGCATCCGCTCGGCGTGCAGCTCAAGGAGCGCCTCCTCGAGATCGGCCTGTTGCGAGCGCAGTTCGACCATATGACCCTGCACAACGACGCGCAGCAAGCGTTCAATTCCACTCGAGAGAAAGCGCTGGCTTCACGACCGTTTACTGAAGTAAAATCGAGACAGCGTTTACTTGGCCCTCTTACGTTCGAACCTAGGCTATCGGACAACCATCGGAGGGCGAACCATTCCTGACGGCTGAGGAGAGAACATGCGATCTGCGTTCACCGCCGGAACACTGCTTTTGATGGCGATTCTTCCGTGTGCCGCCGTGAGTGCCGCCTCCGCTCGCGGCCCCGCTGGGCGACAGGTGCTGCGACGGAGCACGCCGGCCATCCTGCATCAGACGGCCGAGCTGTCCGGTGGTGGAGCGGCAGGTGCGGGCCTCGGCTCGTCGGTGGCGGTCGACGGTAAGACCATAGTCGTCGGGGCCCCGGCTGAGTCCTCTTCCCTCGGGGCCGCCTACGTGTTTGTCGACAGCGGAGGAACATGGATTCAGCAAGCTCGATTGATCGCGCCGGACGGCGCCGCCGGAGACAGCTTCGGCGCTTCGGTGAGTATCGCGGGATCGACGATCGTCGTCGGCGCGCCGGGGCACAACGCCTCCGTCGGTGCCGCCTACGTGTATGCCCGATCGGGCGTCAGCTGGAAAAGGACGGCAGAGCTGATAGGCACGGCCACTGCTGCCAACGATACATTTGGATCCTCCGTCTCGATCTCCGGCACGACGGCGGCGGTGGGGGCGCCCGGTCACGGCGGTACGGGGGCAGCCTATATGTTCCACGAGTCTGGTGGAAAGTGGTCCCAGTCCCGAGTGCTGAGTCCGGCGACCGGAAAGCAATTCGGCTACTCCGTGGCGATCTCGGGACCGAATTTCATCGCCGGCTCGATTGGAACTTCCGGTACAGGCGGAGCTTATGTGTTCAAGCAGGCCGGCAACGCCTGGAACCAAGTGGGCAAGGTCTTGACTCCGGCAGACGGATCCTATGGCAATCGGTTCGGCGAAGCGGTTGCCCTTTCCGGCACCACGGCCGTGGTGGGCTCCGCCCTCCATAGCTATGTGTTCGGCGGATCGACCGGCACCTGGACTCAACAGGCCGAGCTGACAGCCAGCGGAGCCTCGGAATTCTGGGGAGTGTCGGTTGGCGTATCGGGCTCGACTATCGTGATCGGAAGCAATCTCGGATACTACCCAGCCTACGTCTTCAAGAAATCGAACGGAACCTGGAGCCGGTCGGCGACGCTGAGTGGGCAAGACACCTTGTTCAATTCGAAGTATGGTAGCTCCGTCGGTGTCTCGGCCGGCGTCGTGGTCGTGGGAGATCCGGGGCAGAATGCCGGGGGTGGTCCCGGCTCTGGAGCGGCGTATGCTTTCACCGCCAGTGGAGGCTCGTGGACTGCCGGCGCCGAGCTAAGCTCGCGCTCCAGCTCGGCTCTCGTGGGCGATTCTGTCGCGATATCCGGCAGCTCCGCGCTGGTAGGAGCGCCTGGAGCCAACCAGTACCACGGGGCGGCTTTGCTTTTCGGCGGGAGCCAGGCATGGTCTGAGGACGCCTCGTTCACGGCCTCTGACGGCGCCATGGCCGATGAGCTTGGTCTGCTCAACATAGCGGTTTCGGGCAATGTCGCAGTCGTGGGCGCTCCCCATAGGAACACGCTGACGGGGACAGCCTATGTGTTTGTGAAGACTCATGGAGTGTGGGCTCAGCAGGCAGAGCTGGTCGGCTCGGACACCGCAATGTTCGACCAGTTCGGCTTCGCAGTGGCCATCGCCGGCGACACGATCGTGGTCGGTGCCCCGGATCATGGGCTGGGCGCAGCCTACGTGTTCACGCGCTCCGGAACGTCATGGACCCAGCAGAAAGAGTTATCTCTCCCATCCGCCTCAGCTTTCGGCAACTCGGTGGCGATGTCGGGATCGTCAACCATCCTGGTGGGATCTGGCGCCGGTGCCGACGTCTTCACCGGTTCAGGTGGCTCGTGGACCCATCGTGCAAGCCTGGCGGTCCCCGGCGGCGACGCTGTGTCCATCTCGGGGCCGACTGCGGTTGTCGGCGCCGGCAGCGGAGATAGCGCCTCCGTGTTTGCCCTTGCCAACGGGAAGTGGTCCCGACAGGTGGTCCTGAAGCCGGCCGGCGGATCGTCCGCGGACAAGTTTGGGGCATCGGTCGGCATCTCGGGGACGAGAGTCGTGGTTGGGGCACCAGGCCGGTCCAACAACGCCGGCGCCGCCTACGTCTTCAGTCGGAATGGATCCAGGTGGTCGGAAACTGACGTGCTGGCGGCGACGGACCGAGCGGCGAACAGCGGATTCGGAATCTCGGTCGGCATATCGGGGTCGACAGCGGTGGTCGGAGCGCCGGAGGCAGCCTCCTATACGGGCGCTGCCTACGTTTTCACCATCCCGGCGTCCAAGGCAACGTCGGGCCGACCGGTACCAAATCGGCGATAGTACCGGCCGGTGACGGCAAGGACGATTTCACGCTGCACTGCATGCAGAGCCCGGAGTGTTGGTTCGAGGATTTTGGTTCGGCCACGCTCTTGAAAGGCGCGGCGACTGTGAGGCTGGATCTCGAATTCGCGCAAACCGTGGAAACTGCCGGATACTACGTCTTTCGGGCGAGTGCAGGGGACTCAGTGTTCGCGACAAGTCCCGGACAGGCTTCGCCGTCAAAGAGCTCGAGGCTGGTACCAGTAGTGTCGCGTTCTCGTACCGCATCGTTGCTCTGCGCCAGGACATGACGGCTCCCCGGCTCCAGCGCGCTACTCTCCCCGAGGCTCCCGTCGCGATTGACTCATCGCCATTCTCCGCGGAGACCCGACACCGATTCAAGCGTCCGCGTCAACAGAGGAGGTAGCGGGGTTTGGGGACGGTGTCCAGTGCCAGCCGACACCTCGACCTAGCCACCATCCTTTCGCGGATTCCGTGAGTTCCTTGCGGTCCCGCCGGGCCGGCAAGAGGTAGGCCGACCGGGCGGTATAGGCCTGAGTGTCGGGGTTAGACAGCTGTCGGGCTGGTCACAGTTTCCAGCGCCGGGCGAGCCGCCCTTGCCCGACCGCCGACCGCGACCGCGGCAGCGGTTCCGATAAACGAAAGCATGGCGACGGCAACGAGCGCCGGCCGAAATCCTGCCGTGAAGGCGTGAGCCGAGGTCAGTGATCCGTTGGAGGCGAAGACCGCCGTGGCGAGGGCCACACCGAAGGCCGTCCCAAACCGCTGCATCACGCCGTTGACGGCCGAAGCCTTCCCGAGGTCACCCGCCTCCACCGAGTTCATGACGGTGGCCGAAGTCGCCGGCAGCGTGATGGAGACGCCGATCCCGGCCACCACCAAGGTGAGGACCGCCGGCCAGTAGCTGAACTCCGCCCCAGTCAGCGCCGCGAAGCTGAGCAAACCGACGCCCTGGATGGATGTGCCGGCCAGCATCAACGGCCGGCGCCCGATTCGATCTGAAATCATCCCGGCCAGCGGTACCAAAAAGACCGGCGTCGCCGTCCAGGGAAGCACATGCAGGCCCGCGGACAACGGCGACTCGCCGTGCGCGAATTGGAAGTCCTGCGAGATGAGGAAGGCAGCTGCGGTCAACGATCCCAGTAACGTGTGGCGCCGAGAAGGTCCGATTGGCCAACAGCCGCCACGGGATCTCCACCGACGCAGCCACCTTCAACGCCCTCTTGAGGCAGGCGCTCCGTCCGCGTCAGGCAGCTGCCTCAGGTAAGGTTCCGCTCCAGGGACGCGATGGGGATCTAGAAAAGTTCTTCGAGATGTTCAACCTGTCCCGCCTAATGGAGCCGGCTGCGATCTCGACAGCCGCGTCGCCACCGGATCAGAAAGCGTAACGCCGGCGGGACCGGCCCCGAGGATGGCCGGAGAACTCCCGCTTGGACCTGCCACGACGCCCGAAAGACTCGCTTGCGGCCTGCCTGCTCGACTTTGGCTGGGTTGGACTTCCACCAACCAGCTCATAGCGACTTCACGAACGCAATCGACGTTTGACCCTCCGCTCCTATCCAGCGGCGCGAGCACACTCCTCCGCGACCGGCACCGCCTCTTCCGCCGTTCGGCTTGCCAGGAGCAAGCCGGCCAGGATCAGCACGAAGCCAGCCAGCTCACCGGCGGTAATGGGCTCACTCAGAAAGAGCGCTCCCACGGCGAGCGCCACCGCCGGATTGACATACGTGATGAAGGTGGCCCTCACCGGTCCCGCCTCGGCAATGAGGGCGAAGAACAGCAGGAACGCGGTGGCCGTGCACACCACGCCCAGGGCAAGGATCGCCAGCGCGGCCTTCGACGAGATGCCGGCCGCCGGAAGCTGCGCGATGCCGATCGGGGCATACACGAGCGCCGGAATCACGAGAGAGAAAGCCACGACGCCTTCTCCGGGAAGCGACTGAAGCCTTCGCGAGATGATCATCGGGCCGGCCGCGTAGCCGACGGCGACCACGACCAGGGAGGCAATCCCGGCGATGTCGTGGGAGGAGACGTTGAAGCCGACGACGGCGCCCACTCCGAGGAAGCCGATGAGCAAGCCTGCTAACCGGCGGCCCGTGAACTGTTCCTGCCCACCGGCGATCCGTGCCAGCAGAACGCCGC
>DASRCF010000285.1:0-5843 GCA_035653255.1 Chloroflexota bacterium
CATATACTCTTGGGCGAGCACGATGAATTCGACACCTGTCGAGCAAGCCGACCCGCAGCGCCTCAAGGACTACTACCTGGACCACTTTAGGCGTAATCGAGCTGCCATTCTCGAGGTCGCCGCACTGGACTTTGACCCACCCATCAAGGGATGTCCGGGTTGGGACGTGGCCGGCTTGACCGGCCACATGGGCCGCGTGTACACGTTTTGGCTGAAGTGGATACGTGAGCGCCCGAGAGGGTTCAGTGCGGAAGCGTGGGCTGAGATTCTGGCCGACCGCGATGCCAGGCTGCCTGGCTACGTCGCATGGGAGAAGGCGGGATTCCCGACGGAATCTCGCCCCGAAGGAATCGTACGGTTCGCCCGTCAAGCCGGCGATGAGCTGGACGTGGCGCTCGTTGGATTGCAGCCGGAGGAACATGTCTGGACATTTATCCCCTCCCATCAGGATGGAGCCTTTGTGTTCCGCCGGCTGGCAATGGAGACGGCCATTCATCGATGGGATGCCGAGGAGGCGCACGGCCGCGCCCGTCCGATCGATGAAGCGCTGGCACGCGACGGCATCGACGAGATGCTCGTGATGTTCCGGGAGGATCCGGAGTACGGCGACAACAGCACGCGTCGCCAGGGGCAGAGGATCTTACTTCGGGAGGAGCCGGGTCCGGGTCGCTGGCTGGTGTCGTTCGAAGCCGGCGGCATCACGACCTCGGCTTCAGACGGACTCGCCGACGTCACGGTCGAGGGGAGCGCTTCCGATCTGCAGCTTTTCATCATGGGACGACGCTTCCCAGAGGAGATGCGGATCGAGGGTGACAGGGATCTGGCGGCAGCTTGGGGAGACCTGGCCGGGCGCTTCTGACAGCGGGTCGGCTCTCCCGTATCTCCGCAACGTTGCTACGCCGGGATGGAATGGCCGGCTACCTTTCAGACACGGGAACGCCCACGTTCGGAGCGGAGGTCCAACTTCGCCCTTTCTGAATCGTAGAAAGGAGCGTGGAGCTCCCGGAGCCCCAGGAGAGCCAACGTAGCCCGGCCCATCTGTGGCCGGGGGTCGTGCGACCCGGGTCGTCCGCATCCTCAAAACGGGGCGAGAACCGCCGGAATCCGTAATCCGCTTCGGCCCGTCCGGCGATCTCTCTTGTTGAAGCGCACAGCCGAGTGAACTAATGAGTCCCCGGAAAGGGACGCACACACGACCGGTGGATAGAATCGGACGCGGTGGGAGGCGGTCATGGCTGAAGAGAGTGAGAAGTTCGACGCCATCGTGGTGGGAGCGGGGCCCGCCGGCTCAGCGGCGGCATATGTCATGGCCAGGGCGGGCATGGAAGTCGCCATCCTCGAACGAGGAGATTATCCCGGCGCGAAGAACGTCTGGGGCGGGGTGCTGTTTCGCGAAGCCACCGAGGCTGTCTTTCCGGAGTTCTGGGAGGATGCGCCGCTCGAGCGGCCGGTTGTCGATCAGCGACTCTGGATGCTCGGGAAAGACTCGGTAGTCCAGGCCGGCTTCAAGACCGAGCAGTTCGCCAAGCCCCCGTACAATGCCTTCACTGGACTGCGAGGCAAGATCGACCAGTATTTCGCCGGCAAGGCCGAGGAGGCGGGCGCCATGCTGGTGCCCGAGACTCAGGTTACAGATCTCATCTTCGACCACGGCCGGGTGGTTGGAGTGAGCACCGGCAGGGAAGAGGGAGAGTTATTCGCCGATGTGGTGCTTATGGCCGAGGGCATCAACTGCTGGGCCACGACCCGGGCCGGACTCAGGCCCGACTACACCATGGAGAACTCGGCCCTCGCGGTCAAGGAGATCATCCAGTTGCCGGAGGGGACGATCAACGAGCGGTTCAACGTGCCCTCGGACCAGGGCGTCACGATTCTTTGCTTGGGCGAGTTTGGACACGGCACCATGGGCAGCGGCTTCATCTATACGAACAAGGACACCCTTTCGGTCGGCTTCGGCGCCATCGTGGAACATCTCTCGGAGACCCATGTCAGACCCAACGATCTCCTGGAGGAGATGAAGGCTCACCCTGCTGTTGCCCAGCTCCTTCAGGGCGGAGAGACGAAGGAGTACTCGGCCCATCTGATCCCTGAGATGCGCTACGAGAACCTGCCGCGCCCCTTCGGCGACGGCTACATGTTGCTCGGCGACACAGCAGGACTGGTGAACTTCATGTTCCAGGAGGGCGCGAACCTCGCACTCATGTCCGGGAAGTTCGCCGGTGAGACAGCGATCGAAGCCAAGAAACGCAGCGATTTCTCGGCCGATTCGCTTTCGCTGTACCAGCAAAAGCTGGCCGGCAGCTTCGTTCTGAAGGACCTCAAGAGCCTGCGGAAGATGCCTGGCTACTTCCGTAGCCACCGACAGTTCTTCGGCACCTATCCACGAATGCTCAACAGCATGGCGCTCGATCTGCTGACCGTCGACAGCACACCCAAGATGAAGAAGGGCAAGGACCTCCTCGGATTGGCCAGGCGGGAGCGGGGTCTACTGGGGATGGGAAGAGATGTGGTCGACGGAATCCGCTCGCTGTTCTGAAGTTACAGGAGCGAGGCAAAGCCGTCGAGACAGGAGCAACTACCCGGTGAAGGTTGAAGAGTGAAGGTCGCTCCCGTCGGAGGCTCGCCCGTGAGCCTCGACGACGTGATCAGCGCCCGCGACCTCATCGGGCCGAAGGTGCTGCGAACGCCTCTCCTGTGGAGCGACATGCTGTCGAGCATCTCGGGAGCCCAGGTGTGGCTGAAGGTCGAGGCGCTGCAGAGAACAGGGTCATTCAAGGTCCGGGGCGCCTTAAACGCGGTGGGTAGGCTGACGGAAGAGGAGCTGCGTCGTGGCGTGATAACGGTGTCGGCGGGCAATCACGGCATGGCTCTTGCGTTCGCGGCTCGAGAATGTGGCAGCTCAGCGGTGGTGGTGATGCCCCGAACGGCGGTGCCGGCAAAGATCGCAGCCGTTGAAGGATTTGGGGGCCGACCGGTGCTTGTCGACGGAAGTCGCATGATGGAGAGTATGGAGGCCATCCGAGAACGAGAGGGCCAGACCTTCGTTCATCCGTTTGACCATCCGCATGTCATGGCGGGCCAGGGCACCGTCGGCCTCGAGATCCTCGATGACCTCCCGGACGTCGACGCCGTCGTCGTCCCCACCGGAGGTGGGGGCCTCCTCTCCGGTGTCGCTACGGCAGTCAAGAGCCGGGTGTCTCATGCCCGGGTGATCGGCGTCGAGCCTGAGGGCTCCACTGCCGTATCGCAGAGTCTGGCCGCGGGGCGGCCTCTACGCCTGGAGTCCTTCCAGACAATCGCCGATGGGCTGAATGCCCCATGGTCGGGTCCCAATTCTTTCGCCATCATCCAGCGGCTGGTCGACGAAGTAGTGACGGTCTCCGACGACCAAATCGCCGAGGCACTGATAGTGACGCTTGACCGAGTCAAGCTGGTAGTCGAGCCGGCCGGCGCCGCCGGCGTTGCCGCGCTCCTCAACGGCCAACTTTCGGGCGTCCGAGGACGCAAGGTGGCCGTCATCCTCTCAGGGGGCAACGTCGGCCGCGAGGCGCTGAGAGTATTCCTTTCGCACGGTTGATCGGGCCCATAGCAACGGGTGTATAGCATGAGTCATCAAGCGAGCAGGCGTGCCATAGGTTCAATGCTGCTGTCAGAACGGCGTCTGCGCCGGATCCTCGGTGTTATCTGGGTCGTCGATGGGCTGCTTCAGCTACAGCCGCACATGTTCGGGATGAACATGATCAACGGCATCATGGGGCCGATGATCAACAGTCAACCGGGATTGATCGCCCGCAATCTCGCCTGGATCACGTCGGTTACCCAGCAGAACCTCTTTTTCGTCAATGTTCTGGTTGCGTCCGTGCAGATCTCAATCGGCGTCCTGCTTGTCACCGGCTACTGGGTTCGCCAGGCTATCGTCGGCTCGGCACTCTGGGCCCTCGTCGTCTGGTATGGCGGCGAGGGCATGAGCATGCTGCTCACGGGTCAGGGCGGTATCCTCACAGGCGCCCCGGGGGCCGTGCTGCTGTATCCACTCATCGGTTTCGCGGTGTATCCGCGGGAGGCTCCAGCTGAGCCACTGACGCCCGAGCATTATCCGACCCTGCTTTCGCGGCGCGCCCTGACGGCGGTTCTCGGCTGCCTGTGGATGTTCTTGGGCTTGCTGCAGCTTCAACCGTACTGGTGGCAGCAGGGACAGATCGCGCAGACGATGCGAAGCATGACCGGCAACGGCGGGTGGGACGGTGTTCTGGTTGATCCGTCGCTGAACGGCATGGCCTCCGTCGTCGCCCATTCCGAGATCCTGGTCAACTCCATCCTGGCCGCAGTCTGCTTCACAATCGGATTGGCCCTGCTTCTCTTTCGAGGTCCGAAGCTTCGATGGGCCTTGGGAGCCAGCATTGTGGTCAGTCTCGCGGTGTGGTGGTTCGCCGAAGCCGTCGGCATGATTTTCAGCGGCATGTCGACTGACTTCAACTCGGGCCTGCTGCTGATACTACTGGCGTTGGCCTGCTGGCCGCAGGGAGCCTGGCTGCGGGCCACCGCCGCTTGGTTCGACCGCCGCTATGGTTGGGCGCCGCCTGCCGGCGTGAGGCCGCAGACAGCCGTGGGCCCCAAGCCGGCGGCCACTGGACGTGGAACGATGCCACGTACGAAGGGAGCGGTGATCGCTGTGCTGGTCGCCGGAGCGGCAGCCGTCGGCGCGATGGCCGCCCTCAGCATCTATCCGGGACTTCCCGCCCAGGGTGAGCGTCCGGTCGGTGCCTCAGTTCCACCGGCGGCATCATTCACCCGGACAGTGAAGCCGTACAGGCTTTCTCTTCGGCTCGCCCCGGGAACGGTCGGGCCTAATCAGGCGAGCCTGATAGTTACCGATGGAGGCCGCCGAGTCGTGCCGGGCCAAGTGCAGCTCATCGCGACGATGGTGGAGATGAACATGGGCACCCAGTTCATCTCCATGAAACCTGCGCGTCGAGGCACCTACCGCGGCTCCGTTCTGATCTCGATGTCCGGACAGTGGCAGCTAGTGGCTGTTGTCTACCTACACTCCGGACGCAAGCTTACCGTTACCTTCCGTCCCCGCCTCTAGAGTCTTCTCTGCCGGCGCGTGGACTGTCTGTAGTCGGTCTCCTGTTAGAGTGGCCGCGAATCCCGGCCACGAGCGCGCCCGGTGCAGCAGCAACACGATGTCGCGCCAGCCCCACCGGGAAACGATTCCCGACGCTGCCTCCGCGGCCTCGCAGTACACCTGATCCCCGAATGGGCCGCCTCGAATCTTCCACCATGAGCGAGGATGGGCAATCGTCGCCAAGGGGAAGTCGACGTGGTGGGGACCCGTGCACAGGAGAGGTCCGGTGAGGCGGCCTGCCTCCACCTCCGCCAGGCCATCGTAGAGCCAGGCCGGATCGGGCTGGCGGTCAGAGAGATTGTGTGTAAGCCGGTCAAGCACAGCCTCGGTGTAGACGTGGGCAAGGGAGTGAGGAAGCGAGGGAACGTAAGGTCCGATCGGCAGGAGGCCATGAACGTCGTTGCCCATGTTGTCGATCGAGCTTTGGGGACCAAGGCCCTCGAGGTGGTGCAGCTCAGTGCCGAATGCCTGATGCCGGGCATAAACGATGGCGGTAAGGGCAACGGGGCGGGCCACGCCGAAGTCGTGGTCGACTCGTGACTCAACTCGGGCCAGCACCTGCCTGATGTGCATCAGCCGCTCAGCTGAAACCTGGCCCATTTCCCGAATCTTGGGCTGGAAGGGACGGCCGGTGAGGTGCGGTGGAGTGGCTGGAGCGGCCCGAGCCACTACCAGCGTGGTCAGTGTGATGAATAGGAGTGCGCCGCCTCCGATC
>DASRCF010000286.1:0-3561 GCA_035653255.1 Chloroflexota bacterium
CCGTGGGGGCTGAGATCATCGTCACCCTGCCGCGTGAACGCGGCCCCACCGCGGGGTGAATCCTTCCCCCGATTTGGGATTTACATACAATTACATTCTCAGGGCCAGGGCCGGCCTCTCCCCGTCCGGCGCGCGGACGACATCTCCCGGCCCAATCGGGGCACTCTTCTTTCCGGCAGTGACTGTCCATCAGAACCCGAAATGATTCCCGCCAAGACAGCCGCCAGTTAACGCTGGAGCGAATCCATGACCCGCCGGCTGAAGTTCGTCGTCGCCGATGATGACCGAGATACACGCGAGTACCTGATTTTTCCAGACGACTGGCTCGTTGTACCGACAACGAAGTCCGCAACCATCTCGTAAACAGTCATGGCATCGCTTATCCGTGGCCACCCTGATCCGATGGTCGCTCATTCCAAGACTTCGCCTCGCGATGACTTCCGCCTCTTCGTCATGCTCGGCGAACACGCGGCCGAGAGCGTGATACGCAAGATGGCTACTCAGTACAAGTCGGCTCGGGAGCGGATGCGAAGAGCAGCGCGGATGCTGACTCGCCGGATCCCGAAAAGGCTGTCGCCACTGACGAGCCGATGCCCTGCTGCTAAAATCAGCGAGGAGGAACTTCGGCCGGCTGGCGACCGGTCGGCCAAGCTCGGTTCCCGCCGGACCGTCTCACCTCCGTGGCAATGCCTGCCTCAAACTCGTAACCCCTTCCTCATCAAGCCGTCATCCGTGACGGCAAGCTCTTTAGGCGGTGGACTATATGGTTGAGTCGGCCGAGCAGGCGCTCCGCGACGCTCTGGCGTTCGCCGAGAGCATCATTGACACGGTACGCGACCCGCTCCTAGTTTTGGACAGCGACCTGCGCGTGGTCAGCGCCAGCCGGGAGTTCTACCGGACCTTCGGCGTGACTCAGCAGGAGACGGAGGGGCGGCTGATCTACGAGTTGGGCAACCGCCAGTGGGACATCCCTCGCCTGCGCGCCTTGCTGGAAGAGATCCTGCCCCAGAACACCATGTTCCGCGACTTCGAGGTGGAGCACACCTTCGAGCACATCGGCCGCAAGGTGATGCTCCTCAACGCCCGCCGGCTGCGCCGCGGACCGGGGGAGCGGGAGATGATCCTACTGGCGATCGAGGACGCCACCCCTCGCCGGGACGCCGAGGAAGCGCGGCGGCAGGCGGAGACCCGGTTCACCGAGATGGTCAAGAACGTCCGAGACCACTCCATCTTCCTGACCGACCCCGACGGCGTCGTCACATCGTGGAACGTCGCCGCCGAGCGGATCATCGGCTACCCGGAAGCCGAGGCGGTGGGCCAGCACTTCTCCCTCATCTTCACCGCCGAGGACGTCGAGGCCGGCCTGCCCGAGCGGGAGCTGCGGCAGGCCCGGCAGTGGGGCCGCGCCGAAGACGAACGCTGGCACCGGCGCAAGGGGGGCGAGCGCTTCTGGGCTTTGGGCATCGTCACCCCGCTCCGCGACGCCAGCGGAAAGCTGACCGGCTACTCCAAGATCCTACGCGACATGACCGAGCGCAAGCGGGCCGAGGAGGCGCTCATGCTGGCCGAGGAACGGTTCCGATTGATGGTCCAGGCGGTCTAGGACTATGCCGTCTTCCTGATGGACCCGGAGGGCAACGTGGCGAGTTGGAACGAGGGGGCGCAGCGCATCCTCGGCTACACCACGGAAGAAATCTTGGGCAAGCCGGGGGCGTTGTTCTTCACCGAGGAGGACCGCCGAAGCGGCCTGCCCGAGCGGGAGCTGAGGACGGCCGCAGAGACCGGAAAGGCAACGGACGAGAACTGGCTCGTCTCCAAGCAGGGCCTGCGGTTCTGGGCCAGCGGCGCGACGACCGCATTGCGCGACGAGTCCGGAGGCCTGCGCGGCTTCGTCAAGATCCTCCGTGACCTGACCGAGCGGCGGCAGGCCGAGGAGCGGATCCGCGAGAGCGAGGAGCGGCTGCGCGTCGCGCTCTGGGCGGGGCAGATGGGCACCTGGCGGTGGCGCATCCCGCAAGACGAGCAGGTCCTCGACGACAGCCTCCTCCGCCTGATGGGGCTCCCGCCCGGCCAGGGCGTCTTGAGCCTGGAGGGGTTCCTGAAAGCAGTCCACGCGGAGGACCGCGACCGCGTGCGCGCGGAGTTCGAGCGCTGCCGGGACGAGGGTGCCATCCTCAACATCGAGTTCCGCGTGAGCTGGCCGGACGGCTCGATTCACTGGCTCAAGGACCACGGCAAGATGCTCCGGGGCCCAGACAGCCCCTTCATGACCGGTGCGGCAGTGGACATCACCGACCGAAAACAGATGGAGGACCAGCTGCGGGATGCCGACCGGCGCAAGGACGAGTTCCTGGCGATGCTCGGCCATGAGCTGCGCAACCCGCTGGCGCCACTGCGAGGCGTGATAGAGACGCTCCAGCGGCAGCAACTGGACGGCCCGGCCCTGGAGAGGGCCTATGCCATGATGGACCGCCAGGTGGTGCACATGAGTCGGCTGGTGGACGACCTGCTGGACGTCTCCCGCATCGCCCGCGGGCTAGTGGAGCTGAGCAAGGAGCCGGTCAATCTCGTGGAGGTGGCCGACCAGGCGGTCGAGATGGCCATGCCGGCAATCGAGGGCCGGGGGCACGAGCTGTCGCTGACGCTGCCGCGCAAGCCGTTGCGGGTGGAGGGGGACGCCACTCGGCTGACGCAGGTCATCTTCAACCTGCTCAACAACGCGGCCAAGTACACCGACCCCCGAGGCAAGATCTGGCTCACTGTCGAGCGCGATACCGAGCAAGCGGTGTTGCGCGTGCGCGACAACGGCACCGGCATGAAGCCCGACCTCGTGCCGAGGGTGTTTGACCTGTTCATCCAGGGGGAGCGCACCCTGGACCGGTCGCAGGGCGGCCTTGGTCTGGGCCTGACGCTGGTGAAGCAGCTGGTGGAGATGCACGGCGGTACGGTGGAGGCCCGCAGCGATGGGCCTGGCCAGGGTAGCGAGTTCACCGTGCGCCTGCCCGCCCTGCCGGCCGAGGCCGAGCCGCCGCCACCCGCCCGGCCTGCGGTCCCACCGCCGGCTGCGGTGCAGGTGGACCGGATCCTGGTGGTGGACGACGTCCCGGACATCGCCGAGAGCTTCTCGTGGATGCTGGAGGGGCTGGCGCGTGAGGTCAAGATGGCCCACAGCGGGGCGGCGGCGGTCGAGCAGGCGCGCGACTTCCGGCCGGACCTCATCCTCTGCGACTTGGGCATGCCCAGGATGGACGGCTACGAGACCTGCCGGCGGCTGCGTCAGTTGCCCGGGCTGGAGAAGACGGTGATTGCAGCAGTCAGCGGCTACGGCGGGGAGGAATCCCAGCGAAAGTCGCAGGAGGCGGGGTTCGACCGCCACCTGACCAAGCCGATCGGTCGGGCCGTCCTGGAGGAACTGGTCAAAAGCGCGGCGGTGAACGAGTAACCGGCGGCCTTGCCTCCCGAGATCAACTCTTGCGCACCTTGGGCCGACGCACCGCCCGCGGCGGTTGCCGCGGTGGAACGGGTATCCCCCTCAACCCGTGAACCCGGGCACCTGCCCCA
>DASRCF010000287.1:0-3544 GCA_035653255.1 Chloroflexota bacterium
CCTGCGCGTGGGACTTGGCACGGGCCGGGCATGCAGCTTCCCGGGAGTACCCGTTCCCGCCGCGAGAGTGATGACGAGGAGCAGGGCGACGCCGGCTGCGGGCAGCGCCAGCAGGAAGGTGAGGTGAGGGCGGCGCATACGCTCATCTTACGCCAATCACCCCCGGATCAGTGGCACTCACAAGAAGATTACCGTCGCCGTGATACCATCGTCCTGAATCTCGAAGTCCGAGGACGACATGTTGTCGAGCCGGCAGGACTCTTCCCAGGCATCCGACGCCAAGTACTACGTGGGTCTGTCTCTCTTACCGGGAATCGGACCCGTCCGGCTCTCTAGGCTCATCGACCTCTGCGGCTCAGCTGAGGCGGCCTGGCAGGCACCGGGCGTGATCTTGAGACGGGCCGGAGTCGAAGAGCGAGCGGTTGAAGGCGTCCTGGCCCGACGGGCAACCATCGACGTCGACGGAGAACTGGATCGTGTCTACCGCGCCGGGGCGAGGGTCATCACCACGGTGGACGAGGACTACCCGGCCCTCCTCCGCGAAACCTTCGGGCATCCAGCGATCCTCTACGTCAGGGGCGAGCTCAAAGTGGAGGATAGTCAGGCCCTGGCTGTGGTGGGCACCCGTAGGCCTTCTCTCTATGGTCAGACGATGGTGGCCCAGACAGTACCTGCCCTGGTCGAGCGAGGCCTGACGATAATCAGCGGCTTGGCAGTCGGCATAGATACCCTGGCACACCGTCATGCTCTGCAGGCCGGTGGCCGTACCGTAGCGGTGCTCGGAAGCGGCCTAGATGTTCTCTACCCGTCACAGAATCGAGGACTGGCCGACCGAATCTGTGAGAACGGCGCGGTGATCACCGAATACGCCATGGGGACTCAGCCCGACGCCTTCAACTTTCCTGCGCGCAACCGCATCATTAGCGCGCTGGCCCTGGGGACGGTAATCATCGAGGCCGGATACAAGAGCGGCGCTTTGCGAACCGCCGGCTATGCGGTGGAGCAAAACCGAGAGGTCTTCGCCTTTCCAGGCCGTACCAACGACCCTCAATCGGTGGGCTGCAATCGCTTGATCAAACGCGGCCATGCCAAGCTGGTGACCGACACGGAGGACATCGTCGACGAGTTGAACCTCACTGTGGCGATGCAACAAATCGAAATCAAGCACGTAATTCCCGAGAACGATCAGGAGGGCCAGATCCTGGCCCTGTTATCCGCCGAACCGGTGCATGTCGACGATCTGGGCCGTCGAAGCGAGCTGTCAATGGCCGACATCAGCAGCACGCTGACGATGTTGGAGCTAAAGGGAACGATCAGGCATGTGGGGTCGATGCACTACGTGCTGGCTCACTAGCAGGTGAGAGCAGCTCAGTCATCCACTCCACCTCCTTCGGCCGGCGCGTCCGTAAGGCTTCGACCAGCACCACGTTACCCGAGCGCTGCAACGGCGCGAGGACCGTTTGGAACTGTTCAGAGAGCGCTTCTCGCCGGCCAATCTCCTCGGTCGAGAGCTTCCGCCGGGATCGCCTGGTTCTGAGACTGGAAAGTACGCGGCCCCAGAAGGCCACGGAATCGGACACCTTGAGAGAAACCCTACCCCGGCCACCTAACCCTTCCAGCTCGTCGAGAACGCCTGCCGCCACCGACTCCAGGCGTGTGCTCTCCTGCACGATGAAGCGATACTTCTTTCGGACGCTCCTTCCTGAGGTCCAGACCACAAGGTAACGGATGCGACCCATAACCTGCTCATAGTGGTGCGCGACGGCTCGGAGCACGTGCGCCTGGTCCGTCGACAGCTCGAGCTCGATGATTTGAACGTGCCGGGAATCTCCCCGGCGAGACTCACGTGGGATGGTGCTCGACTGCCGTGAGACGCTCGATCCGCCAGAACGGCATATGACAGCGCCGGCATTCGTAGGTCTTAACGAGCACCAGCTCGTCCGCCTCCCAGCGCGTCTCCTCTGAGTGATACAACGCAGGCGAGAAGTGGCAGTACACGCACTTCACGCCTGCCATTTCTGCCAGTGGTTTCCGCCGCTTGAGATCGGGGGCGAATACCTTGTACAGGATGGTTCCCGTGACTGCAAGCACGATCACTTTGGCGGCCAGGAATACCCAGAGAACGATCATGCGCCACTAACCATCGTCGTGTCTGATACTAGACCGTCGGCACGGGGCCCGAAGCGTTGTAGTATGGTCTGATTTCTGGGTAGTTCCGGCAGCACAGGTCCTGGAAAAGTACGAAGAACGGAGGGAAGACAACGTGGCTCAGGTAGCCCTCGATCAAGTTTCGAAACGCTTCGGCGACGTGACCGCCGTCAACGACGTGACACTCGAGGCACGGGACAAGGAGTTTCTCGTCCTTGTCGGTCCATCAGGGTGCGGGAAAACGACGACGCTGCGCATGGTTGCCGGCCTGGATGACATCTCCAGCGGGCGCATCACCATTGGGGATCGCGTCGTCAACAACCTCTCACCAAAAGACCGCGACATCGCCATGGTGTTCCAGAGCTACGCCCTCTATCCACACATGAATGTCTACAACAACATGGCCTTCGGGCTCAAGCTGCGGAAGACACCGAAGGCCGAGATCAACAGGCGCGTGCAGGAGGCAGCCAGAACCCTCGATATCGAGCCTCTCCTGAAGCGCAAGCCCAAGGAGCTTTCCGGTGGCCAGCGGCAGCGTGTCGCCCTGGGCCGCGCCATCGTGCGAGAGCCCGCGGTCTTCTTGATGGATGAGCCGCTGTCCAACCTCGACGCCATGCTGCGGGTACAGACCCGCAAGATGCTGATCACCCTCCACCGACGCTTGGAGACCACGGTCATCTACGTCACACATGACCAGACCGAGGCCATGACCATGGGTACTCGCATTGCCGTCATGAATGCGGGCAACCTGCAGCAGGTCGACGCGCCGCAGACGCTCTACGACTATCCGGTCAACACGTTCGTGGCAACGTTCATCGGCTCGCCTCAGATGAACATGATCGACGGCAGTATCGTCGAACAGAGCGGGGAAATATACTTCCAGGCTGCAGGTATCTCGCTTAAGCTTCCGCCTGCCATGGCCAGTCTGGTCAAGAGCTCGGGAGCCGAGCAGGTTTCACTGGGGATACGCCCGGAACACATCGAGCCGGTGTTCAACGCCTCCAACGGCAGTGCCAGCATGCAGGCGCAGGTGGAGGTGGTCGAGCACATGGGCGCGGAGCTCTACGTCTATCTTCAGTCGGGAAGAGAGACTGCCATTACGGCCCGCTTTTCCGCGGAGCATGATTTCGCTCCCGGAAATACGATAGGGGTGCAATTCGACGAGAATCACCTTCATCTCTTCGACCGCACAACGGGCAATGCCATCTCACACGGCGCCAGCTCGGCCGGACCTTCCGCATAAGAGCCGCGGGACACCTTCGACCTTCACCTTACCGTCGCGTCGCGGCTCCCGGGCCCCTGTCAGCGTTCGAATTGGAACGTGAAGATGTGGCCGTAAGAGTTAAGGGATGAGGCTTTCCAGCGCTGCTTTTCGCGCCACGGCAAGCCCCACGAC
>DASRCF010000288.1:0-36738 GCA_035653255.1 Chloroflexota bacterium
GAGTGGCCCCGGTGGTACGTCGGTGGCCGCATGAACTACGTCGAGAGCTGTGTCGACCGGCACGCACGAGGCGCCTTGGCGGACGAGCCGGCGATCATCTGGATTGGAGACGACGGCGACGAGCGATGGCTGCGGTACCGGGAGCTGCAGCACCGCGTTAGTCAGCTCGCTGCCGGGCTGCAGTCGTTGGGTGTGCAGCCGGGCGACCGCGTTGCCCTCTTCATGCCGTTGGTTCCTGAGACCGCGATTGCGCTGTTTGCCTGTGGGAAGATCGGCGCCATCGCGATTCCTACCTTCTCCGGCTACGGCGCCGAGGCGGTGGCCACGAGGCTGCAGGATTCCCAGGCCAAGGTCCTGATCGTGGCCGACGGCTTCCCACGGCGTGGGAGGATCGTTTCGATGAAGGAGACTGCCGATGCCGCCGTGAAGCTCAGCCCGAGCGTCGAGCACGTGGTCGTCTTCCGACGCACGGGACGTGAGATTCCATGGGCCGAGGGGCGTGACGTCTGGTGGGATGAGCTGACCAGCGGCAGGCCGGTTGAGCTGGAGGCATACGACACCGGTGTCGACGACCCCTGCATGATCATCTACACCTCAGGCACAACGGGGCGGCCCAAGGGCGCTCTGCACAGCCATGCGGGCTTCCCGGTCAAGGCGGCGCAGGACATGGCGCACTGTTTCGACGTGCATCAGGGCGACCGCCTCTTCTGGCTCACGGACATCGGCTGGATGATGGGTCCCTGGGCAGTCATGGGCGCTACCATGCTCGGAGCCACCGTGGTGCTCTTCGAGGGCACGCCGGACTTTCCGGATCCCAGCCGGCTGTGGGAGATCGTGGAACGGCACCGCGTCACCCACCTGGGGATCGCGCCCACCGTCATTCGAGCCTTGATGTCCAGAGGCGACGATTGGGTCGAGCGGCACGATCTATCGAGCCTGCTGGTGCTCGGTGGAAGCGGAGAGCCGTGGAATCTGGGTCCCTGGCTGTGGTACTTCGAGAAGGCGGGAAAGAGCCGGCTGCCGATCATCAACTATTCCGGGGGAACCGAGACTTCGGGCGGGATCCTGGGCTGCAACACCATCCTGCCGCTCCGGCCCATGGCCTTTTCGACCGCGGTTCCCGGCATGGATGCGGCCGTCTTCGACGAGGCCGGCCGGTCGGTGCGAGATGCCGTCGGCGAGCTGGTGGTGCGGCGCCCATGGGTAGGCATGACTCACGGTTTCTGGCATGACGACGAACGCTACCTGGAGACGTACTGGTCGCGGTGGCCCGGAGTTTGGGCGCATGGCGACTGGGCCGTGCACGAGACGGGCGACGACGAGAGCTGGTTTATCCTTGGCCGGTCCGACGACACGCTCAAGATTGCCGGCAAGCGCCTAGGTCCGGCCGAGGTCGAGACCGCCGCGTGTGCCCATCCGGCTGTGGCCGAGGCGGCAGCGATCGGTCTCCCCGACGAGGTCAAGGGAGAGGTGGTCGCCGTGTTTGCCGTGCTGCGTCAGGGTCACGAGGGGCACGAGGAGCTGCGCCGGGAGGTGCGGCAGCTCGTCGGCGAGCACTTGGGCAAGGCACTGATGCCGGACAGGGTCCTGTTCGTGGACAGTCTTCCGAAAACGAGGAACGCCAAGGTCATGCGGCGGGTCATTCGGGCGCGGTATCTGGGTCAGGAGATGGGCGACCTATCCTCGCTCGAGAACCCGGCTGCGGTCGAGGAGATTGCCCGGGCTCGGTGAACCGGTCGCGTCGGCCTGCGGAGGGTCGAAGGCTGAACGTCCGGGTAGTTGAGCTGCCAGGTTCTTTAAGAAGCTCGAGGTCGATGTCTCAGGTGAGACCGACCCGTCGCGCCGCTATCTGTGACCGTCAGCTTTCATCGGTCCGCCTGACTCACGCACGCGGATGCGCCGAGAGAGCGCGCACGCTGGACGCGAGCTGTGACGGCAGGAAGGGGATGGCGTCCGCGACCCGGACATCGCCGCGCCGGTCCACCAGATAAAGCGCGGCGGTGTGCTGTACTCCCGTGATCACCAGGATCCCGTACTCACGCCAGATCTTCGCCATCTGCGCTTTGGGGCCATTGAGCCAGTGCCAGTCACCCGTCATCCCCGTCTTGCGAGCGAATACCCGGATGTGGTGAGGCGTGTCGTATGAGGGAAGGACGCTGATGACGATGACCTTCAGATGATATGAGGAACCCAGGAGCCTCTCCGTGGTGGAAATGGCTCTGGCCTCGATCGGGCACTGACGCGTGCAGTGCGAGTCCATAAAGGTGACGGCCCATATCTGTCCGTGGAGGCCGTCGGTGCTGATGAGGCGGCCATTCTGATCGCGGAGGGCGAAGGGGTGAGCCGGCTGGGTTCCGGCGGCCCAGACGTCGGTGCCCTCCAGTTTGGCAGGCGGCGGAGCGCCGGCCGGCCCGGCGCCCGCAAGCGTGAGGCCTGCGATCACGGCCAAAGCCGCGGCGGCCAGTGCACCGGCCGCGATGAAGCTCCGGGTCGCACGGGGTAGATGCTTCAAGCCGGTTGCTCGAGGTCTTGACTTCGGGACGATCGTGCCATCTATCGACATTATCGGCCCTTGAGGCCTCCGGAAACCGTCGTAGCATTGGTCCGGATGGAGTGCCAGTGCTACGTGGGTCACATCGTGGGGATGCGACCGCCCGATCTCTTTTCCTGGCTGGCCGCCGCTGCAGCCTGTGCGGGGGTCCTGGTAGTCATCCTCGGCCGCACTCCATTGCAACAGCGGTTGGGGATCGCCCTGGCATTGGTGGGCGTCGGCGCCACGGCATACGATATCGTCCAGAGAAGCCAGGCGCCGCCGAGGCCGAATCTCGTGGTCCGGCTGGTAAGCCCCGGGCGACGAACCGGACGGCCCGTGCTGGTCCAAATCTGCGGCTCGACCAGGAGAGGCCGGCCCACGCCTCCGCTCGCCGACGGGCGCCACCTGGTTGTTCGGTTGGATGGTGTACAGGTGGCGGAGGTTCGCGTCACCAGAGTGGTTATCCCCTCATCCTTCGGCTTGCATGAGCTGCTGGTGGAGGTCACGAACGCGTACCACCAGGGCTTCGCGCCTCCGATCATCATTCGCCGGCGGCTCGATGTCGTGCGTCACGGACCCGAAGCCACGTCTGGGGGCTGCAGCGGCTAAGCTGTCCCGGGGGCTGGTGGCGTATCGTGGTCCATCAGATCGATGCGAAACGAAACGCGGGCACGACCCGGATGCTGGCAGCCCCGGCGGGACGAGCTCATCGGGAACGCGGGCTCATCGGACGGAATGGGCCGGCGCTATGGACGATTATTCGTCCGGCGCGGCGGCGGCCGTTGCTGTCAGAATAGAGTGCATCGCGCGGGCATGGTTTAACGGCAGAATATCTGCCTTCCAAGCAGAAGGTGCGGGTTCAATTCCCGCTGCCCGCTCCAGATTAACTTTCGGCGTGTCGGTGCGGCAACCCGGTGGCGGCCATTGCAGACAGAGATCCTTTAGCAGGAGGCTACAATCCCGGTGGGCAGGCACATTACGCTTAGCGCGGTATCCATCCTCGCGCTGCTAGCTGCAGCTTCGGTCGGCGCCCACTTTGGAGCCGGGTTCGTGGCTGCGGCCTCGTCCGGCCATCGGCACGCCGTCAAGACAATTCGTACACGCGATGAAGCGGTATCCCTCGCAGCCTTCGGCATCAGGTTCACGGCCGTGAGCGGAGCACAGCCGGCAGTGAGCCAAAGCCAGGCCATTGCTGCTGCTCTGCAGCAGACGGCCGCCGCCTCGAATGGCCAGTTGCTCCCGGGAGTCTCCGTCTCGGCACAGTATGGCCTCTTCTCGGACGATGTCCTGGGTGACCGGCAGCCCTCGGGCGCCTTTGTGCTTCGATACCAGAATACCCCAGCCTGGATCGTCACCTTCTCTGGACCAGGCGTTAACCACGGCCCCATGGGTGGGCCGAGGCAGGGGGCGCAAGGGTCTGGCCAGACTCCGGTCACCGGCGTCCACCACGAGGAGAACGTGGTCATTGATGCTACGACCGGAAGCTTCATGGAGTTGTTCTCCTAGGGTGGGACTGCATTCAACTACCCGGTCGATCGCGCTCGGGGCTCTGGAAGCCTGTTGCGTCATGGTCGCCACGGGCTGCGCCGGTTCGTCGGGGTCTGCGGCGCCCGGTCCGCACAGGCACGTCGGCGGGCGGGGGTGCTGCCTCCCACGAGTCCAGCTCATGCCGCTCATGAGCGTGCGCAAGGGAGACCGCTGGAAGGGCGTGGGATTCACACGGCCAGGGAAGAAGGTGCGGTTTGAGCTTCGGTATATCGTACGCTCCGGTCGCCTCGGGTCGCCGGTCACCCGCCTGCTGATCCGTCCGGTTCGTGGTAGCCGACGGCGCTCCCGGCCAGGGCGGTCCCACACTGATACGTAGGATGAGCAGGCATGGAGAGGGGCCCGGTAAGGCGCTTTTTGTGGCGTATCTCCGCCTTCCGCCTATGGAGCCGGCAGGCCGAACGGTCGCCCAGTTTAGGGTTGGCGGCTCCCTACGGCCGGTTCGTAAGCTGAACCTCGTCTTCAACGTGATCCGTCGCCGACCCGGAAATGCGTAGCGTCAGCGCGCGAGCCGCGGCGACAGGGATGTCGTACGACCCGCGTCGGCGTCGGAGCTCGCTCCACACGTACGGCCATCCCAAGTACAGTAGTTGGCCGATTCCAACGTTCGATCCCCGCTGAGTGTGGCCTACGACCAAGTTACCGATATTTGGTCGTGATATTCCGAAGTGCAGGCTCCGCACCACACGGGAGTCCTACGCTGAGTCTGGAGGATCCAATCGAATCGATCTCCCTCGGTTGAGGAATGAGAAGGAACGTGCCGTTTCATGAGCAGTTTAGAGACCTGCTTGGGTCTGCGCGTGCGGAGTCATGCCAGGTTGTCGCCACCTTTGTTGACATCCGTGGATTCACAACATTCGCCGCTGAGATTGACTTTGAGCCGTATGATGTGGGCGAGCATATTGGCGCCGAGCCAGTTGCTCCCCCTGACTTGGCCAATGTTCCAACATCTAAACTGACAGCTGTGCGCAACCGTTTCCGGCTGCATCGCGTAGAGGAGAGCAGGAACCGTGATATGGTTGAGGCGCTGGAGTAAGCCGGTCTGAAATTGTCATTAGAGGCAAAGAGTGGGGGGTGATGGATGCCTCCGGCAATGTGACCAGTACGGGCAACTATCCGCCTCATGGCCAGGTCCCGAACGAGTTCCTGGGTGAGATCGGCCTGGCCAGCCCGCTGCAGTACTCCGGCTCCTACTCCGTCGGCTACGTTGGCCTCGTCTACGATCAGGCCCGTTGGTACGATCCCTCGAGTATTACTACCAGGATCTGCAGGGCAACACCAGGGCGCTCCTCGACGGCAGCGGCAACCCCTTTGTGACCTACAACTACCCGGCCTATGGTGTAGCCGAGAACTGGGTTGGCAATGGAATCGCGACGGACACCCCGCTCGAGTATGGCGGGGCATACACCGATCCCTGGACTGGTCTGGTCTACGACCAGGCCCGTTGGTACGATCCTTCCACCGGCCAGTTCCTCAGCCAAGACCCACTTGCGGGACAGACGCTGCAGCCCTACGCCTACGCCGCGGACGATCCAATCGATGGCACCGACCCGGCCGGCCTGGCGCCATACCCGAAGTCCGCGGTCAAGGCAGCGAAGGCGGCGCACGCCGCCGGATTCCGGCACCTGCTGATCGACATGGTGGCGATTGCCGGCGCCGAGTCCTCGTGGGAGAACATCTGGAACCACGGGTGCTGCTACGGAATGTGGCAGATCAACATCAAGGCGTGGAAGTCGAAAGGTGCGTGTAAGGCGCTGAGCCCGCCCAGCAACGGACACTGGAAGAATCCCTATCTGAACGCCAAATGCGCCTACACGGTCGAGCACACGGGGGGCCTGTCGCAGTGGTACGACCCGATCGTCCGGAACGGAAGAGTGAGCAGGACTGCCAAGGCTAACGGCTGCACAACTGATGGCTACAAGGTCTGCTGGCAGATCGCGAAGTCGGCAGTCAGGGCGGCTGGCTATAAGACGAAGGGGATGGCGTAGCCATGAGAGAACGTCTGGCCTTCCCAATCGCTCTCAGCCTGCTTTTCGCGCTGGCGCTCGCTCGCCCTGGCGCAGCCGGGTCGGCCATGGGAGTCGCGTGGACCTCCGTGCACGGCTCCCCTGCCGCAACAGGGTCAAAATTGGACGCCGTCTCCTGCCCCACGGAAAGCACCTGCGTCGCCGTGTGGGGCTCGATCCTCCGAACCTCTGACGGCGGCAAAACCTGGGACAGGGAGAAAACCCCTCGCGCCCTGACCCGCGGTCCGGGCGCCCGGAACCTCACCGACGTAGCGTGCCCGTCCCAACGAAGGTGCGTAGCGATACTCTGGGGCCGGGATGTCCTCGTCACGGCCTCCGGAGGCGCGAAGTGGACCACTCACCGATTGCCGCGTAGGGTCGCGGGCCTCGCGGCGTTGGACTGCCCCTCCGACAAGGAGTGCGTCGGGGTTGGCGCGGGCGCCGACGGTCGTGCCGCCATCGTCATTTCTCGGGACGGCGGTAACCACTGGTCAAGGAGTTGGGTCGGACACTCCGACTGGCAACTTGAGGACGTAAGCTGTCCTGCGGTCGCGGCCTGCACGGCGGTCGGCGGCACGGCCAGGCGAGGCTTGATCTTGGCGACGACCGACGCCGGGAAGCACTGGTCGCGGAAAGAAGCCCCGGCCAGGGTGAGCGACGTGAGCTCCGTGTCGTGCCCTAGGCCCGGTGACTGTGTCGCCCTGGCCTACCTTCGTCACCGTGATGCAGCTCTTGCAACCGCGAGGCACGGCCGCTGGCGCATTCGCGGCAGTGACGGAGGCGCAGGGTCCGACCTCTCGTGCGGCGGGCTGCACTGGTGCGTAGCCGTTGGCACCGCTGCGGGCAGCGGCGCCAGAGGTGGGGCTGCATTCAGCCGGGATCGGGCGAGGGACTGGAAGCGGAGCCAAGTACCCGCCGGCGTAGGACCCATTTTCGGCGTCGCGTGCCGCTCGCGCCTGGACTGCGTAGCCGTTGGCGTCGGCAGCGGGTACGGCGCGGTCTTGTGGTCATCGGACGGCGGCCGCACGTGGAGGGCAGGACGCGTCCGAAGCCGTGCGGGACGGCCGACGTACCCCCGGGTGCAGGGGGCACCGCCGACGGCACAGTTACTACCCCGACGGCGACACGCATACCATGGCCGACGGCTCCGGCACGACCACGGACTACTACAACCATCGCAGCCTGCTGGACTGATCGCCCTTTCGGTTCCGCCGGGATCCGGCCTCACTGAAACCAGTCCAGTCGTCCGCCCCCTTTTGGCCGGCGCGAGCGAATCCGCACAGACCGTGCACGTCGCGGCGGCGGCGAGAGCAGCCGGGACGTACCGTGTCACGCCGATGAGCTTTCAGGGGAGCAGCGAGGACCTGGCACCACACATTCGACGGCCTGTGAAGGCCGACACGTATGTCGCATCAATCCTGGCATGGGTAGTCGCCGGTCCGCCCCTGAACCTGCACATGGCGGTTCTTGAAGCCTGCCGGCTTCAACTCTCCGGGCGGCCTCAGCCCGTACCGGCCGATCGTCTCTCTCCAACTCCCCCCTCGGACGTCGCCTCTATTGCCTGGGTCGCCTCATGATCGGGCAGGACGGTGTCCTTGGGAACGTAATCCTCGGCATGACCGAGGGGCGTCAATGAGAAAAGCAGCGGGATGAGCACCGTGAGCGCGCCGATCACCGTGTACACGAGGACCACGTTGTGGGTTCGGACAATGGCAAACCCACCGATCAACGCGCCCAAGGGGATCGCCGACCAGGCGAGCACGCCCGCGATCGTCATCACCCGACCGAGAAGGTGATTGGGCACGATCGACTGCCGCAGGCTGCCCGTCTGGATGTTGAAGAGGCTGCCGAACCCGGACTCCAGCCCCCAGAAGACGATGGCCACCCAGTACCAGGGCACAAGAGCGAAGGCAACGGTCATGGCGCCCATCATGGTGAGACTCCCGAGCGCCACCACGCTGAAGGACCAGCGGCGTCGGAGACGGCCCGCGGCCAGAGAGAAGATCACGACCCCACAGCCTCCGACGCCGAAAAGCAGCCCAATCTCGGCGTTTGAGGCATGAAAGCGATCCTTGGCGAACAGCACCAGCTGAGCCGCAGTGGTCGCCGTCACAAAGTTGACAGCCGCCATCATCATGGAGATGTTGCGCAGGACCGGATGGCCCAGCACATACCTGAGTCCCTCGACGACGTCGCGCCGAATCGTGGTGGGCAGACGATCAACGTTCCGGTCATTGAAGCTCCGCCGGACGGTCGCCAGGGCGCCTGCCGACACAAGGTAGGACACGGCATCGAACGCGAGCAGATCAGGAATTGGAATGAACGCCGAAAGTCCTCCGGCCATGAGCGGGCCGAGTACGGTGGTGGCGAAGTAGCTGGCTTGGATGCGCCCGTTGGCGGTCACCAGGTTATCCTTCCCGACCAAGCTTGGAATGGCGGCGAACTCCCCGGCGTTGAAGAAGATGAACAGTGTCTGGTTGACGAAGGCGACGCCGTAGATCCACCACACCGACAGGCCGCCGGCGTTGTTGATGGCCGGGATCGATCCGATCACCAGCGCCTGTAGGATGCTGACCCCGATCATCATTCGCTTGCGATCCAGACGGTCTACCCAGGCTCCGATGACCAGACCGAACAGCAGGTAGGGCAGCATTTCGGCCGCCATGGTGATTGCGAGGTTCATGGCCGAGTGCGTTAGGTGGTAGATCAGCAGCGGGACGGCAAACGCGGTGAACGAGGTCCCCAGCTGGGAGATTACCTGACCCGTCCAGAACTTCCAGAAATCGGAGCTTAGGCGCCGACGGCCTCCCGGCTCAGTCATCTCCATCCGCCTGCAGGTAATCTCGAAGCTGCGTCGCGAGCCCGTCAAGGCCCGTTTGGCGCAGCGTGAACGTCGTCTTTCGGTGGCTCGCCGGCGATCCCCGTTCGGTCACCAGGACGAGTCCTGACGCGCGAAGCAGCATCATGTGATGGCTGACGGTGGACTTAGAAAGGCCGGAGCCGGCAACGACCTCGGCAAACGAGCGGGGCCTGTTCGCTAGGAGGCGGAGGATGCGCAGCCGGCTCTCATCTCCGAGCGCACGCGCCAGACGCAGAAGTGACGGGGGTAGCTCGCCTGCCCCCGACGGAAGGGCATCGACGGGATACCGAATGATCTCCAGTCCCCGAAAGGAGGCAAACGCGTTCCAGGGCCGGAAATGCCACTGCGGCAGGAGGAGCACCAGCTCCGGCCGAGGCTCGGGCAGAAAGAGGACCCCATTGGTGGCGTTCTCGACCAACTCCGCCGGAGCCATCGTCTCGAGATGCTCACGTCTTCTTTCGGCATCCCGGGCAAGCGCCTTCAGGACGGCGGCAGAGACTCCGCCGAAGTACTCCTCGTTCCACGCTTCCAGGAGGTGACTCCAGCGGTCGCGAAAGGTGTTGAGGTCGGCAGGAAGTGGTTGGTTCCGGCCCGAAACGTACGGACGCATGATCTCGTACAAATCGCCCACCGATTGGGAGCGAAGCCATTCGACGAAGCCGTCGACGGAGCGTTCACAGGGACAGCGCCAGATCAGGAGCAGGGCCAGGTCGCTGTCGGCTGCCCCGCCGCCGGACAACAGCGCTAGGAGATCAGGGCTCAGCCGTCGCCGTAGATCCCGCACCCAACCGGCCCCGAGGTCCGTGACCTTTTGCCCGGACCAGGACGAGAAGGCGGTCAGGCTGTTCAGGGCTTCGTACGCCGGAGCCCAATCGACTTCGAGGCGATATGGGGTTGGTTCTATCGACATCGAACATCCATATGTTCGATTGTAGGCGAACATCAGCGTGGGCACACCCTTGCTGAACTCCGTTTTTGTAACACCGAGAGGTCGAGCTGTCGTCATGGGTCTTTTCGCCCTCTTGTTTTGAAGTCAGGGCCGCAGGGCGCACCGGGCTGAATGTGACGGAATCAGGGATCCGGACGACCAGCGGATTCCAAACGAGAAGGTCGCCGTCATCCTGCTACTGCGTTGATTGGCGAGATATCGGCCGTGCGCCTGATGCCCAGCCAGGACGTGCGAGCGTACGTTCAGGGTGTCGGAATCTATCAGCAGCCAACGTCATCAGACCCTCGGGTGCCATTTGGTGCGCAAATACGCAGACGACAGACGTTCGGCCCGGTGTGCCGAGAGTCGGCATGTTTGCCGGGAGGCCTCCGGATGCGAGGCGTGCGAGAGCCTGAGCAAGCACCGCTGCATGGCGGGCAACAGCGTCGCGTACGCCGTCCCGTGCAGACAGCACTGAAAAGGAGCGACCCGTGCCGCAAACCATCGACGAGATCACAGCACAAGAGACCAGGGCCGACACCGCAGGCGATTCCCCACGAGCACGAGCGATCGTGTTGGGCCTGGTCCGTGATGCTCATCCTGACGAAAGTGCCTCGCGGCCAGTTGATAATGAGCGGGCCCTACGCCCTGGTCCGGCACCCGCTCTACACGGGTGTGTCGCTACTGGTTCTGCCCTGGCTGGGGTTGATGTTCAACACATGGTTGGGCATTCCGCTCGGCATCGTCATGTATCTGTTCTCTAGGAGATTCGAAGCTAGCGAGGACCAGGACCTGTCCCGAACATTCGGCATGGACTGGGAACGGTATCGCCTGACTGTACGCGTTAAGTGGCTGTAATGAGAGATGCATTCAGGGCTTTCGGCCGAGAGTCCGAACCTCATCCGGTGGTGCGATGACCATCTCGCGCTCGGCTGCCCTCGCCCTCATCAAATCCGTGCACACGGCGGCGTGGTTTGCGATTGAGTCATGCATGGTCTACGTGTTGGTCTGCGGCCTCGCGAAACGAACCGACCGCACAGTCGCGGTTGCAGGTGGGGTGGTCGCCGGCGAGACCTTGATCTTTGCGGCAAACGGATTCCGATGCCCATTGACGACGGTGGCCGAGCGCTTCGGTGCGGAGCATGGCGGGGTAACGGACATATATCTTCCGCGATGGTTTGCACGCGCTCTCCCGGTCATTCATCTCCCCCTCATCGTGGCTGCCGTGGCTCTGCACGCGCATCATCTCGTTCGCGAGCGCCAGTCCTCGGCCGACGCCGGCGCTGCGCTACACTGAACGTCGGACGTTCTGAAGAAGTCGCGGCAATTCCGAAGCCGGCACCGCCGGGCCAAGGAGCAAACCTTGCACGATGTCACAGCCCAGGACCGCCAGTACGTTTTTCACCTGCTCGGTCTCGACTCCCTCGGCCACCACCTTGAGCCCGAGGCTGTGGCCAAGGTCGATGATTGAGCGCACGATAAATGCGTTACTGCGGTTCTCCAGGAGATCCGTCACGAAAGAGCGGTCGATTTTGACTTCGTCGAGCGGCAGCCGCTGCAGGTAGGCCAGCGAGGTGTACCCGGCGCCGAAGTCGTCGATTGCGAGCCGGAGGCCCTCACTCTTGAGGTGTCTCAGCGTCTTCAGCGCGGCCTCAGGATTCGATATGACGGCGCTCTCAGTTAACTCGATCTTCAGCTGCGAGGGCGACATCTCCGCCTCTTTTACCAGGCGAAGAATATGTCCCACCAGGTTCGGATCAGCCAGGTTCCGCGCCGACAGATTGACGGCGACCGACACCTCCGGATGAGTGACCTGCGATTTCGCCGCTTCGCCGACGGCCAGCCGGATGACTTCGTGGGTCATGGGGACTATGATCCCGGTTGCTTCAGCCAGCGGAATGAACGCGCCCGGATGCAACAAGCCGTGAACGGGATGCTGCCACCGGACCAACGCTTCTACGGCACAGACTGATCCGGTTGCCAGATCGACCTTCGGTTGATAGTGAACTCGCAGCTGTTCACGCTCCACGGCCTCCCGCAGGTCGAGGATGAGCGACAGCCGTTCTGGACGGTACGGATTGTTCTCCTCCTTGAAGATCGCGACGCCGCAGCGGCTACTCTTGGCGATGTGCATGGCTATGTCCGCGTAACGAATCAGCGTCGCCGTGTCCCGACCGTGGTCTGGATACATGGCGATGCCGATGCTGGCCTGCGTGACCACGACCTGTTCGCCCACCAGGAATGGATCGGCCAGAGTCGCCATCACGCGTCGCGCCAACCCTTCAGCCTCGACGTGGTTTGTGTCTGCCGCGGCGATAACAAACGTGTCTGCTCCGAAGCGGCTCAGTCTGTCACCCGAACGGAGGAGTAGCCGCATCCTGTCCGCGGCCGCCTGGAGCAGGAGATCGCCGACCTGGTGGCTGAACGTGTCGTTGACTTCTTTGAAGTCGTCAAGGTCGAGAAGGAGAATCGCGCAATTGTCCGGCTGGAGCGCGGTGTGCCGGCTGAGCCAATTCTCGAGGCCAAGCCGGTTTGGAAGCCCCGTCAGCTCATCAGTTTCAGCCCGACGGATGAGATCACTCTCAAGCTGCTTGACGGCGGTCACATCGCGAATCACGCGGATGATTCCGGCGGCCTCGCTGCCCTCAGACGGAACCAAGGCGGAGCGAATGTCGAAGTACCTCCAGCTTCCGTCGCCCTGTCGCAGTGCTCTGTCGTACTGCGTGGCGGCGGCCAACATCGCCTGTTCCGGCGGCCCGATTCGCGCCCCTTCGACATCCAAACCGAGAGCTTGGATGCTCTGGCCAATGAGAGGCGTGGAATCTGGAGACGCCACCATCGATGCCAGTGCCTGATTTGCCAGGCAAATGTTGCCCGACAGGTCCGTGAACACGACACCGTCGGGCGACGCCTCGACCAGCGAGCGATACAGCCGTTCGCGGTGCCGGGTTTCGGCCTCTGAGACCCGTAATCTGTCGAGAGTTTGGTGATGCTCGGTGACATCCATCACCGCCGCCGCCGCACCCTTGATACCGCCCATGGCGTCTACGATGGGGCCGGCGAACATCTTGAGGTATACCTCCTCGCCCGAAAATGGATGCCGGACGACGATCTCTTCGTCGCGGATGAACTCTCCTGCCAAGGCACGGGGAATTTGGCTTTCCTCCTGGGTGATCGGCTTGAGATTGTGAGCCCATCGAGCATTGAAGGCGTCGAGCGCCTTTGATCCCACTGTTTCAATCTCCGGTAATCGTTCCTCCGGGACACCGAAAACGCTATTTGCCGCCTCGTTTATCAGTGTGATGTTGCCGGCGGCATCGAACAGCACGAATCCCACGGGAATATGCCGTGCGACGGCGGCCAGTGAATGTTGTGATAGATCCGCAACCGCGCGCAGATTCGTCAGCGTTCCCGTAAGCCTTACCCTACCCAGCGCGCCTGAGCAGATCGCTCCCACGGTCTCCACGAATGCTCTTGATAAAGCAGGAAATGCGCGCGGCTCGCCGAATCCCAGCTGAAGAACGCCGATGATCTCGTCGTTGAATTCGAGCGAAATTGTGACAGCCTTGATGAGCTGGTCGAGAGCACCATCGGTGACGTTAGAAGAGGCGCCGTCAAAGGTCGTGCCGTCGGAGTGCGTCCAGACCAGCCTCCCGCTACCACCTTCCTGTGGCCTAGCGGAACCGGACCAGCCCCTGGCCCACAAGGTCGTCCCGAGTTCCTGCTCGAGGTCGCCGTAGTGCTCGCAGGACTCGAGAGCTCCATCCAGTGATACCAGTGCCAGCTCCACCGAGCTTGCGCCAGTCGTTTCTGCGACACCTTCGACAACCGCACGCCTCATCTCCGCCTCGCCGCTCACCCGGCTCAGCTCAAGTGTCAAGCCCTGCAGTGTCTCGAGCTGACTGATCGCGTCGTCGGCGCGCTCCCGCTGCTGCCGAACGGGCCAGCACCATGATTCTCGGTGACAGCTCCCCACCCCGGTCTGCTTGAAGTCCTCGAAGGCCTTGACGGCACCTCTGATGACCGACAGCTCCACTGCGCCACCCGCGTCGCCATTCAATACAGATGGCCCTGAGATCTCTTTGGCGATCTGACTAAAGGCAATGACGCGATCTTCAGGATCCGCAATGGTGATCGCAGCTCGAACTGCTCCGACTATGGCCGAATCGAGCCGGTCAACTATCACCTGCTGCAGGCGACCCGGGTCCAGTCCTGCCCGCGTAGCAGGAATTCCTCCTCGGAATCCGGGTCCGGGGACGCCTTCCACCGCGTCCACATCTGTGGCCATGCTTCCCTCACTGGGCCGCGAATACCGAGACTTACTCATTCCGGTGTGGACTGCCCGGGTGCCGGCGGCCACCCCCCTAATGGCAGCCAGACCGGCAGCTGCGTCGACGGTAGCCCATCTCCTTGAGCAGATGAAAGAATCGTCTTCCGGCTCGAGTGTTCCAGCGTCGTTCCGCGACTAAGACGCCTATCGTCCCATTACCGGTGCTCGCGCATAGCCTATGGGAGACTCGACCGGAGGTGCCGGTGACTGCTGCCACACAGAAGGCCCAGGATGGGCCAAGCATCGGCAGCGACGGGCGCGTGCACTCGGTCCAGTGTTTGGATGGGCCGGTGACCGCCATGCCGCAATCGGTTGTGGAAATGGAGCGCATGGCGGAGGGCTACTTCTCCTACGTCGGCAGGCGGCTGTTCCATGTCGTACGGGCGAGACCGGAAGGGTCTCGGATCAGCTTTCGCCTGTTTCCTCTCACACTTCTCGAATTTGAGAGAAGCCGCATCGAGGTAACCCCGGACGAAGCCTTCATTACGTACCTCATCGAGGGAGGTCTGCTCTCCGCCGCTGCCGATCCCGCCGGCAGCCTCACGATTTCGGTGACACCCAGGAGCGAGGAGACTGTCCGACTGTGCTTGGAGGTGAGCGGCTACCGCCCACGGCTGACGGAGCCGATGAGTGGCATCCTCTACAGCCGGCTTCAGCTGCCTATCCACGTCTGGCTCGGGGAAGGGTTCGTGCGCTGGGCCTCGGCTCACGAATGGGGCTTTGGTCAGAGGCAAGAATGACTGATTCCGATGCTGCCGAATTCGGAACCTACCTGGTGACCGGAGCCACCGGCTTTGTCGGCGCCGCACTGGTCAAAGCGCTGCGCTCGGATGGCCGCCGGGTCCGGGCGATGAGCCGGTCTCGAGAGAAGCTGCGCCACCTGGAAGATATCGGAGTTGAGGTGTGCGAGGCAGACTCCCTGCAGGTCGAGACCCTCCCGCCGGTTCTCGAGGGCTGTGATGTCGCCTATTACCTCATCCATTCGATGGGAAACGACTCGTCAGGCGAAAGCTTTGCCGAGCGGGACCTGAGATCAGCCGAAAACTTCGCCGCTGCCGCCGCCTCCAACGGCGTTCGACGCCTGGTGTACCTCGGTGGCATGGGCGAGAGAGGCGCCGGCCAAACCGGCGAGGCATTATCCGAACACCTTCGCAGCCGGATCGAGGTTGGACGCGTGCTGGCGGCCGGTGACGTGCCGGCAACCCTGTTTCGAGCAGCCATGATCATCGGACGAGGAGGCGCATCCTTCGAGATGCTGCGGACACTCGTGATGCGCCTGCCCGTCATGATCACGCCACGATGGCTCGAGACGCGAACCCAGCCCATCGCCCTTCGAGACGTGATCTCATACCTGGTCGCCGCGGGGACACGCCAGGACCTGGCCGGCGAGTTCGACATCGGCGGTCCGGACGTACTCTCCTATCGAGAGATGATGACGCGTCTCGCGCGTGTCGCGGGAGTCAGGGAGCCGTTCGTCATTAAAGTGCCGGTCTTGACGCCACGACTCTCGGCTCTGTGGGTCGATCTCGTCACCGCTCAGCCACCATCCCTGACCCATCCACTGATCGAGGGATTGAAGAACGAGATGATCGGGCACACCGAGGCGATCAAGCGATTGGTGCCACTGGACCTCACGTCGTTCGACGATGCCGTGCGGTTGGCATTGAAGCCGGATCGAGAGCCACTTTAGCGCTCACCTCCCAACCCGGGAGCCCGGGGTTCGCGATACCGGCTTCGAGGCTGAACTCAACTGAGACCTTCGGGAGAGCCCGCTCAGGGCATTGGGAGTTGGCCGGTCGTCGGCCATGATGCAGCGAAGAAAACAGGCCGACAGCTTGACCGGAGGGAATGATGCGAATGCTGGTAAACCACAACCAGGCGCCGGGGCGGAAACTGTTAGCCACAGCCGTGCTCGGGGCGGCCATGGCGGCGCTGCTGTGCGGCAGCGTGAACGCCACGGCCACCGCGCTTGGGTCGAACGCAACCAAGCTGCCGCGTCTCCATGACTCGAACCTGCACTACCTGGGCGCCTTCCTCCTGCCGCCTCAGGTGAACGACACCGATACGTTCAGCTACGGCGGCACCGCGCTGGCGTACAACCCGCAACGACAGTCCCTGTTCGTCGTCGGCCACGACTGGTATCAGCTCACCGCCGAGGTCAGCGCGCCGGCTCCCGTCAAGAGCACAAGACTGAGCGGACTGCCGACGGCCAGGTTTCTTCAGCCGTTCACCGACGCTACGGACGGAGCGATCGACCAGGCAGGCAGCTCGACCAACAAGATTGGCGGCGAGCTTGTTTACAAGGGACGGCTCTACGGCACGGTGTACGTCTACTACGACGCCACCGACAGCCAGGTCGTGTCCCACTGGGTTCGGTCCTCGACCAGCCTTACCGCCGGCACAGTGAAGGGGCTGTACCAGGTTGGCTCCCAAGGCGCCGGCTTCGTGTCCGGGTTCATGGCCCTCGTGCCCAAACCCTGGCGTCACCTGCTGGGCGGACCTGTCCTCACCGGCAACTGCTGCATCCCCATCATCAGCCGCACCTCATTTGGTCCCGACGCCTTTGCCTTTGATCCGGTCAACTTAGGCAAGAGGCAGCCGGCGCCGGACGTTTCGCTCCTCTACTACCCGCAGGAGCATCCGACGATCGGCGCCTGGAACGCCAGCTGGAAGCCCAAGAAGGGCATCTACTTCGGGGGCGGGACGTCCATCAAAGGCATGGTCTTTCCGAGGGGCAGTCGCACGGTGCTCTACTTCGGGACTCAGGGCGTGGGGAAATTCTGTTACGGCGAGGGGACGGATAACCCAAACCTGGCAGGGAAGCCGACTCCAGACGGCACGATCTGGTGCTACGATCCGGACAACTCCAGCAAGGGCACTCACGCCTACCCCTACCAGCCGGAAGTCTGGGCCTACGACGCCAAGGATCTCTTGGCTGTTCGCCAGGGCCGCCGGAAGCCGTGGCAGGTGAAGCCGTACGCGGTCTGGAAGCTGAAGCTCCCATTCGGCTCCAATTCAATCGGCGGCGCGGCCTACGACCCCTCCACGAACCGGATCTTCGTCTCCCAGCAGTACGCCAACGGGACCGATCCGGTCATTCACGTGTTTCGGGTCAAGCCCTGAACCCCGCTTGAACCCGGTACCAACCTCCGCGACAGCTGGCGAGTCGCCTGCAGATTTTGAGCTAATTTTCAGGGTTGGCTCAGTTCGGATTCAGCCCTCGACGGCATGCTGGATACATGAGATTCACCCCAATGCACCCGTCGACTACCCCACCTGGGCGCTATGCCGGCCGGCGGCTACGCCTGCTCGTACAATTTGCGCTTCCGGTAGCGCTTCTGGCTGCTGCAGTCGCGGCACAGGGCGGCTCGGTCAACGCCGCCGGCGCCGCCGGAGCGATTGCACAATCTCCAAATACCGGCTTCAGCGTCGCAGGCAACAGATTGGACCGCAACGGGCGGTCGTTCATGGCTCATGGGCTCAATCTGGTGGCTGCCGCCGGGTGGGCCCAGTGCGGCAACGCTCAGGGAAACCTGGCCGCACGTAACTTTGACCGGGCCGAGCTGACAGCGCTCATTCGTCAGTGGCACGCCAACCTCGTTCGGTTCCTGATTCCGCAGCCATCGCTGGCGGCGGGAGACAAGGCGTTACTCGACAAGCTCAAGTGGGCGGTGGGACAGCTCGAGCAGCTCCACCTGGGCGTGATCCTGGCGATGCAGGCCGAGCCATGGAGCTGCGGAGATGGGCAGAAGATGCCGACTCAGCAAACGGTCGCGGCCTGGCAATTCTTGGCTCCCGCATTCGGCGGCGATAGGAACGTCATGTTCGAGCTGTTCAACGAGCCACGTGTGAACACCAGCGCGAAGGGATGGCGCCAGTGGCGGAACGGCTGTGCCGACGCGAAGTCCTGCGCGATCGGCTCCGGGTCTGTCGGAATGCAGACTCTCGTCGACGTGGTTCGGGCCTCGGGCGCATCGAACGTGCTCATAGCGGACGGACCCGCCTGGGCTGAGTCCCTCCATGGAATCACAGTGAAAGATCCGGTGACCGGTCAGAACAGCAAGCTTCGGGACGCGCCCGGAGGGAGCGGAATCGTCTACGCCGAGCATCCCTACTCGACCTACCTCCAGTCGAGGGCCGCCTGGCAGCACAATTTCGGATTCTTGACGAGTTCCTCACCCGTTCTGGTTACGGAGTGGAACTTCAAGCAGAACGGCTGCTCACGCGATCGTTCGCACCAATTCTTCAGCTTCCTCTACGCCCACCACATTGGGCTGGTTGCCTTCGCCATGGACGCCGGCGGCACGACAACAGTGCGGATCGGCGCCCCCTGGAACCCCAACCACTGGAGGCAATGGGCACCCACGAGCTGCCAGTCGAGCCATCTCGGCTCCGGTTTGGATACGGTCCACTACTTCCACGGGCTGGCGACAAGACAGTTCGCCGGCTGAACGGTGAACGCCGCTCGACAGGTAGGCCGAGCTTAGCCATACCTGGGTGCGCGACATACCGCCCCGACGCACTTCACGCCGCGCCAACTCGCTCTATCGCTCTCAACCGATTGCGGTTCGACGTTAAACGTTCGACGCTTGACTATATCGGATGGAGACCGGGAAACCCGAGCCCGGCTGTCTCCTGAAGCCCAAAGCGGATGTTCATAGCCTGCACCGCCTGGCCGGCCGCACCCTTCATGAGGTTGTCCAGCGCTCCCAGAACGACGACGCGATTGCTCGTCGCGTCCGCCTCGAAGCCGACATCGCAGTAGTTGCTGCCGGAGAGAATCTTCGGCTCGGGAAAGCGATAGTTTCCCTGAGTCTCCTTGACGATGCGGATGAAGGGCTCGGCGCCGTAGACGTTCCGATAGATCCGCCAGAGGTCACGATCCGTCAGCCGTTCCCGAGTGAAGATGTGCGAGGTGGACAGGACGCCCCGAACAGCCTCGATGCTGGTGGCGGAGAAGCTGAACCGGGGTGGGCAGCCGTTCCTCGACAGCTCCTGGGCCAGCTCGGCCGTGTGCCGGTGGCCGGTGGGCTTGAACGAGCGCATGACGCCGCTCCGCTCGGGATGATGGGAAGCAGCCCCCGTGTCGGCCCCGGAACCCGACGAGCCCGTCTTGACCTCCGTGACCACGGGCATATCGAGATCGACGACGCCTTGGTCGAACAGAGGGAAGAGGCTGAGGATGGCGGACGTGGCCAGACAGCCGGCGCTGGAGATGCGATTGGCGCTCCGAAGCTCCTCCCGATGGAGCTCCGGGATGCCGTAGACGAACTGCCCCAGTAGGTCAGGAGCCGGATGGTCGTAGCCGTACCACTCGACATAACCTTGAGAGTCTCGTAAGCGGAAGTCCGCGCTCAGGTCGACGATGACCGGCGCCACGGAGACCAGCTCCTCGATCCGGCTCGCAGCCAGGCCATGCGGGAGAGCCAGGAACAGGACGTCGACGGGCTCGAGATCCGCGGTGGCGGAGAACGTGAGATCCGTCCTCCCGCGCAGATTGGGGTGGACGCGAACCACCCGTTTACCGGCCTGCCGCTCCGAGGTCGCCTGGCTCAAGGTGACGTTCGGGTGCGAGAGCAATAGACGAATCAGCTCCCCGCCGGTGTAGCCGGACCCGCCGACGATCGAGGCGCGAAGCTGGTGGTCTCTCGCGGCTCCGTTCATAGCGCGCTAGTGTCGGCGCCGTTCATGAGGGGCGTTGCAAGTCGAAGGTCGAAAGTCGAAGGTCGAAGGCCGAGGGTTGAACGGCGAGCGCGGAGACACAACCCCTCGCGGCCGGACACTGAAGCCGGTGCTGGAGCCATACATTGAACGTTGAACATTGAACCCCTCAGCCCTCGATCTTCGAGCTTCGCTCCAGCACCCGCTGCAGCGTCTCCACCACCGTCTGGAGGTGCTGCATCTCGGAGATAAGCGGGGGGAGGAAGCGAATGGCTCGGTTGCCCGCGGGTAGGGCCAGCACACCCTCCTGCTGTAGGCCACGGAGGTATGGCGTGACACGTTCCCGCAGCTCGACGGCCACCATGAAGCCCTGGCCGCGAACCTCCCGGATGGCCCGGTGATTCAACGCAGTCAGCGCCGTCACGAAGGCGGCGCCGTTCTCGGCGACGCGCTCGAGCATGTCGCCGCCAGTCAGCGTTCTCAGGGTGGCTGTGGCCGCCGCGCACGCCAGCGGGTTGCCGGCGAAGGTGCTGCCGTGCGCACCGGTTGCGACCCGGCCGGCGACGGCCTCACTGACGACGGTCACGCCCATGGGGATGCCGTTGGCGATGCCCTTCGAGACGACCAGGATGTCGGGGACCACGCCCTCGTGCTCGAAGGCAAAGAGCTTGCCTGTGCGGCCCATGCCCGTCTGCACCTCATCCAGGATCATCAGGACGCCGTGCCGGTCGCATAGCTCACGCACCTCGCGCAGATACCCGGCCGCCGGACGGTTGACGCCGGCCTCGCCCTGAATGGGCTCCAGAATCAGCGCGGCCGCTCCGGGCAGGGCCGCGGCCAGGGCGTCCAGGTCGTCGAAGGCTACCGCCTCGCACTCGGCCAGCAATGGGCGGAACGGAGCCTGATGCTTCTCTCCACTGGTGACCGAAAGTGCGCCCATGGTGCGTCCGTGGTAGCCGTGCTCGGCGGCGATGATCCGCCGCCGGTCACTCCAGGCCCGGGCATACTTGATCGCCGCCTCGACTGCCTCAGCCCCCGAGTTGCCGTACGAGAGACGCGAAAGCGAGGCCGGCAGGTGGGCCACCAGAGCTTCCTCGAACTCCTCGCGAGCGTCGTTGTAGAAGCTCTGGTGGCAGCTCACGAGCTTGTCGAGCTGCGATCGAATGGCGGCGTCGACCGCGGGATGCCGGTGCCCCAGCACGTTGACGCCGTAGTTGCTCATGGCGTCCAGGTACCGGCGGCCATCGGAATCCCAGAGGTAGACACCCTCACCGCGCACCAGCTGAATCTCGCGCTTGTTGTACAGATGGATCTCGTCCCGGTCCTCGGCTCGCCTTCCCCGGATCTTGGTGTCCCCGACGTCGCTTCCTCGTGCCGCCTGCGCGGTCATCGCGTCACCTCCTGACCTGCTCTCGCCTCGGTCGGGCGGAGATGTGTACCCGCTCCCGCCAGTGCCTGGCGTACCGGCTCCTGAACCCGGGCGTCGGCCAGAATGACCTCGCCGACCCCCGTCCGCAGCGCGCCTCCGGCTGCCAGGAGCTTTTTCTTCATCCGGCCTCGGGCATACTCCAGCAAGCTCGTCAGCTCCTGGCCGGAGGCCGAAGGTATCAAGGTTGCCTCGTCGTCGGGGTGTCGAAGCAGACCAGGAGTGTTGGAGAAGATGAGCAGCTTCGATGCACCCAGCGCGGCCGCCAGGGAGGCCGCCATCTTGTCGCCGTCGACGTTTATGGCGACGCCCTCGTGGCTGACGGCGGGTGGACAGAGAACGGGAAGATATCCATCGCTCAGCAGACTGAGAAGCAGGCTCGGATCGACGCGTTCGATGCTGCCGGCCAGGTCGCCGCGCAGAACCCTGGGCTTGGCGTTTTCGATGACGCGGATCGCGTCCTTCCGCCGGCCGGTGACGATACCGCCGTCCATGCCACAGAGCCCGACAGCGTTTCTCCCCCGTCTCCTCAGACCCTCCACGATACGCTTGTTGACCCGTCCCGCGTAGACCATGAGGAAGAGGTCCATGGTCTGGTCGTCGGTGAACCGAGACACCTGTCCATCGGCCGACGTCACCAATCGAGGCTCCGATCCCAGGCGACGCGTCAGCGCGTCAAGCTCGGCATTGGCGCCGTGAACGAGAACCAGCGGCTCCTCAAGGGTGGCGAGGTCATCCAGGAAGGCCTCCAGATCGATACCCGCGCTGCCTCCGACCTTGACGACGAACATCCTACTGTGCGCTCCAGTCTTCGAAGACGCGCGTCAGCACGGTTACGGCGCGCAGGTAGCCGTCGATGTCGATATGCTCGTCGGGAGTGTGGTCCAGGGAGGAGTCGCCGGGTCCATATGCGACCGTGGGACATTTCCAGACCGGAGCCACGACGTTCATGTCGGAGGTTCCGCTCTTGACCTTGTAGCGTGGGGTGCAGCCCTCGGCTCTCAGTGCCCGGACGAAGCTGCCCACCAGGCTGGACGTCCTGGGTGCCCGGAAGGCCTCGTCGGCTGAATCAAAGGCGATGACGCCCGGCTTCACCTCGGCACGGAGCGCATCCTGGATCGTTTCAGCGGCGAGGCCGGGCGGCAGACGGAAGGCGGCGGACATGGTGGCCCATTCGGCCATGCCGTCGGTTCCGGAGTCCATGTGGAGCAGCGCCGGCGTCAACGACTCGAACACCGAATCGCCCGGGCTGAGGTCACGGCAGCGGGCCCGAACTCGCATCCAGGCGTCGGCGGCGACGTCGCACACGGGCGCCGATTGTCCGGCGGCATGCGAGACCGGCTGTTCGAAGCGAAGCTGCGCGCGCATGCTGCCCTTATAGCCCAGAACGATTGCATCCCATCCACCCGGCTCGCCGATGACCAGGGCATCAGGAGGCTCGCCCCGCAAGAGATGACGGGCGCCATGTGACGGGCCCTCCTCACCGACCGCGGCCACGACCTTGATCGTCGCTCGGGTGGAGCGGGCGCGGCCGGCCGCGGTACAGGCGGTTGCCAGCGGACCTTTGGCGTCGACACTGCCACGGCCGTACAGCGCGCCATCCTCGATGCGGACCGGGACGTGGCCCGGAACGGTGTCGATGTGGCCCAGAAACATCAGGGTTCCTGCCTCGGGTGCGCCCCGGCGGACGGCAATACCGTTCCCGGCCTCGTCGATCGCGACCTCCAGCCCTCGCCGGCGCATCTCCTCCGTCAGAAAGGCCACCGCCGCCGACTCGGCGCCGGTGACGCTCGGGATTGCCACCAGCCGGCGGAGCAGCTTCACCGCGTCCTCGTCGCTCATGCCGCCGCGGCCTCCTCGGCCCGTTCGAGGACGTAGTCGATCATCTTCTCGGGAATGTTGACCCCGGTGGTGTCGATGCTGTTGCGGAACTCCATGGTGTAGTTGACCTCGGTGACGAGGAGGCCGCGATTAGTCTCCATGAGGTCGACGGCGACGATCCCTCCGCCGACGGCTCCGGCGGCGGCCCGAGAGATATCGTCGATCTCTTCAGTGACCGGACAGCCCTCAGCCCGGCCGCCACGGGCGGTGTTGGTGATCCAGTGGTCGGAGTAGCGGTAGATGGCGGCGATGGTCCGGTCTCCGACCACAAAGCTGCGGATGTCGCGCCCGGGCTTGTCGATGAATTCCTGGATGTAGAAGATCGAGTGGTGAAAGGAGCCCAGCACTTCCTTGTGCTCGAGAATGGCCTCGGCGGCATAGCGGTCGCTGACGACCGACAGCAGCCGGCCCCACGATCCGATCGGCGGCTTGAGCACGGCGGGATATCCCATGCTTTCGATGGCCTCGAGAGCCGATTCGGGCGTGAAGGCGACGGCGGTGCGAGGGCTGGGAACTCGGTGCTTCGCCAGCTCGCTGGAGGTCAGGATCTTGTTTCCACAGGTGTCGGCCACGCGGAAGGTGTTGACCGTCTCCACGCCGGCATCGTTAAAGAGCTTGAGGGCATAGAGCGCCCGCGAGTGGTTGATACACCGCTCAACCACGAGATCGTAGTCGGTGCGGATGTGCTCGAGATCGAAGACGATCTCACGGTCGTCGAGGCGGTCGAAGGCGACGCGGCGCCGCTCCAGCTCCTGGAGAAGAAGCTTTTCTTCCGCGCGCACCCGAGACATGAGGACCGCCAGGCGCACCTAGATTCCCTCCCAGCCGTACCGGCGGATGAACTCCAGGATTCCTCCCGAATCGGCGATCTTCTTGACGAAGGCAGGAACCGGAGCGGCCCGGAAGACGCCCTTTGGTGTCGATATCTCGCCAGTAGCCGTGTTCACGCCGATCTCGTCTCCATCCTCGATGGTGGCGACGGCCTCCGGACAGACCAGCAGGGGCAAACCGACGTTGATGGAGTTGCGGTAGAAGATGCGGGCGAAGGACTCCGCGATCACTGCCTCCACCCCGGAGGCCTGGAGCGCTACCGGAGCATGCTCTCGCGAGGACCCGCAGCCGAAGTTCCGGCCGGCCACGATGACGTCGCCGGGCTTCACGCCTTCGGGAAAGTCCGGACGGACCTCGCACAGACAGTATTTCGCGAGCTGTGACCGGTCGGTGGTCACGTTGTAGCGGCCGGGGATGATCTCGTCGGTGTTGACGTTATCGTGCAGGCGCCAGGCGCGGGCCATCACATGAACCTCCGCGGATCTGATATGTGCCCAGTCACCGCGGTGGCGGCGGCCGTGGCGGGACTGGCCAGGAAGAGCTGCGACGTCGGGTGCCCCATCCGTCCGCGGAAGTTGCGGTTCTGGGTGGTCAGCCCCCGCTCGCCCGCGCCCAACACTCCCTGGTGGCGGCCGATGCAAGGCCCGCAGCCGGGATTGGTCACCTGTGCGCCGGCCTCGATCAGGGCTGCGATCGCGCCGCTCTTCAGGGCGGCCAGATAGACCTCCGTCGAGGCCGGTGTGACCACGAGTCGGGTATCTGCCGAAACCCGCCGGCCGCCGAGGATCGAGGCCGCCAACTCCAGATCCTCGAGACGGCCGTTGGTGCAGGTCCCGATGAACACCTGGTCGATGTGCTCACCCTCAACCTCCGAAACCCCGACGACGTTTGAAACCTCGGATGGGCAGGCCACCTGCGGCTCCAGTGATGAGATGTCCATCTCAACCGTTTGCCTGTACCTGGCATCCACGGCGTGGAGGTCGGGCGCCGGCCGGCCGGAGCGTGCTTCGGCATACTCGCGGATGGCATCATTGGGCTCGACCAGCCCCGCCTTGGCTCCCATCTCGACGGCCATGTTGGCCAGCGTCATACGGTCTGAGACGCCCATCGCATCGACGGTGGGACCGCCGAACTCGAGTGCCTGGTATGTCGCGCCGTCGACACCCAGCTCGCGTGCCAGTCGCAGGATGAGGTCCTTGGCGACGACGCCGTGGCTCATCGTGCCCCGCATCTCCACCCGAATGGTCTCGGGCACTCGAAACCAGGTCTTGCCCGTGGCGTAGATCACGGCGGCGTCCGTCGAGCCCATGCCGGTGCCGAAGGCCCCGAGTGCCCCGTAGGTACAGGAGTGCGAATCGGCGCCCACGACAATGGCGCCGGGAGTGATGAACCCGCGTTCCACCAACACCTGGTGGCAAATCCCTTCCGTCAGGACATTGGTGATGCCGTGGCGGCGAATGAAGGCGCGGATGCGAGTGTGCAGCTCGGCCGCCTGGGGCGTCGGCGCCGGGACCATGTGGTCGAAGACGATGATGACCCGGTCCGTGTCCCAGATCGGCATCTCGAGCTTTTCAAAGGATTCGATGGCCAGTGGGGTGGTATTGTCGTGGCTCATCACGTAGTCCACAGGCGCCACCACAATCTCCCCGGCCTGCACCGGGCGCTTGAGCTTATGGGTGAAGATGGCTTCGGCTAGGGTCGGCAAGGCGGGGCTCCTCTCTCAGCAGGGGACAGCGGGGGACGCTTGTTCAATGTTCAGTGTTCAAGGGGAGTTGGGAGTTGGGAGTTGGGGAGTTGAGAGTTGGCAGTTTAGGGAGTTGAGGTGCTGGGATTCGGGTTCAAAGTTCCAGGTCGGGGGGCAGGGGTGAGGCTTGTGCAATGTTCAACGCTCAACGTTCAATGTATTGATGGCACCGGTGGGGATGGAGGTCGGCCAAGGATTATCTGCCACCAGGCACTCTTCTATGGGGAAGCTGGCTTCGCAGTTCAGTGCCTTGGGAGCTGGCGAGCTGAACTGCGGTCCGCCCAGCGCTTCTCCCCGCATTACCGGACCGTTCTGGCCGACAACGCCGGTCTTCAACTTTGCGATGTTCGATGTTCAACTCTCATGGTTAAGGGTCAAGAGCGTAGCTGGAGGATCCCTTGCAATCCGGGAGCCAGGTCTGAGACGTCTCCCCAGAAGATTGGCTCGTGGGAAGGTAGGGTGCTCGTCGCGTAATCCGTGGGACTTTCGTGTAGCGGTCCTCCGAGCGGGTCATCCGGAGCGCGGTTGCGGCTGCCCCTGAGGTCGGTTCGCTTGAGACAGCGGATCAAGCCTGCGATGAGCTGTGAAGTGCTGACGGCGGTGGCGTGAAGGGCCTCGAAATCGGCTGGCCGGAGCAGGTCGGAGTCTCGCGCGGCATAGCTCTGAGACCGCAGCTCGCCCGCAGACCCCTTCGCGATCCAGAGGAATTGCAGAAACTGCCGATTGCCCTCACGCTCGAATCCCTCGGCGATGGACATAACCGAGGGGGCTGCCGAGCGCATTTGGTTTCGGAGACCATACTCCACGTCGAAGGTGCTCCGTTTCGTGATCTCAAAGGTCAACGCGCGCAGCTTCCTCGCCTGCTTCCAAGCCTTGAGGTCGGTGAAGTCCCTTCCCGTCACCGGCTCAACCATAGGCCGACCATCCTCTTCGACCGTCGAAGTCGGAGTCATTCAGCAGATCGCTCCCCTCGGCAGAGCTGTCGAGCGCCGCGAATGATTCGACGCTTTAGACCACGCCACGTTGAAAAGCTCAAACCTTGAAAACACGAAACCGGTACCCCCAAACCTCGAACGTCGAACCTCGAACCTCGAACCTCGAACGTTGAACATTGAACGTTAGAGCTGTACCTCGAACGTTGAACCTTGAGCATTTAACGACGAACACCTACGCCGTCACCCAGCGGCGGAGGAGGTCATCCAGCTCCTCCTGGGGGAGCGGGCGACGGTCGGAGAGGCGCTTGATCTCGGCGGTGAGGTCGCGAAGCTCGACCTCGCCGAAGTGCAGACCGAGGGCGTTTGCTCGATGGGCGACGGCGTGGCGGCCCGTCAGCTTGTGGCCGATATCGATGGTGCGCTCGAGGCCAAAGTCTGCCGGATCGATGATCTCGTAGGTTTCGGGATTGTTGAGCATGGCTTTGGTGTGGATGCCGGCCTTGTGATTGAAGGCGCACTCGCCGGTGATGTAGTTGTTGAAGGGCACGTCGACGCCGACCATGCCGGCCACCATCTTGTCCAGATGCGGAAGGTCGGACAGCTTGTACTTGTCGACGAGGTCCCGGTCGAGGGTGTAGAGCCGCGCGAGCAGTCCGCCCAAGGGGGTGATCCCGTTTCGCTCGCCGATCCCCAGAACGGTCGTATCCACATGCGTGGCGCCGGCCTCGAGGGCGGAGAAGGCATTGGCCACCGCGCAGCCGGCATCGTTATGGCCGTGGAACTCGATGTCGCAGCTCACCTGGTGCCGGACCTCGGCTACCAGGGCGAAGACCTGGCGGGGGGTGGCTATGCCGACAGTATCGGCGATGCCCACGCGGTTGACGCCGAAGGCATCGACGGCGCGGTACACCTGCAGCAGGTCGGACTCCTGGCTGCGAAACGAGTCCTCACTGCTGAAGCGAACCTCGACGCCCTGGCTCTTGACCCAGGCCACCACCTTTTGGGCCGCGTCGATGATCGCCTCGATCGACTTGCCGTGACTGAACTCACGCAGGAGGGATGAGGTGCCGAAGAGCAGGTCGACGCCCGACACGCCGGTGTCGACGGCGCGGCGGGCATCTTCCAGATCGCAGCGAACGTGGGTGATGATCTTCATGCGCAGCGGCAGCCGGGCCAGGATGCGGGCATCGCGCTCCGAGCCGGGCGAGGCGCAGGGAGAGGTCAGCTCGGCATACTCGACCCCGAAGTCGTCGAGCGCCAGGGCCAGCTCGACCTTCTGGCCGGTGGTAAAGTTCGACTTGGCGAACTGCTCACCCTCACGGAGGGTGGAGTCGATGATGGCGAAGCGCTCGATGCTCATAAGTTGGACCTCTGCGGCGGTTTCGGAGGCGAGGCGGAGGAATAAAAAAACCCGCCGCCCCAATGGGACGGCGGGTAACCGTGGTACCACCCAAATTCGCTCCTCGGAGAGGAGCCTCAGTCAGTACTCGACCGTGGATCGAGTACCGCAGCTCAACGATAACGGAAGCTGATTCCGGCCCGGCCTACCGTCGGTGAGGTTCGGGGAGCGACTCGAGGATCTTGTTCACCGCACCGCAGCCACCGCTTCTCAGCTCTCGCGGCTCTCTCATGGCTGCTCGTGGACGGCTACTGTTCCCGTCGACGTCTCTATGCGCTTTGTAGAAATATAAGCTCTTTGCCCCCACATTGTCAAATCGCCGCATTGACTCATCGACATCATCGCCGCCAAGCTCTGCACGTTTCCGTTCGGCGCCAAGGCGTTGGCGCCCGAAGCGCCGAAGCAGAACTGCAGCACGCCGCTCTTCTTGGTGGTGATGCTGTCGGCCCAATCGGCCGGGTCATAGCCCTAGGCGGCGATGGTGCCGTTGGGGTACTTCGATCTCTGAGAGGTTGCCGGCGGAGTCGTACGTGAAGCTGGTGGTATGGCCCGGCCAGTCGCTCGCCGAGGACATCTGATCGAGCTGATTACAGGAGAACCTGGCGCTGTTCCCGTCGGGGTAGGTCTGGTTGACGAGGTTGCCGGCCTGGTCCCAGGTGTACGTCATCTGACCGTACGGTTCGGTTTCCGTCGCCAGGTTGCCCTGCTGGTCGTACGTGTAAGTCGTCTCTCCGCCCTGGGAATCGTTCATCGAGGCCATTGAACCGTCGGGATTGTAGGTGTACGTCGTCGTCCGGGTGTCGCTGTAACTGACCTTCGAGACCCAGGCTTAGGAGGGTGTTCTACTTGCCCCAGCAAAAGGCACCTCTGCCGGACCCTACCATCTGATCGATCAGCTCTCTTGTGTTGTCGGACAGGTCCTGATAGTAGTATTCCGCCGGAGGCCGCACGCCGGAGACACTACTTGGTCCTGGTTGAATCCAAGCGTGAGCCCCGCGACGGTGGAAGACCAGGTCGCCCGGCTGGAGGTGGTCTGAGTGGTGTTTCGCCGTGATGCGTCCATTCTGCAAAGATCCCTCTCACGGTAGGTCTTGGCCAGGTGGGCCCAGTGAGCTTCCTATGGACAAGGAAATCATAGAGGGACTGCGCACGGTCCATGAATTGCTCCGCCCGAACCCCCAGCCTGTGTAGGCATTGTAAACCCACGTTGCCCACCACACGTTGTGGCTGCTTCCGTTGGGTGCGGTTCCGACAAGCGGCACGCCGCCCGCGGCGGAGGGTTGAGATGCGAAGTCGGTGCAGTCGTCGTTGTGGCCCCGACTGGTCACGTAGGTTGTGATCAGATCGTAGAGGCAAAGCTTGTGCCGGGTTTGTACGACGTGGATCATCTTTGGCGCGCCAGCGCACTTCCTGTTAAAACTCGTGGCCCACTTGTCGGCAAAGTTCGCTGCCCTGCCACGGTGACAGGCCCACATGCCAGACGGGTCGCCCCCAATGATAGGGTCGTCGCTTGCGTAGGCGTACCGCTGAAGCGTCTGGCGCACCGCCGGATCCTGGCTCATGAAGTGGCCGGTCGAGGGAGCATACCAGCGCGCCTGATCGTAAACCAACCGCCTTGGTTACGGTCTGGGTCGATCCGGGTCCGTCTCGCTGATCTGGTTGCCGGCGGCATCGTAGGTGTAGTAGGCCGTCTACAGGATGGGGTTGGCACTGGGGGCGTTGCCGTTAGGCTTGGTCTCTGAAGCCGGCTGGCCGCCGGACTCGTAGGTGCAACTGGTTTCGTCAGAGGTACCCCATACCGGTGCAGCCGCGGGGTGATAGCAGTTTCCTTGCGCGCGTAGGCGGCGGGTAGTCTTGGGTGAGACGGTCATGAGAAGGGAGTCGAACGATGGCAGCCAGTCAGGAAAACGCTTCCCGGAGCCAATCGATCAGCCAGGACAGCGGCCAGGACCAATCTGATGAACAGAGGGGCTTGGTGCGTCAGGTTGGCCCGCTCGACATTGCCTGGCCGAAAGCCCTCGGCTACTATGGCGGGCTTGGGCTGGCGATCGGATTCGGTCTCCTGGAGCCGCCGATCGCGGTGTTCATCGCCGCCGTGCCCTTCTTCAAGATGCTCAACCGGCCCGATGCCTCCCAGATTGCCTGGACCGCCGGTGAAATCCTCGACGGCGCCGCAACCCCTGTCGGAGGAAGCTCCTCACCGGTCATCCGGACGCACGATGCCCGTCAGCGCGCAACCAAACCGCTGCGATTGCCAGGCGGCCTCACTCGGTCACTGACCGCTGTGTGGCGGGATGCGGAGCGAATCGCGCGCTAGTCCGGTTCAGGCCGGCGCGGGCAGGAGTCGCGGCCGGGGCGTCTCATTGGCGGGACGGAGCCGGCTTCCTCCAAGCAGTCCGGCAGCCACCGAGGCCGCGGACACCAGAACTACGCCGGACGGACCGAGCAGCACCAGGCCGAGAAACCCGCGAACCTGTGGGATCAGAAAAGCGGCCGCCAGGACCGTCGAGGAGCCACCAACTGCCGCAAACACGGAACGGGTTAGACTGCCTTCGGTCTGCCCCATCTGTAGGGTCTGAGCGAGCTGCGTGCCCACCAGGCTGGCAAAGGCCACCGATTGTGCGTAGGCGACGTCGCCCGACCGCAGTGCCAGCAGGAAGGCGGCCAGGGAAGGGCCGGCCGTGGCCACGCCTCGCCGCGAGATGTCCCTCCATAGGGGAGCGCCCAGCGCCGTGGTTCCCTCTCGCGCCAGCGAGTCGAGGCGTCGCGTCTCGGGAGGCTGGAGCGTCACCGCCAGCGAGGGGAAGACGTCGGTCAGCATGTTGACCACCAATATCTGCCGGCTGGCCATTGGAGCGGCCGTGCCCAGAAGGCTTCCGCCGACGATGAGTCCGAGCTCTCCGAGATTGCCTCCCAGCAGCAGTCCCAGAGCCCGCCGGATGTTCCTCCAGAAGCTGCGGCCCTCCACCAATGCCTCGACCATGGTCGAGAAGTTGTCGTCCGCCAGCACGACATCGGCGGCCTGACGCGCGACCTCAGTTCCCTTGAGTCCCATGGCCACCCCCACGTCCGCCAGACGGAGCGCCGGAGCGTCGTTGACGCCGTCGCCGGTCATGGCCACGGTGTGATGCCGGCGCTGAAGGCTTTCCACGATCCGCAGCTTATCCAGTGGAGTCACCCGCGCGACGACGGTGGTGTGCTCGAGCCGCCGGCCCAGCTCCTCCTCGTCGAGTGCAGCAATGTCGGCACCGCTCAAGACGAGGTCTCCGGGCCTCAGCAATCCGGCTTCGCGGCCGATGGCTCCAGCCGTGACAGGATGGTCGCCGGTCAGCATCATGACGCGGACGCCGGCTTCGTGGCACCGCCTCACCGCCCCTCGGACGGATGGTCGCAGCGGGTCGGTAAGACCCAGGTATCCCAGAGCCAGCAGGCCGCCTGGGTCGTCGAGGGTCACGTCGGAGGGCCCCTCGGCCACCATCAGCACCCGCATCCCGCGTGAGGCAAGGTCCTCGGCTCGCTTGACAAGCTCGTCCCTGCCGGACTCATCCAGCGCCTCCTCATGCCCGCCCCGCAGCACGCGCGTGCAGCGCGGCGCGAGCGTCTCGACGGCTCCCTTGAGGTGGACGGAGCCGCCGGACAGGGCGGCGTGAAACGATCGAAGGGGATCGAAGGAAAGCTCAGCTTCTCGTGGCTGCAGCAGCTCCTTGCCCATACCTGCCGCCCGGACGCCCTCCATGACCGCTACGTCGGTGGGGTGGGAGAGGGCGTCCGCGGCCTCAGGGTGCGGGGTGGCCAGACCGCCGCTGCGCAGGACACGCCGCAGATCGAGCGGCAGATTGGGACCGGGCCTGCCGTCGTGTGCAAGGCCGGCGACGCAGGTCAATGCCAGCCGTCCCTCGGTGAGGGTTCCGGTCTTGTCGGTGCAGGCCACGTCAACCCGTCCCAGTGCCTCAATGGCCGACAACCTCCTCACCAGGGCGTTTCGGCCGGCGAGACGTCGGGCGACCGCCACCTCGCCGATGCCGGCCAGCAGCGGCAGTCCTTCGGGCACCGCTGCGATGGCAACGCTGGCGGCGATTGCGAGCTGTGAGACGAGGGAACGTCGACGCAGCGCCCCCGAGACCAGGACCAGGCCGCCACCTGCCACTATGACCGGCATAACCTGCCTCAGCATGTGATTGAGCCGGATACCGAGGGGACTGGAGCGCATCTCGTCGAGGGCCAGCGCCGCCGCCATCGCTCCCATCCTTGTGTTCTGTCCCACCGCGACGACCAGCGCTAGGCCGGTCCCGACCGTCACATCGCTGCCTGCCAGCACAATCCGGCTGGCATCGATGCCTCCCTCCGGCGCCTTGGATACGGGGAACGACTCACCGGTCAAGGCTGCCTCATCCACCTCGAGACCGCGTGCTGAGATCACCCGCGCATCGGCCGCCACCCGCTCTCCCGGCGCCAGCACGAGGATGTCTCCCGGTACAACCTCCGTGGCTGCTATTTCCCGCTCCTGTCCTCCGCGCAGGACACGACAGGTCGAAGCGCCGATTCGCTCCAGAGCCGACACCGCCTGACCGGCCTGGCGCTCTTGCCAGGCTCCGCTCAGCACATTGGCGGAGATTGTCGCCGCGATGATGGCCACGTCGCCGATAGAGCCGAGCACAAATGAAAGACCGGCTCCGATGGCTAGAATTCCGATCAACGGAGATCGGATCTGATCCAGCACCGCCTGGGGAACGCCACCTCCGGCCGACAATTTCCGGTGAGATGTTCGACGTTCGGCGGCCTGCTCGTCGCTCAGCCCGCCGGGTGAAGAGTTGAACGTCCGCAGCACGGCGTCGACGCTTCGCCGGCCCCAGCGCTCGGGCCGGGGATCGACCAATCTGGCCACGGTCGACCGGGCGCGCTCACCGCCGCGAAGACGAATCCAGACGTCCGCGCCGGCTGCCAGCGCGGCGATATACACGCCATAGGCCGCGCGCGCTAAGCCCGGTTCCTCCCGGAATCCCCAGACGACTCCAACCACATTGGACAGTCCTGAAATCACGACCGAGTCGCGAACCGCAACCTCGCGGCGAGATCCGGCTTCGACAATTGCCGTCACGGCGGAAAGGTCCGGCGCCAGCAGGTCTGCACGGGCCGGAAAGTGGCTGGTCCTGCCGGTGGTCAACCCAATCGCCAGGTCAGAGGCGGCGAAAGCCTCGGCCGCCGCCGTACTGTCGGAAACCACCGCCACCACCTGACCATCGGCTTGCCGCCTCCGCACAGCCGAAACGCAGTCCTTCTCCGGACTCAAAAGCACTCCCGCGCGGTGACAGATCGAGGCGGACGCCGCTGCATCGCCCGCGTTTACCGCCTCCAGCGTCACTCCCTCCCGAGCGCACGTCGCGACCAAATCCTTCACTCCATGCGCCAGCTTCGGACGCAGCACCACCGCGCCCAGAGGTGGGCCTGGATCCGCCCGCAGGACCAAAATCTGGTCGCCTGCGGGGATCTGAGACAGCTCCGCAGGAAGCGTATCACTGGAGTCGGGCGGTCCGAGGGCGTAACGAGTATCTCCCGCCAGGGCGCCGGCCGTTCTGCCATCGAAGCGACCCTCGGTGCAGGCCACACTTCCCGCCCTGGCGACGGCATTCCCCCATGGACCACCGGCCGCCGCCGCAACCGCTCCGGCCAGCTCCTCGATATCGGAGGCCGTGTGAGGCTGCTCGAGTGTGAGAACGCGCGAAATCTCGACTCCGTCGAGAAGAGTTCGAACTCCGTCGAGAAGCAGCGTGTCAGGGCGCCGAACAATTCGCTCGGGCCTCGTGCCCACGACCGTCACGCCGGCGCGCAAAACGCGGGCTGATGCCGAGGTATCGGCGGATTCCCTGCCGATCATTGCCGGTCGGGCGTTGACCAACAAGAGGGCCTGGAACCCGCGGCTCAATGAACGGGTCAGCACCAGGGTTATCGCGGCCACGCCAAGCGATGCCGGCGAGACAGCCAGAAGGTAGCGATCGTAGAGCGAAGGCGCCACCGGGGCGGGTCTCGCATGCTCGATGAATGGGCGGCCTCCCAGCAGGTGGACGACGAAGGGACCTCCATAGCAACGAGAACCCGCGGGTACGTTCGCGCCGGGCTCCAACGCGATGCCCTTTCCGTCCCGCCCTATCGCGGTCCCGAATCCCTCGACGACGGTTGCCGGCAGCGGAATGCTCTCGCCGGATTCGACACGAGCTCTGTCGTCTGGATGCGCGTCGGCCAGCGACTCCAGTCCCGCTTCATACCGACGCCAGGCCGCCCGTCTGGGTAGGACCTCTGTCAGGACTCGAAGCGATTCCGCGCCGGCTACGGCCAGTCCCAAGGGACTGCCAGAAAGCGTCAGTACGGCGATTCCGGGCAGGTAGAAGGCGAGATCGGCTCCCGTCCGCCCCACCAGCCGCTGCAGCAGGTGGCGCACTCCGGGGAAGCTCTGCGCCACCCCGATTAGGGCCGCCGTTTGCGTGGCCCGAGAGCGAACTCCCGGTGTTACCTCCAAGCCGGAAACTTTGCCGGCCGCCAGGAGCGTTAAGCCAAGCCCTGCGCCGATAGTCCGGATCAGGCTGTGAACGAGCGGGCCGGGATCGAGGGGGTCCTGGGGCTGGTCGCCCTCGCCGACGTCCGGCAGCTCCAGATCGGCGAGGTGGGAAACCAGGTCCTCGACCTGGACCTGATCACGGCTGTATTCGACCAGGAGGCGCCCTGTCAGTGCGCTCGCTACGACTCTTCGAACTCCCGGCAGCCGCCCATAGTGATCCACGACCTGACGGACCCTTTCGGGATGGCGATCCAGTCCCGGGACCGCGATCCTCGATCGCCCCACGTTTCCCGATCGCTCGTGAATCGCATGGGGTCGCACGTGACTTTGGGAGTGAGGCAGCTTGGCCTTGAGAACCGAGGCGACGCTGTCCAGCACGTCGCCGGCGCTCGTCAGTCGAGGGTCGAACCTGATGACGATGTTCGACGTAAAGGAGTCGGCTCGCGCCGCGACTATTCCTCGGGCCCGTCGGAGCCGGTTCTCCAACTGATACCGGTCCGCTCCAGACCAGTCCGGCGCATGGACTCGGACCCGTCCGGCAGTCTCATGTACGATACGCGGCTGGTCGCTCCCTTCGAGCACGGCAGTCGAGGCAGCCATCCCTATACCTTGTGGGTGCTCCGGCGGCGCGGCAGCTTGCTACGCGCAATCCGGCAGGTGTGAGATGGGGCAGATGGTTCGACCCCGTGAAGGCCAGGTTTGAGCCTCGTCACGACCGCTATATCCGGAAACAGTCAGGAAGTGGCGACCGGCCTCAAGCCGGCGGTTTCCGCTGGGTCTCGGCCAGGCTCTCGGCCTCAGCCCAGATGTCCTCCGCTTCCTCTCGGGCCCTTGCGATCCAGCGCATGAGCCAGTAGCTCGCTTGGGCGCCGTAGGTCTTGCCGTCGTCGATCAGCCGGTCAAGCAATTCCTCAGCCCGCTCAAACTGCGGTCCTCCAGGAGCGTCGACCGGCTCTGTCACGCCTGGCCCGCCTGCCCATTGCCGGCGGCTCTGCTGCCTCGACCGCTTCGCGCGGTCGTCTTTGCTTCGGCCGTGGTCTCGCGTGCCTGCTGCGCACCGGAACTCATTGTACGCTGGGCCTCAGAAGCCGCTCCGCGGGCCACGTCGGTGACGGTGTCGCCCACCCTGATGGCCCCAGCCAGCGCATACACGGCGCCTTTGCGCAGGAAGGCCCGCGCGCGCGGTGAGAATGCGACGGCCGTCGCCGCCACCGCGATACCGATCTCAGGATTCACATAGTCGTCGAGTGCCATTCACGTCCCCCTTCGTCCTTGATGTAATTCAGTCTATGCCGACCGCCGCGCGCCCAACGCCGAGGCGGCCTCATCCCGGCTGGCCGGTGCCTGTCAGGCATGAACTAGACCACGACTTGGTGGCCAGAGCCGCATCGCTGGGCAACTTCCGATGAGGGGCACGATGGCCAGTGCCTCCGTGTCTGTAACGCAGACTCTCCGATTCAGATCCCGAGAGAGCGAGCCTGCTCCTTGACATAAGAGATGATTGCGGCCGGCACGTCGACGCCGGTAGCCTCGACCAGACCTTTAAACTCGGCCCCGACGTTGATCTCGATGACCTTCAGGGCGCCGTCCGTTTCCAATAGGTCCACGCCTAAGATCTCGCCGCCGACGGCTTTGGCGGCCCGGAGCGAGATGTCTTCCATGGCTTGCGTGGGTGTGCAGGGAGTAGTCTGTGCACCTCGAGCGACGTTGGTGATCCAGTGGGCGCTCATTCGATATGCCGCCGCGACCACCTGGTCTCCAACCACAAACACGCGGATGTCGCGCCCGGGCTTTGGCAGGTACTCCTGGATATAGAAGATCGAGTGGTGGTAGGAGCCCAGGGTTTCCTTGTGCTCGAGGATCGCCTCCGCGGCGTCGCGATCATTGACCTTGGCCAGAAGCCGTCCCCAGGAACCGGTAGTCGGCTTCAGCACGACCGGGTAGCCCATAGCTTCGATCGCCTGGAGCGCCGCGGTAGGCGTGAAAGCGATGGCCGTTCGCAGCGTCGGCACTCCAGCCTCTTGCAGCGCCATCGTGGTGTGGAACTTGTTGTCGCAGAGTGCCGTGGCGCGGTAGGTGTTGATGGTTCGGATTCCACCCGAGTCG
>DASRCF010000289.1:0-3576 GCA_035653255.1 Chloroflexota bacterium
TTTGCCGACGGCGCCCTCATTGTCTCGCTGGCCAGTCTGACCGGCTCTCACCTCGTGCCCGACGCCCTGGCCACGGCTCTCGGCGTGCGCTCCTCTGGACACTCAACGGTTGAGGAGGCGCTCCTGGCCTTCATCCGGGAGCTGGAGCTCTTCCTCGTGTTGGATAACTTCGAGCACGTGATAGGCGCCGGAGCCTTCACCGCCCGGCTGCTGGCGGGCTGCCCCCGGCTGAAGGTGCTGGTGACCAGCCGCGAGCCTCTCCGTCTTCGGGGCGAGCATGAGATCGACGTTCTTCCGCTGCCGATCCCCGAACAGGATCCATTGCCCACGCTGGATGAGCTGTGCCGTGTAGCCTCGGTTGCCCTGCTGCTCGAACGCGCCCGCGCGGTTCGATCCGGCTTCGAGCTGTCGGCGGACAACGCCGGCAGCATCGTCTCGATCTGCCGCCGCCTTGAGGGCCTTCCTCTAGCTCTTGAGCTGGCGGCCTCGCAGCTGAAACATCGGTCGCCCGACTGGCTACTGGAGCAGATACCTCGCCGGCTGGACGTACTTGGCCCTGGGCCGCGAGACCTTCCCGCTCGGCAGCAGACCATGCGCGCAACGATCGAGTGGAGCTACAACCTGCTCGATGCTGAAGAGCAGGCCGTCTTCCGGTGTCTGGCCGTGTTTGCCGGCAGTGGCGACTCCCGGGCTGTGGAGGCGGTCGCCCGGGAAATGGGACTAGCGCCTGACACCGTCATGGTGAGTCTCGCGGCGCTGGCGGATAAGAGCATGCTCAGACTGGATGATTCCAACGGAGTGGGGCTTCGATTTCGGATGTTGGAGACCGTGCGCGAGTTCGCCCATGACCGCTTGGACGCGAGCGGCGAGAACCCAATGGCGCGCGCAGCGCACGCCTCCCATTACTTGTGCCTCGCTGAGGAGTTCTACCCAGAGCTGTCCGGAGAACGAGCGGGCTACTGGATGGGACGACTTGCGGCTGAGCTCGACAATCTGCGGGCTGCGCTTCGGTGGTATGCCGAGTCAGGCGATGCAGAGAAAGGTCTTCAACTGGCCGGATCGTTGTGGCGGCTCTGGCTTACGCGAGGGCTCTTCCAAGAGGGCAGGCGATGGCTGGACCTGATGCTGGGGGAGGATTCGGGACACGCGCAATCTGTGCCGGCGCGTGCCCGTGCCCTTTTGGCCGCGGGGGTTCTGGCCCACCAGCAGAGTGAGTTGGACACGGCCGAGTCCCGCTACGATGAGGCTCAATTCCTCATGCGCGAGCTGTCTGACGAGCGTGGGCTGGCCGATGTCCTCAATGCACAGGGTATGCTTGCCCGAGAGAAGAGTCAGTACCGACGGGCCGAGATTCTTATCCAAGAGACCCTGGACGTTGCACGGAAGCGGGGGGCTGCGTTTTCCCTGGGGCGGGCGCTAAACAACCTTGGCGAGGTAGTCGCCTTGAGGGGCGACTTGGCTCGGGCAGCCGAGCTCTTGGAGGAGAGCCTGCAGGCTTACCGCCGCGCGGGTTCCCCGCTCGACGCTGTGGTTACGACCTCCATCAATCTGAGCCGCGTCCGCCGTCTTCAAGGGGAATACCCCCGAGCACGTCAGCTTGCGATGGAGTGCCTGCAATTGACGGAGGCGGCAAGTCACTGGTTGTCGGCTATTGCCCTGGAGTCCCTTGGCGATGTCGATCTCGCCCAGGGACAGCTCGACTCAGCTGAGGACAGTTACCGGGAGAGTCTGGCCAGGTCGGAGGCCGTTCAGCTCCCCAGCGAAGTGGCTCTAGTGTTGGTCTCTCTCGCCAACCTGTACTGCGTCCGCGGCGACTACGACCTGGCGCGGTCATCGGTCGACAGGAGTCTTCGCGTGCAGGAGAGATCGGAAGTCGACAGGCGTGTCACGGCCTATGGGTACCTGTATCTGGGAGATGTGGAAGGGGCAGAGGGACGTCCTGATCGTGCCTTCGCACGTTACCGTCGCGCCCTGGAGCTGAACTCTAAGATCGAGCACGTTGTTGGTGTCGCTGAGTGCCTGGAGCACGCCGGCTGGCTACAAACGCGAGACGAGCCCGAACGTGAAGTCATTATCCTCGGGGCAGCCGACGGCCTGCGCAAGGCAATCGGGATGGCACTGCCGCCAATTGATGAGAGTCGTCACTCGAGCGTAGCGAAGGAGCTGCGCGGGCGCCTGAGCGACGCGCAATTCGAGGTCGCGTGGCGCGAGGGCGGTTCAATGAGCTGGTCTCAGGCGGCATCCTACGCGCTGGCGGAACGTTCCTCCGATAGCGCCACCACCCCGCGGCGGACATGACCTAAACTCCTGAATTAGGGGCGGAACGCTCGACTCCAATCCGCTTAGGACTGTCCGCTCATCTAATCGGGTGCCGACGCCGCAGGTTGCAGCGCGACGCAGTATCGGCGCTCAGGGCCGTCGTTCAGGAATGGTCTCTAGACGCGTGCCCGTCGTCTCAGACCTGCTGCAAGAGATGTGGAACAGGAGCGTCCTACGGTGGTCTCGAAGGGCGTGGGTCGTGCTCCATCTCATACAAGAAACCGCCAGACACGCCGGCCACGCCGACATCATCCGCGAGTCCATCGACGGTGTCACCGCGTTCCCGCTGCCGGCGACCGTCGAAGACCGGCCCGCGACCTCTTCGGTGAAGCCGTGGCAGACCTCCACAAGCTAGGTTTGGGCCTGTTAGACCGGCGAGCGTGCTTCCGGCCAACTGACCGGATCAATTGAGGCCGGAGCATCACCGAGCCACCGCCAATGACGACAGAAGTGTTCAGGGCTCGGTCAGCCCAGATGCGCCCCTTGACCCACCGCGTAGGCCTCGGCGATCCAGCCCCCAAACCTTTCATCGAGCTGGTCGGGCGAGGTGACCAGGAAGTGATGCACGAACAGTCTCTTGGTGTAAGGGTTGGCACGTCGTATTCGTGGATCGGCAACTCTTCGTTGGAGATCCAGATACCCCCGTAACCCTTTCCGTGTCGGTCTGGCGCCGGCGAAGCCACGACGGCTTCCCTTGAAGGTAATCGCCGTCTTTGATACTGAGTACGAAAACGGACCGCAGCTCGTCACCAGCTCGACGAACCGAGCGTAGAGGCGCACAGAGGACTCCGGCCGGCCCTTGAGATGGTCCTCGACGGTCCAGACTTTCCCAAGGGGATCAGGGTTCAAGGGTCATCCCGTTAGAGCCGAGATCCAGGGAGGCAGTCGTCGCGCAAACCCGCCTCTGACATGCACCGGGCTTTCGGTTGTTTTGTGTCAGGATGATTGCTCGAATTCGTGCTCAGGACGTCGCCCCATCGCGGTAAAGGTTCCATGACGCGTATCGTACCTCCAAGTGTGGCATCGAAGGACCGAAAGAGTGGACCCGGAAAGAAGGGAACCGAATTCATGCATGATTGCTCCACGCGCGCTCATCTCTCCTGGGAAGTGCGCACACACAGCCTCACGATACGCTCAGGTAACAGTCCTGAAATCAGGTTGGGGAGAGTCGGAGAATGAATCAGCTCGGCGGTCTGCATCACGTAACCGCGATTACGGGGCACGCTCGCGAGAACGTGGACTTCTATACCCGAGTCT